>JBGAOI010000083.1:0-18003 GCA_044221885.1 Polyangium sp. (in: bacteria)
GACCAAAACCAACCTGAACGAATTCATCGCCGGGATTGTGATTCTCAACGATTATTCAGCCCGAGACATCCAAATTCCGCAAATGCAGTTTTACAAGGGCAAAAGTTTTCGCACGTTTGGTCCCATTGGCCCGTACTTGTGTTTGCTCGAGCCGGGCGATTTTGAAGCTCTCGACAATCTGGATCTGGAACTGAGCGTCAATGGCAAAATCCGCCAAAAAGACAACACCAAAAACCTGGTGTATGGTCCGGCCGAGACGTTGACGGAATTATCAGGCATTCAGGATTTGTTCATGGGGGACGTGATTGCGACGGGAACTCCCGCAGGGTGCGCGTTATCCATTCCTTCGCCCACGAAGCAAAAACTCGGTGCATTGCTCAGCGAAAAGAAGAAATGGGAAGTTTTCTTCAACGTCCAGGCCAAACGCCCCTACCTTCAGCCCAATGACGTCGTCGAAGCTCGCATTACGAGTCCAGACGGACGCATCAATCTTGGTGTGCAGAGAAATAGAATCGTCGCAGAGACCTAGGTCATTGCATCACTTGGGCGCCATGCGCGATAGGAAAATCGCTCGTGCTGTGCCCGACGTGTTGTGTAATGGCCCCGCACCGAAATCAATTTGTTCGGCGAAGTAACCCGTGACAAACCGATCCCCCGAGGTATTGGCGCCAATCTGCATTATTTCATCGATTCCTGGGCCGCCAAAACGTTGCGTCGTCGAGACGATACCTTGATCATCGAATTCTGCCATCCAGATGTCGTCACGGTCTGTCCCCGTCATGCTCGATTTGCCGAGCGTGATTGTTCCTTCCAAACCAATGCCCAACAACGCACGACCCGCACCGACTCGAGCCAATGCTGGACGAACAGCGTAATACACGCCGTCGTTGACCAGCCATCCCGGCGCGCCCGAAGGCAGAGTGTGTTGCATCGTCAACGATGTGCAATGTTCGGCAACGTCTTCGGCACGGGCCGAGAAAAACCCACCCTGGCCATCGAGCGCAAATGCGAGCCCTTCGACCCAGCAAATGGGTTCCCACGCCGAAAAGTTTGCAATTCCCGCCGTATCGAAGTGTTCAATGCCCGATGTGAGAAAAAGCGATGAGCGGGCCAACCACATGGCCCCCGAAGGTTCAACTTCGATCTTCAGGAACGTGGTGTCTTTTGACGAAAAGATGCGCTGTTCGAGCGGTTTGCCCTCGGGCGACAAGACAAACGCAAGGGCATCGTCATGCGTGATGCCACCCACGCCAAGATCCGCTTTTCCTCGCAAAACGGCCGCGACATAGACGCGCCCATTGGCGTCGGTCCCGACGTCCATGAGCCGAAATAGCCCCGGCGATCCATTGGCGTCGGTCCCTGCATTCTTATCGAGAACGTGGGCCCAAACCAGCTTTCCTTGGGCGTCGAGTTTTGCGATAAACGCCGCTTCTGCATGGGGTATGGCAACAGCTTGTCCGCCAATCGTCAATGTCGAGCTAGAGCCAGGTGTTCTCGATGTGTGCCCCAGGAGAAAAACGTCGTCATTGGCGGCAAGGTGAATCGCGACCGGTTCGACGTCAAACCCATCGGCATCTATCAAGTCGTCGATCTCGATGGCATTTTGCGCATTGATTTTTCGCAGTTGTGCACTATGCCAAATGCCTGGATATCCCGGCCCCATTGAATCATAGACGCCGCTGAACAACCAAGCAATGCCATTTTCCGTGACGGCCAAAGGAACCTGCGCGAGTGTTCCTGGAAAAACGAAGCCTTCGGGCCCCGCCTGTGATTCCCCTCCAGCTCCGCCGCCTCCGCCTTGGCCCGAGCTGCCGCCGCCAGCGCCAATGACCGTGGTTGGCGGCGGGTCATTGCCGCAAGCTTGGCAGCAAAGAGCGACGATTCCCAAAAGCCACGCATGATGTTTCATGCGCAGCTTGTACGGCGTCGCGACTCATCGCGCAAGTCAAAGTCTACTCCCAGCTGCCGTCGTATCAAAGGGATTTGAACACAAACGTTGCCGCAATAGCCCGATGATCGCTGCCCGCATCGTCGGCTCCGAGTTGTGCATCGAGCGCAATCAAAGCATCCGAAAAAAAGAGATAATCAATGCGCACGAGCCATGTCGGTACGGGAATACCCAAAATCACAGGACGCGAACCACCAATTTCCGGCGTTGGTTTGCCCGGGAACGTATGACCCAAGCCAAAACCAACGTCACGCCATGCATCATGCATCCGATGGGCGATGATCGCATGAGCGGCGTTTTGATCGGTGGCATTCAAGTCACCCGCGAAAATCAGCGCCCCGGGATGAGTTGCCGCGAAAGCCTCGAGCGCTCGGGCTTGGTTTTCTCGCATGAGCGTATGCGCAGGTCCGGCGTAGGTGTGAAAATTGACGAATTGCAGCGTTTGGCCTGACACTTCGATTTCAACCGCCATGGGCGATCCAATCCAAGGCAAGGTATTCAAGGGCGCCTCATTGATTTTGCGCAATGGATAACGACTCAGAATACCGCATCCGGTCACGCCAGGTCGCGCATCCAGGAGCCGATAGGGATATTTTTTACCAAGTTTTTTTTCGAGTGCCGTTGCATGTTCAGGGGCAAGTTCTTGGAGCGCCACGATATCGGCATTCAGATCTTGAACGACGCGAATCGTCCCCGCAGTATCGGTGTTGTATCCAAGCGCATTGTACGTCATGACGCGAATGGTTTGTCCGGGTGCCGAGGTCGCGTGTTTTGTATGGATATACAAACCACCCCAATGCCAAGCAAAAAGCGCGAAAGACAAGCCGCTGATCGCCAGTGCAGACCGGTCTCGGAAGGCGGCGCCCAGGATCGCCAACACAGGCGCCGGCCAAAAGGCGTGTACAAACAAGGAGTTCAAGGCGAAAGTCCAAGACGTTCGATCGCCGATTCCGTAACGCACGATCAACAAAACGAGGAGTACCACGCCGTAAGACGCCGCCACGAGCTGGATGTAACGTTTGAATTTCATGCGGGATTTTTCCGCTGGGCGGGGCGTGGTCGACGTCATCCGCACGTTATAACGCGCGAGCACGCATGGATTGTTCCAAGATTGCTTCAATGCCCGAGAAATTGACACCGGCGCATGGTTTGCGCCTGCACGCAGCGATTGCGCGAAGCTACAGGCCGCTGATGTGGGTCGACGCTCGAGATTGGCGTACATGCTTGATTGTTCGTCCCAGCGATGTTCTTTGCAAACGGCACGACAGTTGCTTCCTAGCAAAAAGTCGATTTCTCCTTGCCGAGTTGATATCCTCCACTATCGAGCCTTTTCAGGAGCACATGCCATGAGCCTATCGAAGAAGTTGTCCGCCGCATGTTTGGGTGTCGTTGCTTTTTTTGCTGCATCGGTGGATGCTCGGGCCGCTGATGCTCCGCCGGCAAACTTACCTGTTTGTCCAACGAAGGAAGACAAACCCGCAGTTGCTCCGATTTTGCAACGTGTCGAGCGAACGCTCGAAGGCAATTCGTCGGTGAGCACGATGACGATGACCATCAAGACCAAGTCTTGGACACGGACGCTCAAAATGAAGAGTTGGACGAAAGGTCGTGATTTGGCGCTCATTCGGATCCTCGAAGGTGGGCCTCGAGAAACCGGTATGATGACGTTGAAGCGGCAAAAGCAGCTTTGGAATTACTTGCCGCAAGCCGGTCGTGTGATGAAACTGCCGTCCGGAATGCTTGGTGATTCGTGGATGGGTAGCGATTTCACGAATGACGACCTCGTGCGGGGTAATTCGATGGTCAACGATTTTGAATCGCAAGTGACGGGCATAGGCCAACAAGATGGTCGTGACGTTTGGCGGGTGGTCCTTCAACCCAAAGCGAGTGCGGTCGTGGTTTGGGGCAAGATTGAAATGATGGTTGATCGCGCCTCGTGTGTTCCGGTGCTGCAACGGTTTTACGACGAAAACGGTAAACTCGCGCGTACGATGTCGTTTGGGGACATTCGCACCATTGGTTGGCGGCAATTTCCTGGGCGAATGTCCATCAAACCTGCCGATTCGGAGCGAGAAACCATCATTTCGTACGAGAACATCGAATTCGACGCAAACATCGGGGATGATACGTTCAGCTTGAATCGATTGCAAGAAGGCCGATAACGTCGATGCTATTGCTCAAACTTGCCTGGCGTAATATTTGGCGTAATGGTCGGCGAACGGCGATAACCATTTTGGCTTTGGCCATGGGCGTGACGGCCATTGTGAGTATCCACAGTTTCCGCATCGTGGCCACGGACGAAATGATCCGAGGAATCACGCTGGGCATGGTGGGCCATTTGCAGGTTCACGGTGTTGGATATCAAGAAACGCCGGAAATGTCCAACGTCGTGCCTGAAGCGGCAACGATAGAAACCAAAGTTCTTCAAGCTCTGCCGGGGGCGCAAGTGGAAAAACGCGTCGTTGGCGCGGGGCTTGGAGGTTCGGGCGAATCCGCGAGCGCCGTGTTGGTGATGGGAATCGATCCTCAGAACCAAAGCTCGCGCGAGTTGTTTGTCATCGAAAAGGGTCGTGCCTTGGATTCGGCGCAAGGGCGTGAAGCCATTGTCGGCAATGGTTTGGCCGAACAGCTCAATCTGAAGCCAGGCAGCGAATTGGTGCTCGTCGGCCAAGCCGCGGATGGCTCGCTGGCGAATGATCGATTTACCGTCGTTGGCACGGGCGATGTCGGTAGTTACGAGGCCAATGCAACGACCGTCGTGCTTCCGTTGAAAGAAGCGCAGTCGTTTTTCGCTTTGGATCAGGGCGTGCATCAAGTCATCGTGCGTTTGCCGAAAGATGAAGAAAACCTCGCGCCGGTCGTGGCGAATGTTCGTAATGCTCTCAATACGGACAAACTCGAAGTCTTGTCCTGGACGGAGATTCTTCCCGAATTCAAGAGCGCGATTGATGCCAAGGCCAAAAACCAACGAATGGTGGATTTCGTGGTTTTTCTCATTGTTTCGTTGGGGGTGCTCAATACGATGACAATGTCGACCTTCGAACGAACGCGTGAATTCGGCGTCATGGCGTCGCTCGGCACACGACGCGGGCGCATTTTGACGATGGTCGTGCTAGAAGTGCTGCTGCTCGGATTGGTGGGCTTTCTGATTGGCGTGGCCGCGTCTTTTGCGATTCTGCACGGAATCAGCTCGTGGGACTTTTCCGCGTTGGGCAAAGGCATGGATATGATGGGAGCGCGTTTGCCCAAATTGGTGGAATTGCGATTGCATTGGGGATCCGTGGCGGGCGCTGGATTGACCACGTTTCTGACGATGCTCGCAGGGGGCCTGATTCCGGCTATTCGCGCGTCGCGACTACAGCCTGTAGATGCAACGAGGTACGTCTGATGCGAACGATTCTCAAGATTGCGTGGCGAAGTATTTGGCGCAATCGACGACGTACGCTCATCAGTATGGGCGCTGTCGGAATTGGCCTGATGCTAGTCATTTTTTATGGCGGCCTGATGGACAGCATGCTCGGCGAAGCCAAAGAGCAGCTGGATAACGTCGGTATGGGCCATGTTGAAATCACGGCCACGAATTGGCGCGCTCAACATCGCGTCACGGATGGGCTGGAAACGCCGGGGGAATTGTTGAATCGCCTCGAGTTGCCCAGCGGGAGCGAAGCGGGTTATCGCATCATCACGCGCGGGTTGATTTCGAGCGCGCGCGGAAGTGAAGGCGTCGAGCTGCAAGGTGTCGATTGGCAAGACGAACAAAAATTGTCCTTGTATACGCGTGATGTTCGTCAGGGACAGCTTCCGGCGCCCGATGACGAACGTGGTCTGTTGATTGGAGAAAAACTCGCGCAACGATTGCATGTGGAGGTCGGCGCGAAAGTGCGCATGATGGTGCAGCGCGCGGATGGTGAAATCGGAGCCGAACTCTACCGTGTTCGAGGCATCTTTCATTCGATGTCGCCCGCGATTTCTCAACGTCGGGTGCTCGTGAGTGCTTCGTCGGCGCGTAATCTTCTCGGTGTGGAGAACGTGGGTCATCAAATCGTGATTCAGCTCGAACATGCATCGGTGTCGGATCAGGAGGCGCAACGGCTACGCGAAAAACTGGGCCCCAAATACGAAGTGCTTTCTTATGGCGAGATTTTGCCTGCGTTGCGCACCATCGAGCGCATGAGTGATAGCATCATCGTTTTCGCCGCATTGTTTATTTACGGATTGGTTGGTCTCGGCATTCTCAATACGATGTTGATGTCGGTGCTCGAGCGTAACCGTGAATTCGGCGTTTTGCGAGCCATTGGAACTCGTCCTGGACGGGTTGTGGCGCAAGTGTTGGGAGAATCGTTTTGGATTGGAACCCTTGGCGCTGGGTTTGGACTGACGATGGGTTTGGCTTTGACGTGGTACGGATCGCACCATGCAATGTTGAACATCGGAGGTGCAGCCGGTGGCGAAGCCATTGAATACGCCGGGACGGTTCTTCGCACAGCGATCAAAACGAAGTTTTCGCCGGGTAGTGCTTTCAAAGCCGCAGCGCTCGTGTACGTCATGGCGTTGCTTACCGCTCTTTATCCAGCCTGGAAAGTGGCGCGTATGTCGCCCGCACAAGCCTTGCGCTCGAATTGAAAGGGATTTTCTCGTGCCAGTTATTGAAGTCGTGGGAGTGACCAAGGATTACGTCGAAAAAGGACGCATCACGACGCGTGCGCTCCAAGGCGTTGATATGACGGTTGATGCTGGGGAATTCATGGCCCTGGCCGGGCCGAGCGGGTCGGGAAAAACCACCCTGCTCAACCTCATTGGAGCGCTCGATCGCCCAACGTCCGGGACGATTCGCATTGCTGGGCGAGAATTGAATGGCTTATCCGAGCGGGATCTCTCAGATTTGCGGCGAGATCACGTCGGGTTTGTCTTTCAAGCATACAACTTGGTGCCGGTCTTGACGGCTGCTGAAAATGCCGAATATGTCATGGAACTTCAAGGCGTCAGCGCTTCTGAACGTCGAAAGCGCGTTTCGGAGCTTTTCGAACGCATGGGCATCAAAGACTTGCTCGATACGCGGCCCTTGAAAATGAGCGGTGGTCAGCAACAACGTGTTGCGGTAGCTCGAGCCATTGCCAGCAAGCCGGCAATCGTTTTGGCGGACGAACCTACGGCAAACCTTGATCAATCAACGGGTCGAGCGCTCGTGGCGCTCATGCGCGAGCTCAATCGGGAGCAAGGCGTGACGTTCGTGTTTTCCACGCATGATCCAATGGTGCTCGAACAAGCGGATCGAGTTGTGCGTATGGTGGACGGCAAGATCACCACCGAGCAATGAGGCTCGTCGGCGTATGAACCGTCATCGAATCTCGCAAACGTTTGTCGCGGCGCTCGTTGCGGCGGGTTTGACGCCCGAATCCGCGGAAGCCAAAGACGTTTGGACGTCCAAAGATGGTACGTCATCCATTGACGTGAGTGCATTCTACAAGACCTTCACAACGGGATTGCGCATGCGGTCCGGGTTGGTGGAGGGGAGCAAAGCCATTGCAGACTTGGTAACAAGTGCGCGGAGTAGTCTTCCGCCTGAACAAGCGGCGCTCGTGCCTGAAGTGAGGGCAATACCGCTGTATGGTGGGACTTCGACGAACAATGCGCGAATATGGAGTCGGTTTGTCATCAAGGACCAATATGAATTTTTGCTCGCGTGGCAACTTGGAGCGATCATTGCGTCCGATCCGGCATTTGCAGCGAGCGCGTCGCTGGGAAGTGCTGTGCCAGCTCGGTTTACCCAAGGCGCCAATCGGCGGCTCGTCGATTTCGATCGGGTGATTACGCAAGAGGGTGGGCTCGTTCTGTTGAACAATTTGGATCAATTGGCGTTCAAAACGCGTTTTTCGTGGGCTAATTTCACCATTGGTCGACAGGTTCTTTCTTGGGGTTCGGGGCGATTTTGGAATCCGACGGACTTGCTCAGTCCTTTTGCGCCGACCGATATCGATCGTGAAGTTCGTCGCGGAATTGACGCGGTACGCGCATCGGTTCCTTTGGCAGAAACCATTCAGCTCGAGTTCTTGGTCCTCCCGCAGCTTGAATTGCGCAACGTCGGCGCAGTCATGCGGGCCCAAGTCAATGTGAAAGGATTTGACATTGCGCCTTCTGTCGCGAAGTATATGCGGGATGCCGTGATTGGTTTGGACGTGACGGGTGATATTGGACCTGTGGGAGTGCATGGAGAAGCCGCGTGGACGTCGGCATTCGATCGCAATCCGGGCGAGGCGCCCGAGCGGTTTCTGCGCGCTGTGGTGGGTGCGGATGTTCGGCCGCTCGATGATTTGGTATTGACGGGCGAATATTATTACAATGGTTATGGTGCGACGGATTCGTCGGGATATTTGGGTGTTTTGCGAAGTGATCGCGTGTTGCGTGGAGAAGTTTTCGGGGCCGGAAGGCATTACGTGGGTCTTGCGGCTTCTTGGCAGGCGTCCGAATTGCTTTCTGTTGCTGGTTCGGTGATTGCCAACGTTCAAGATCCGAGCATGCTCATTGCACCGGCCATTGAATATTGGGCGGAGCAGAATTTGCTCATTCGATTCGGCGGCTATGTGCCCTTGGGCAGGGGACCAGATACCGCGCTGCTTCAACAGTTGACGCCGCATGATCTGCTTTCGCAAACGGATGCGTGGCGTAATGCAACCCGCGGATTCGGATTGCGAAGTGAATATGGCGCGTCAGCGTTTGGTTTGTTTGCTCAACTAGCCATTCGATTGCTTTAGCGAACTCAACGCCGGGCCAACCATTGTTGGTACGAATGGTACGCCCAGCGAAATGCCTTGTCGATCTCCGGCTCGTTCGTTATGCGCGCTCGCCAATACGCATCAATACGTGACGCGTGTTCGTCAGAAAGCCCGTACCGTTGCGTAATTTCCCGCCGTTGCGTTGGATTGAGGGCAATTTCGACGCACAAAGAAGCATACTGTTCGATCGTCAGCGAGATCGGCTCGGGGTTTGGCGCGGTAGGTGTTTTGGTTGGCGAGTTTGGCACGACAACAGCCGGTGGGGGGCTAGGTGTGACGACGGCGGGCGGCGGCGTCATGGCCGGAATTGCGGTCTTGGCTGCTTGTTTGTCTTTCTCGAACGGGATCGATTTTTTCTGCGCCATCACAGCCGCGACGACTGCCGAAATATCGCGCGTCTCGCCTGTCGCCGGCTCGGCATGCAGCGGCTTGGGGCGAATCGGTTCGGTTTCAGCCAGCTCTTTTGCACGCCGAAATGCCGCATCCTGGTCCGCGTTGGCGGCATCTTCGGCAAACGGAAGCGCTGGTTTCGCCGCCGCATCGAGCGCCGGACCTTGCGTTCCATGCAAGCTCGCAAAGTTCCGCATACCTGCGGGAACGAACGACATATCCGGTGAAGCCGTAGGTTTTACAGGAGCAACCACCCTTGGCGGAACGATGGGCGGTGGGGCCGCGGTTGAAGCTGCTGCGCCGTGGGCCCATGGCGAAACGCCTTCCTGCGTGGGCAGAGGCGTTTGCTGCAAGGGCGTGGGCACCACGACGGGTGACATTGGCATGGGCGGTGGAGGCGCCAGTTCTGGCGCGGCAATCGGCATCGTGGGAGCCACGATTTCAGCCGGTGGCGGCTCAGGTGTTTCATCCCGACGGGGACCGATCGAACGCAGAGCAGGTTTTTCCTTGCTCAACCTGGTTTTTGTCTTGGCAAACCGTTCGCCAAATCGCCTTGATAACCCCTCTTCTTCGCGTTCACTTTCTTCGACGAGAACCGCGGTAAAGCCGAAAAGAGCCTCTTCCCAAAGGTCTTCGTCAAGCCCCAATCGTTCGAGCACTTCCGCGGTTTGGGGTTTTCCGAAATGTCGGACGTGCGCCATTACTTCGGCATATCGCTCGATGTCGATCGTTCCACGAATCGGACCTTCCGATGTTTGTTGCTCGGTAGTGGTCATGGGCGCCTCGATTAGCAGTTCATTTTGACTGTGCCTTTGATGTTGACCGTTCCACCCTCGACATTGATGGTGCCGCCTTTGATTGTTGTGTCACCATTGACGGCAATGGCGGAGCCATTGACAATGACCGTGCCTCCATTGACTTCGACGATACCCGCGCCAATACGGACTTTGGCGCCACCCTTGATGTCGATCCAAGGCGCACCGACATTGACATTGCCTTCGCCATTGACGTCAATGACTGGCGCGCCGAGCGTGAGATTCGATCCAGCCGTGATGGTATTGTTCGATCCTGCGCCATGTACCATATTTCCACCGGCCGAGCCGACGAACGTATCGGCGGACAAGGTGATATTTGGCGCACGGCCATTGAGGTTCGCTCCGCCAACAATCGTGACATCGGTTTTCGCATTGATATCGACGGTCGATCCAGAGCTCATTGAAATGGAACCAGCACTGGTCGATTGCGATCCCGTTACGCTAACGCTCTGATTTCCGCCGACCCTCGTGGCATCGTCGACGCCCACCGTACGATCCGAGTTTCGTTCGACTTCGGTGATATGGTCCCGAGCAGCATGCACATGCAATTCTTCTTCGCCTTGTTTGTCCTCGAACGAAAGCATGTTGTAATTGCCATTAAACGGACTCGTAAACGTCTTGATGGCGCTGTACGTGGGCCGATTCGTGGCGTTTTCCGGCGTGAGATTCACGCCGTTGTATACACGGCCCGTTACGAGCGGCCGATCGGGATCGCCTTCGAGAAAATCGACAATGACTTCGTCTCCCACTCGTGGATGAAACACGCCGCCATGTCCACGTCCACCTGCAAAAAGATGACTCACGCGAATCCAGCAAGATGTTGCTTCTTGATCATGTCGCCCGCGATCGATGTCCCAATGGAAGCGTACGCGCACGCAGCCGATGTTTTCCGGGCCGCCTACGTTAATTTCCGCATCGGTGGCTGATGGTTCCGCAGTGACAATCGCGGTTTGGCTGCCCATGATTCGTGGTCTTTGTGTAACCCGTGCGGGGCGAAAATTCGATTCCGCCGCTTTGTTTGCGCTACCGCAACGAATGGCCTCGAAATGCGCAATGTAGGGCACTGATTGACCATTGCCGCCAAAACTTCCGCCTTCTGCCGCTTGATGTTCGATTTTCGTGACGAGGTAGTTCCCGGAAAAACGGGCGTTCGGGTGCTCCAATTTGAAAATCGTTCCAGCGGACACCAATCGACAACGTAATTCGCCCGTGGCCCATTGCCGCTCGGTATCGAATCGTTGTTCCATGGTTTTCGCCAAGAGTTCTCCCGTTTCCTTGGAATGCTCGAAACGGCCAGGATGCTCGTATACTTGGAAATCCGTGACACCTGCGGGTGAATTGGCGATCAGTTCCAGGTCGGGTTTGCGCCAATTCCAGTCGCCAATCGATGCGGCTTTGGGACGAACACGTGCGCCCACTTGAATGGCATCGCATTCGCGTCCTTTGATTTTCGGCCCCAATGGATTGTTCGCCGGAATTCGCGGACGCGCATCGTCGTTGTCCGTCAGGACCAAAATGCACTCGTCCTTCGTTTGCTCGAAATGGTAACTGATGCCTTCTTCTTCGAGCAATCGTGAAACAAAGTCGAAATCGCTTTCTTGGTATTGCACGCAATAGGGTCGCACTTCTTTGTCCATGAGGCGCGTGAAATCGCGCACGGCCCAGAGATACGTCGCTTTCGCGGGGCGATACTGGTTCTCGTCACCATCGTCGGCCGGAGGGAATTTTCCATTGGTCGCGGCGGATTTCGTCAAACCTGCGCCCCATGATGTCCGTTCGAGTACATTGCTAATGATATCCCGAAGTGTTTTTTCGAGATACACGAGGCTCTTTTTCATCATGGTCGCGCGAATGAAGGGCGGTACGACGGTCAAGCGATATCGTGTGCCGTCCTTGGTATCTCCCAATTCAACGGCAGAACCAATCAGGCCGTGGATGATACGAATTTCGGGCGTCGTTTCCGTCCGCATACGCAACGCGGCGTTTCGTCCCACAAGGTCCCCGACATCGATTTCGGCGCTGTCCCCGCGACGCACAAGCTCGACTTCGAATGCATAAAGTGACGAAATCGCTTCACGACCCCGCACTTCGAGCACCTCGAGATGATGCCAGGGGCCTGCGGGATCGTTCGCACCGTCCCAGGAAAACGTGAAATCTTTATCCATCGTCCCGCGCCTCCCATGTTTGTCCGAGGAAATTTTTTCGCAACATCGTGCTCATTCAACCTTTATCATTCTCGTGGGGGAATTCCAGGGCAATCAATCGTCCCGAGCGTGGAGCCACCCAAGCCCGGTAGGTCTGACCTTCGACCACTGCGGCAAAAAGTTCAGGCTTGTCGGTCATGTCGAATTCCTGCTCGCCCAGCGCCAATTTGAGCGAAATCAAAGAACGATGCATCGTGTGCCTTTTTCGAGCGACGTCGTCTCGAGCCACCACCCGTCCTTCGTCGGCATCGATTTGGGTATCCCGCCCCATTTTTCGTTGTTCGACAAGCATCGAGGGCAAAAATGCAAAAGAAAGTACCGTCAAGCATGTGCCCATCACAATGGGCGCGCTCCACAACGATTTGTTTTTATCTAAAGCGCTCGTTACCGAGACGTATGTTGCAAGAGCACAAATCAAGCCGAGAATCGCAAAACCATATCCCGCATAACTCTTGGGCATTGCCCGCAAGGTTTGTCGCTGCGCTTCCGTCATGCGCCCACGACGATTTTCGCGCAACGTTTCCTCCGTGATGCCTTGCGCATCGAACAAGATACGCCGCATTTGTTGGGCGTGATCGTTTGGACCAACCAATTCGTCGACACCCACCACGAGGTTTGCCCGCGGCGCCAGGTGCACTCGATACGTTCCCGGTAAAACCGCCACGCCCGGTGCCAACCCGGCGGGTTCACGGCCTGATATGCGGGCGGAATATGCGCCCATGCACGCGGTGAGCAAACGTTGCCCACGACTACCGTACGTCGTGTCTGTTTTGACCGCCGTGATTGCCTTCGGATCAAATACAATTTCGCCATCGAGGAGCACAACATCACCTTGCTCGAGGTCCGCTTTGCACGCTTCGACAAACGCCGATGTTTGCAATGGATTTATCCCTTGCAAACTCGTCTCGAGCCGTCGGCGTTGCTCGGAACTCAGTTTGCGTTCCACTCGATCCATCTAGTTCTGTTCCCCATGGTCGTTTGTCCGAGCATCGAATTCTTGCCACAAACTCGCGTCGCCTGACTCGTCGGAAGCGTCAACTTTGACGTCTGCGCGGGCTCGACCCGGGCTTGCGCCGAGTTCTTCGCGCATCCACGTGGGTATTTTTAGGTCGCCATCGCTGTTCAAGAGAACACGCTCGCCATTGACTTTGACATCGTCATTGGCCCGCAGAGACAAATCACCCTCCGTGGCGTGCAGGGATGCGTCTGGAGCTTCAATCGTCGCGCTTTCGCTGGCCTGCGCCGTAATTTGCCGGGCCTTGATATCGAACGTGTCGCATTCGACTGCGACTTTGTTTTTCGCGCGAATCGCCAAATCCGCTGCATCCAGGACCACACGCGCCCCAGATTCGGTAATTTCCAGCGTGAGTTCGATTCGTCCGGTTTTTCCCATCAATACGACGCGATCGTGATCATCTTCCGATGTCACTTGCAAGAGTTTGCCATGGCGTAACGGGATTCGTTCGTCGCGACGAGTTGCCGCCTCGAAGGCAAGCGGCTCATCCGGCGTCAGCGCTTCGGATTCGTGAAGTTCGGTGGCGGGCAAGTGTTTCGTATTCATACCATCTCCCCTGCCGATCATTTATTTACGCCAGCGGATGGCGTGACGCATTTTCTTGTATTGCGCTTCGGTAGGGGGTCGGTCAACAGCGAGGGTGCCCACCCAAATCAGAATCATTTCCTCTTTGTCCGGACGCACCACAACGGTTCGTAATGCGGGTACGAGTTCGTGCGCGCCACCCGTATGCGGTTCGAGGAGCATTTGCGGGCGTTCCGTGGGCGTGGGCGCGATGATTTCGGGGAGAGTCGGATGCATGTTCTTGATGCGAATGACTTCGTCACCGTCGAAGTGCGGGAAAACCAGGTTCGCAGGAGCGCCGTGGAAAAACCGTGCTGCTTCGGGCGAACCGAGATGCTCGAAAAAGTCCACACGCAAAAGCGACGCGGGCAAATACCCTTCCCGCACTTCTGGAACGTCAGCAGCTTCCCCGTCGAATTCGGGCGTGAGGCCCAAAAACGCCGTGCGTGGAAAATAATCTTGGTGAGTAAAGTCGAAACAAGCCGGGCGCGGAGCCCAAGGCCAACGTTTATGATGGCCGAGAACCAAGCGTTCGGGCGTCAATTCGTCGCCGACCCATTCGAGGTTTGGCAAAGTCAAACCATCGAGGGCTTCGCGATCGGGAAAAATGACATACCCTTGGCCCAAGTTGTTGCGTGGATATTCGTAGGGCGAGAAATCTTCTTCCGGTCGGTCGGCCAGATTGGCAATACCTTTGGCAAAGGCATTGGGATGGCGCTTGTTGGCGCTGTGATCTTTTCCGCCGTAGGCACGCGTATACGTAATGGGCATTTTTTCAAACGGCTCTGGACCCGTGAAAAAGATGGACCCTTGGTACCAACTCACCTTGCGGTCGCCGAACACGCGCATACGTCGCACGTATTTTTCGGCATCACCACGTTTGTCTTTGCCCATTTCGACGGAAACACTGACTTCGATTTCCGTTCGCGGCCCGTCGCGGCAAATGGCGGAACCCTGCACGATGACATCGGTGCCCGTTCGTCCGCAGCCGACGAAATCGGGTTCCCACACGACGGGGCTGTCTTCGTCGCTTTCGAATACCGTATCACGCACGACGGCAATTTGTTGGGGAGCGACTTCTGGAATTCGGCCGTCTGCCAAGTGGTACGTACGTTTGGCGACGACGTGGAGGAACCCTTGCCCCTGTGGGTTTTTCGTAAAATGTATAAATGACGTGACAATGTCGGAAGTCGTCATGGTTTTTGTGTTTCAGCTTCGATTGTCCTTACCAAACCCAAGCCATTCGTCCGGCGTTACAAAGTCACCTGTCTTGGACCCAGCGAGTTTCTTGGCCGCCTCTTCGGCCGCTTTTCCGGCGATGGACCCCAATCGTTTGCCCAGGAACTTTTCCAAAACGTCTTCGGCGAGTTTGATAATTCCGACAAGTCCCTTGCCGATGATAGGTCCGAGTTTGGGTCCAAGAGCTCTTTCAATGGCTGAAGCGAGGCGTTTACCGCCAAAAGTGCCCAAGAAATCGAAGCCGCCGAAAATGAGGTTCAGCACGAACGAGACGAGCATGTCAATCGCCAAACTGACGACGCAAAGCAGGTAGTCTCCGAGAGACATGCCTGCAAATACGTTGCTCGGCATTTGTATACCAAACCCAACCGGCAAATCACACGGATCGCTGCACACGAGTTGATTAAATGGATTGAGAGGGACAAAGGGAATGCCCATGACCGCAATGGACTTTCCAGCGACTTTGACGCTTGTCGGGCCCCAGATTGGTTTCGAACAACCCACGGCAATCACGAGGACGAAAAAGCCGAGGTCGATGATGGGTCCGACGATAACGTTGGGCGGGACAATCCCCACGATGACGATATGAGGACGCAGATATTTGCTGTCGGCGCCTTTTTGGACGGCCGGCTCGCCGCAAATGATGACATTGGCCACGGGAGCGTCGCCCATGCCGTAATAGGTGGTAATGGCTGATACCCATAAGGACATGTCCGAGGGCGTAAATGGGACCGGAGGAGCTGGTGGGAGAATCAGCGTTCCCAATGCACCGTGAAGTTCGCGGCCCGTTACTAGACACAAGGTTCTTACGGGCATACACGGAACACCCATGATTCACGTCCCTCCAGGGCTTGCAGGGGCATCGTTCAAAAGCAACGTTGCCGTGCGTTTTTTGCGACGCTCATAGACATATTGAAATTCGGTTCGATACGTAATGACGACCAATTGTTGCGCCAATAATACGAATATCGCGGAAATTCGCAGCGGAACGTCGAATGACATCGTTCCCGGTTCGACGCGGATCGTGGGCAAACCGTGTGGAATCCGAAAATGAATAGGCTCGGGTTCGACATGTTCGATGCGTATTTCGTCGCCTGGTTGTACCGCTGGGGCGATCATACGCGGCTGACATGCGGACAAAGCGCATCGTTCATGAGCGCTGCCAATGATGGCATCGCGAGCTTCATCGTCGGGGGCATTTTTGGCCGCAATGGCGATATCGGCCAGATTCCAGCTCATAGGATCGACCACCGGGGCAAAACAAGCAGGGAGTGGCCGATCGTCCCATTTCGTGATGTGTTGGTCGGGCCATTCGATGTTGGGCAAAGGTTTTCCCTCGGCTTGTTCGCGTTTCAAGTAAAATCCGCGACCTTTCGCGTTGAGCACGTAAGGCGCTTCAATACCTTCGTAATCACTGGCCCCGCCAAATGCATGGGCCCACGTCAAAGGCATTTCTTGAAATGGTTCAGGTTCGCTAGGCACGAGGTCGTCACCGCGGGATTGCCACACCCGATCGCCGAAAACATCAATTTCCGCAGCAAAGACGCCGGCTTGGAAGGATGCGCGAAGATGCGTGATTTTGCTCTTGCTCCGCAATGTGCCGGTGAGGACGAGATCGCAGCCAGGGTGGTTGGGGACCATGTCGCTGGGGAATGTGCCGACTTCCGTCCAGAGTGGTTCGGTGAAAACGGGCCACGCGCTGGGGCTCGAGACGAGGGTGTTGTTGCTGATCCGATGGGTCGAGCGAGCGACGACCGTGCCGATTCCGTCCGTTGGGCCGGAAAAACCGGTAAAAAGTGCGGCTCGAAGCGAGGTCGAGTTGATGAGGTCCACGGGTGGGTTGAACGTAGCAGAACGAACGGCGCGGGCGCAATGGTTTGTTGCGTCGAAAAGCAGCGGTTGGTGGAGTGGCGGTCGATGTAGGCTGGGATGAGCGAGCGCCTGTCGCCCAGGATGTCTTTGGCCCGCGAAATGTCCGGCCGAGTGTTGCAATGCGATGTTCCCGGATAAATCGCGCAATGGCCAGATTTGGAGCGTAATGTTGCCATAACGCAGAAGCTGTGGTGTCAATCTCGAGATTCGAGCGTGGCTTGTTTTCCTTTCCCGAGGGGTTCGTTCGTGTTCAATCAAGTCATCGGCACTTGCATCAAACGCCAATAAAATGTCACCGGCACCGACCGCAAACGAAATACATGGCCAGTTCGTGAAGCGCTTGGAAACGCGCAAGTTTTGCACGTCAGCGCGCCAATTGCAGCCGTCAGGCGAAAAGATTTTTCTGGCAAAAAGATTCTGGTCGAAGGAATATGAGGCACTTGGGTTCGGTGGTCTGGAAAAGGAGTTTTCGATGAAACGTATCATTTCGGCGATTTCGCTCTGTGTGTCACTGGGAGCATGGGCAGCGGCATGCGGTGACGGTGGTTCGAGCACAGCAACCACTGGCAACACCGGCGGTGGTGGAGCTGGTGGTGAAGGTGGCAGCGCGCCGGCGTGCCCGACGAATCTTCTGGATTGTGCAGGCGTTTGTGTTGACGGAAAAGTAGATCCACAACATTGCGGCGCTTGCGACAAGGTTTGCGGAGCCGGCGAGGTGTGTTCCGCCGGCGTGTGTGCCGTGCAGTGTGGGAAGGGCACCACCGATTGCAATGGTTCGTGCATCGACACCAACGTCGATCCAAAGCATTGCGGCGCTTGCGACAAGGTGTGTGGAACAGGCGAAGTGTGTTCAGCGGGCATGTGTGCCGTGCAGTGTGGGACGGGCACGACCGATTGCAGCGGTTCGTGCGTCGATACAAACGTGGATCCGAATCATTGCGGAGTATGCGATGTCGTCTGCAAAGCTGGTGAAGTCTGCACAGGAGGCATGTGCACCATTCAGTGCACATCCGGCGCAACCAAATGCGGCACTTCATGCGTGGATTTGGACATAGATCCCAGCAATTGCGGTGCGTGTGGCACCGTATGCAACATGGGCGAAGTGTGTTCGGGCGGGCAATGCAAAGTTCAATGCGGTCCCGGAACGACGAATTGCAATGGTTCGTGCATCGATACGCAGGTT
>JBGAOI010000840.1:0-3601 GCA_044221885.1 Polyangium sp. (in: bacteria)
CATGAATGACCAAATCGAACATGGGCGCAAATCTGGCCGCGATCCGTTCGGATAGGACCAGCAAATAATCGGTTTGTCCGGCGAGCTGCAATGCGGTCATGAAATACGGTACGGCTCGGGCCACGTTGCGTTCGAGTCCCATCGTGCGCAAAACGTTGTCCACGTGTCCGCCAGGTTTTCCACGCGGTGCAATTTGAATATGCGGATGACCGATGAATTCGTCGAGCGACAAACGCTTGCCTATGGTTGGATGATGTTTGCGCGCGACACACACGAACCGATCCGTCAGCAATAAGCGGCTGCGAATTTCAGGCGGCAGTTCACCATAAATGCCGACAGCCAAGTCCGATTCGCCGCTGCGCAACAACGCGGAATCGTCACTTGTATTCGGCACGAAACGCAGGGCTACGCCAGGCGCTTCGTCACGGAGCAATTGGTCAATGGATAACCCCATCACCGTCAAGACGTAATCCGTTGCATGCACGATGAAACTTTGGACAAGCTGCGAGGGCACGAAAGGCCGCTCTGGCTCGAGGGCTTGGCGTGCTTCCGCAACAATAGAGTGGACGCGGGGCTTGAGCGCTTCGGCTCGAGGCGTGAGCACCATCGAGCGTCCCGAGCGAACCAAAATGGGATCGCCGAGTTTGTCTCGTATACGTGCAAGCGCGTGGCTCATCGCGGGCGTGGACAATCCCATGCGCCGCGCGGCCCCGGACACGCTTTCTTCTTGGAGAAGGGCATTCAATGTAACGAGAAGACTCAGGTCAGACGGTTCCATCGCGTGCAAGGATGGTCCCGTATGGATGCACTTGTCAATATGCGTTAGGAACGGCGGAGCACTTTGAAGGCGATGTCGCGCGTGCCCACGGACTTGGCTGCCGAAATCCAAAGTACCATCAGTGGTTCGAGCAACCGAGCATTTTTGAGCGGTCCCGCGTCGATGGCCTCGAATCCGACGTCTTCGACGAGCTGTTTGACAATGGTTCGTCCCTGAGCATCATCGCCGCAAAAGAAATTCGATGCCTGAACTCCGTCGTAGACTGGATTGGCCAAGTTTTCGGCGCCTTGGGCATTAAACGATTTGAAGACGTGCGCGGACGGGATTTTCTTTTGCAACTCCTCGGCTGACGAAGTCGTGTGCCCATACATCAATGTAAAACCCGGACCAACCGCGTTCGTGCAATCGATGACGACTTTTCCCGCGCATGCGCCAATTTTTGCCAGCACATCGTCGAGGGCTCCATAAGGCATTGCCAACACAACGACGTCCGCATCGGCCACCGCAGATTCGAGCGATGCCGCACGAGCGCCAATGGCTTCGCATAATGCCACGAGTTCAGCGTCGGAGGGATCTCGCGCGCCAAACACCACTGCATGCCCGTGCCTGGCCCACGCTTTGCCCAAGCCGCCGCCGATTCGCCCACTTCCCACAATTGCAATCTTCATGCTGCCGCCTCTCCTTCAACGTTTCCGCACCATCGGTCAAATGTACGCCCGGTGCAAGCTCATCCGGTTGAATACAACGTTGCACGGCGTGCAACGATCACGGTTGCGCCTCGATGGAGTTCATTGAGCAATGCGACGCGCGATGATGTTGTCGCTCGAGAGCGACTTCAACACAAATTCGCCGACTGGGCTCGGGCGAGCCAATCTTTTTCGCCAGCATCATCTCCCACGAGATCGTCCGGAAAAATGCCGACATCCTCCGTATTTGCGCCAGGAATCGACCAGCGCGCCACCGTTGGGTACGCAAACGAAGTGGTTTGTCCCGCAATAAAATGTTGTACGGTCGACTTTCCGTACGTCGTTCGTCCAATGACCCAGGCACGTTTGTTGACTTTTAATGCGGCAACGAAGATCTCCGCGGCGGAAGCTGTTCCTTCATCGACCCAAAGCACAACTGGCATTGTATACGTGGCTGGTAAGGTCGCGTATCGAATGAGTTCGTCTCCGTCGGCATCTTGGATTCGTACAATTTCCGTACCTTCCGCCAAAAATGCCGCTGCCCATTCGACAGCGCCATCGAGGTCTCCGCCCGGACAACCTCGAAGATCGAGAACGATGGATTTCGCACCTGCATTTTGCAAGGCCATCGATGCAACATGAAATTGTCGCGCCATATCCGTCGTGATGACACCTATTCGCACGAGGCCAATGCCTTCGTCGAGCATGGACCAAGTCGTCATTGTATTTGCCGTGCGCCCTAACATCTCATCGCCGAGGGCTACGGCGGCATTCGAATCCACTGCTTCAGGAACGTTGGTTGCGTACGTGTAAAACACGTTTACCGCACTCGGGACCAACACGGCACCCACCGCGTTGTTTCCCGTATTGCCCATCGTCGGGCACGTCAAATTGATGGCCGGCAAGCGGTCGATGCGGACGATGGGGTTACCCATCACGTATTTACCGGGGCCTTTGACCGTCGGATGGGCTACTCCCGCGTCATCACCAAAGGTCATAGGAATCGTCGAGCCGAGGTTTAATGCGTTGACGCCGGATACCTTGACAATGGGTGAAAATACAGCCGCTTGCGCCGTCAAAGCAAAATTGGGATAAGGAATGGGCACGACGGCTGGTCCGACCGGAGTCAAACAAACATCCGGAAAACCAATGTTCATACCCACGCCGCGATTCGTTGCCGGAAGCATAAGCCGCTCCTATCCTAAATGAACTTCTTTGCCGTTGATGGCCACTTTTTCTTCCGTCAAGATCGACGCGCTTTTCGCTTGAGAATGCATTGAACCTTCCACGATGGTATGGGTTTGGCCCGCCTGAACACTCATCAGTTCTTGCACTCGTTGTCGCAAATTCTTGAACGAGTGGGCAACCTCTGAAGCAATCATTCGAATCTTCTGCGTTGTGACCGAAAAATCCACGGACCGCACGTCGACGCTTTTTTCGGCAGCGATGCGTAATGTCCCTCCCGCCGAGATTTCGGCATCCGCCGGAAATCGCAATACCGCCGGCCCAGTTCCATGAATCACCCCAATCACCCAATGCCCGTCGGCATTGCCAATCACCAAAACCTCGTCGCCGGCGCGCGCTTCATACGCATAAGCGAGCGCGAGACGTGCGGTTTGTCGAGCCCCCGTAGGCAATTCCACTTCGACACTCAGCGCAGCCGCGTCCACGACTTTTGCCGGACCCAGATACATCGGCGCATCCGGTTTTTCTTCGATTCGCAAGCGAGCTACGTTCGACATCATGGATTCTCCGGTCAAACTCGTTTTTCTCGTGGAGGTGGACGATAACTTTCCGCTTCGAGACGATCGACGTCGGTTTTTAGCACGCCAAAGATATTCGCGCCAACGAAAAGCGCGCCTGCGTCGCGCGCATTGTGAAAGTTGGCCCGGGTGAGATCGGCATTCGAAAAGTCAGCGTCTCGCACATCGGCATGCGAAAAATCTGCCCATTCGAGGCGTGCTCCGCCAAACCCAGCGTTCTTGGCGTTCGCGCTCATCCACAACGATTCACGCAGATTCGCCCCGCCAAAATTCGCCAAACTCACCACAGCCCCCGTCCAGGTGGTTTGGCGCAATTGCGCCCGCTGAAATCGCGCCCCATTCACAAGGGCGTTACCGAAAAACGCCCCTTTGGC
>JBGAOI010000841.1:0-3600 GCA_044221885.1 Polyangium sp. (in: bacteria)
GTTCCCGGACCCCATCCGGCGATGCCAACTTGACCCACCGGACCGCCTGGGTTGAGCGTCAACGAGGCATTCGAAGGACCATCGAAGATGTACATCTGCATGCGCGGCGATGTTCCGTCGGCCGGCGTGCTCATGTTCGCGTTGTTGCGGTTTGTCCCTCGAGTATCCTGCCCTTCGGCTCGAATGGGATCGCCTTGCGCACCGCCACGACCGTAGTTGTCTTGTTGGGCGTTGCCGGCAGCTTCGTTGAAGCCCGAGTCGTAGAAATAGTCGTGCATCCAGTTGTTCAAGAAAAACAACTGAACGATGGCACCTTTGGCCTGATTTTGGGTTACGTCCGGCGCCAACGCGAGGTCGTACGTCCAGTCGAACACGGTGGAGCCGTTCGGCGTCGTCGTGCCGTAGAAATTCGTTCCGCCCGTGGGTTGGTTGCTACCTGCCCAGTCGGCGTAGGCAATCACGTTGTTGCCGTCCGTGCGGTTCGCGTTGTTGGCGAGCCACGAATCGAACATGCCCATCGGGTTCGTGTTGAACCCGTCGACCGTCACGAGCGACGAAGGTGTGGGCATCGGACGCGAACCATCGGGCATACCCGTCGGGTGTGGTTGGTAATCCTGGAGCGGGCCGTCCTGAAGGTCATACGGGGCTGTCGGGCTGGCCCAGACGCGGTACGTAAACGCTACGTCGTCTGTGAGACGGTTGCGAGCGAGCAGTTTGCCATCCGCCGCACCAATGATGTACGAGTACAATGCACCTTCGCCACTCGTTGTGTGTTTGCCCCAGAGTTCCAGGTAATACGCTGCCACGATGCGATCTGGCATGGGGAACCAGACCTTCTTGACGCGCGTGGATTGCTCGAGGGTCAGGTTTGCCGCGACAGACTCGGGCGTACCTGCAAAGTCGAAGTAATTGTAGTTGTCCTTCACCTTCGTGGTGGTGATGAAGTCCGCAGCGGTCGAGTGGATGTTGAAGAAGTCGTTCACCGCGCGGGAGATCGCGGCTTGCGGAGCGATTTTCCAGGTGTTGCCGCGTTTGGTGCCTGGCGAAACCGCATTGTGCAAGCTGCCGCTGATCGAGACGAGCTCGTGCTTGTGCGTCATGACGACTTTGACGTCGTTGTTCAGAAGTTCGACGCCGCCAACCACTTGACGGAAGACAACGACAATGCCCCCGCGACCCGTGTCGTTTACGACCCGCGGTTTGGCGGCGCTCACTGCCGAGCGACCGGCATTGTACAGTTGCGCGTAGGTTTCCAGGTAAAACCTTGCCGAATCTTCGGGTTTGCCCGTGCCGGCCATCGGAGCAACCGGGCCGTTCTTTGGAGCCCAAAAGAACGTCGGTACGTCACGTTTCGCGTCACGACCCGTAATGCCGGCGATTTTCACGCCTTGGGTTTGACTTGGTGAAAGATGTTTCGGCGAGACGACTCTCGCATCTTCATACGCATTGTAGTTGGGAAGCTCGAACTCGCCGGCTTTCGCGCTGGCGCCTGCCAGGAGCAAAGTCGACATGACCGCAAATCGAGTGGAACGCTTCATCGTCATCTCCGTGTGTATCCCGGCCAAACGTACACGAGCACCACGTCTCAACGGGCGTTTGTTCTCACGAACCTCGTGCAAGCATGTGCAAGATGCGCGCCCACTCTATCCGCAATCCGTCCGAGATCAAAGTGTTTCTTACGTCCCGGGACGTTTTTCCGTCGCGTCGTTCGTGTCCAGGAAAAGCGTGTGCGGGGCGCGCGGGTGCACGTTCACCCCAGGATGAGGTCCAAAGTTTCCTAGGACAAATCACAACGGACGGTTGTTTTCGTACGCGAGGATTCGGTTCAAGCGGGATCGATAACTTCGAGCGTCGAACCGGGGTTACCGCAGAACACTATGGATTTCGTGCGCAACGGACGCCGATGTCTTTCTGGCGAATAAATGGCGTCTGGTTGTAACGCGCGGAATTCAGCAGCAAGAGTTCATGAATCGCCCAGCCGCCACCTCGGACGACACGATAGGTATCGTTGCCAGTCAAGTTTGCACAATCGACACATGGCGTCATCAATGGGCCATAACGGTCGACCATCCATTCCCACATGCTGCCACCAAGATCAGCCTGCCCCCATTTGCCATCGCCTTGCGGTGATTTCGACGCGACTTTGAGAATATCGGCAAAGGAGCATTGGCCGTTGCCGTCCGCGTCGCAATTGTAGACGGCATAGCTGGAATCGATGAGTGTCGAGCTTGGGGGATTGGACCAGGGGTATTCGCGGTGTTCGTTTCCTGCGGCTGCTGCGTGGTTCCATTCGGACTCCGTCGGCAAACGTCCCCCGTCCCACGCGCAAAACGCAAAAGCGGTATACCAATCCAAACAGTTGATGGGCAGCAGTTCATTGGCGCCTGTGGTATCCGTCCATGTGGCCTCAGCGGCGCATTTCAAAGATTGCACCAAGTCCGCAGCAGTAGGGGACAAACTCACGTCCCAATCTTTGTCCCATCCGCTGCCGAGCATTTTGGGATGCGCGCCAGCGCCCGGCTTGGGCTTGCTGTTTGGATATGCTTCGACAAACTTGCGGAATCGG
This sequence comes from Polyangium sp. (in: bacteria), assembly GCA_044221885.1. Classification (GTDB taxonomy): domain Bacteria; phylum Myxococcota_A; class Polyangia; order Polyangiales; family Polyangiaceae; genus Polyangium. The sequence goes on from JBGAOI010000841.1 coordinate 2,567, forward strand.
CCGACCGTGACCTCGAAGCGATCCAAGCGGTAATCGCTTACCGTAGCGGGACTTGCGGCGTTGTTTACACGATTGTACGTGCCTCCGGTCACTGTCGAGGCCAAGCAGCAGCTTTCATTGCCTGAAGGGCCGCAATTCAACGGCGACCCGACGCAGCTCGGAGGCAATGCGCATTCCCCGTTCAAACAGTAATATCCTGGATCCAAGCATTCGGCGAGATCTTCCCAAAACGATGCCGGATTGCAGGTTTGTCGCATGTTACCCTTGCACTGAATCGAGTCTGGGGCGCATTGGCCACCACACGCGCCGTCGGCACACGCAAATGGGCATTCCTGAACGTCGCTCCACGCTCCGTCGAGACACTCCTGCGCGGTCAAACCATTGCATTGTTTTTGCGTTGGTGCACATACACCCGAGCATACGCCGTCGCCCGTGCAGGTTTGTCCGATACATGGCCCCATGTCTTCGAACACGTCGTCTTTACAACGTAAAACATTGTTGCCCATGCAGCGCATTTCCCCGTCCACACAGTTGTTTGCCCCTCCTGTGGCGTTTGGATCTTTCCCGCCGGTTGCACAACCGACGACCAAGGCAACTACGGCCGACACGACCCCAACACTCAAAGACCATTTCATAGAGCTATTCCTTTCGTTGTGACGAAGAGCCAAGGTCCAATGGGACCAGGCAACTCCTTGCGGCATGAGTTGCCAAAATCGCACGCATATTCAATCCGGTCGGTCGCACATTCAGGCATCTTGGCGTCGCACGCAACATCTTACGGTGCTTTCGTGGAAGTTGCCCGGACAAGCGCCTCGATTTCGTTGCTTGAACACATTCCGTGTTGTTCAGCAGAACAACACGCGCGACATTTTTTTGGCGCATCCATCATGAGAAGTTATCACGATGAGCCCAGCGTTGGTCCTGTTGAACCGTTGTCGCGAAGCCTCACACGCGGCGATGTGGCTACTCTGTTCTTTGGTCGCTCGCGTGGCTGTCGTTGTTTCGGCATCTGCTCATGACCCGTGCTCAGCGAC
>JBGAOI010000842.1:0-3596 GCA_044221885.1 Polyangium sp. (in: bacteria)
CCGAATCGAGCGACGTGGAATTGCTTTCCAAAAGCGACAAACTGGGTTTCTTGAAGTTGAAGTCGTTCAAGGTTACTTTGACGGGGCGTACTTCTTCGGTGCAGGAAAATCGCGATACGCATTCGCTGCGGGCCATCGCTCCGAGCGGAGCCCGAAATGCAAGCGTATCCGGCGAAGCCATCGGCACGGTGGCGTCTTTCGAGTCGGCAATGACGAGAACATGGCTGTCGTCGGTATGTTCGAAGAAATAGTAAATCCCTTCTTCTTCCGTCAGGCGACTCAGAAACGTGAGTTCGGACTCGCCGTATTGCACGCAGTATTCGCGTGGCGAATACGATCCGGACAACGCGAGCCGGTATTCTTGGTCGGACAAACCGGCGCTTTCGAGCACCTGGACGAGAATGTCGGGCACGGTCATTTCTTGAAAAATGCGCGAGGTTTGTCGATAACGAAGGCGCCAGAGTTTGGGCACGACCGTGACGAGGTACAGGCTCACGTTTTTGCCATCTTCGACGTGGCGAAAACGGCTGACGATGCCATTGACGTGCCGTGATGCACCGGCGCCGGGTTGCAAGGTCAACGTGGCGTTTTTCCCGACGACATCGGCGAGACGGATATCATGGTCTTCGGTGGAAATGAGGACGTCGAATTGGAACGGTTCCGAAATGCTTTCGGTGCCTTCGAAACGGACGACGTAGGTGAAAACGTTGAGGTTTTCGATGCGTAGGTGGAATTGGGCGAATTCGAAGATGTCGGGCATGATGTTGACTCCAAAAGTGCATTCCAGGGGCAAACCGAGCAAAGAGCGTCGCGACGTTTACCTTTTCGACGACGCCCTTTGCGTACCGGGCATTCGCGATTAAGGCGCGAATTTGGCGACGAGGACGTCGTAGTTCGCGTTTGATTGAAGCGGCCCGCCGCCCAGATCCACGGTGCTTTGAAAGTACCCCGCCAATAGGGGACTACCCAGCGGGTCGATTTCCAACGAGTTCAACCAAAAGTTGCTCGAGTTGAAGCCCTTGCTCCACACATGATTGCCATTCCCGTCGAATTTGACGAGCGTTCGATTGCCAGAAATGACGCCTCCGCCGAAATCGATACTTCCCGAATTTGTCGTCCCGACGATATTGCCCCCGCTGTCCATGGCCAGCAGTCCGATGGAAACCGTGTAAGCGCCCGTTGCGCTAAATCGCTTGCTCCAGAGGTGATTGCCTCCTGGATCGAGTTTGACGAATGCAGCATCGGACGCGCCGTCACCCATCAACACCCCGCCGCCAAAATCCACGTCACCCACAATATCTCCGCTGAAAACGACGTTGCCCTGCGAGTCGATACCAACGCCGCCTGCTTCATCGTAGGCGGCTTGATTTCCGAAGTTTTTGCTCCAGGCGTGCAAGCCGGAGGGCGCAAATTTGGCAACATAGATATCGAAGTAGCTCGATGTGGTGAGTACATTACCTCCCAGATTGATCGAGCCTGAAAACATGCCAGTCATGGCTATTTCGCCGGCACCATTCACCGCGAAACCGCTCGGCGTGATATTTGTGAAGGCTTTACTCCATACGTGGTTCCCGCCCGGATCCAATTTGACCAAGAAGGTTGTCGTGCCCGATCCGCCGAGAGGCCCTCCGCCGAAGTCGACGGTGCCGCCACTGAATTGCCCCACCATGATGACATTGTTGAGTGCATCCGTATGCACGGTAATGCCGCTAAACTGCCAATTACCACTCGTGACAAACGTTTTGCTCCACGTGTGTTGTCCTGACGAATTGAGTTTCGCAATGAACATTCGGGAGGAATTGGCCATTCCAAGGGTACCTCCGCCCAAATCAATGGCTCCGGATGTCATGCCGGCGAGCACGACATTGCCTGCGGTATCTGTGGCAACGCCCGTGCCATCTTGTAGCGCTGCATCTCCAAACTGCTTGCTCCAGATGTGGGCGCCCGTGGGGCTCAGTTTGACGAGAAAAACATCGGCATTTCCTGCGCTTGTGAGGGGTCCTCCGCCGAAATCCGAGGTATAGTAGAAGTATCCGGTGAGGTAGACGTTTCCCGATGCATCGGCAGCGACGCTTGTACCGACATCGTTGCTTTGGCCGCCGTAGCCCTTGCTCCAATAAAAGGATCCCGTACAAGAGCCAAGTCCGTCGCAATTTTCGTCAGCCGGCGTCGAACACATTTCGAGTGTCGGCTGATTGGTTTGCACACAACTGAGCATCCCTGCGGTGCACGTCATCGTTCCGGGAGCGCATACGCCGAATTTGCCCGTCATGCACGCGGCACCGGTGGTGCCTTCATCCGTCGCCCCGTCGCAATCATCGTCCACTCCATTGCACACTTCGGTCGCGCCGGGTTTGACGGCGGCGTTCGAATCGTTGCAATCCTGATTGTTCGCCACGTATCCCGCGGGCTTGGTGCACGCCTGTATCGTTGTGTTTGGAGTGCCAAACCCATCGTTGTCCGCGTCGCGGTAATACGTCGTGGTCAAACCCTCATCGGTTTGTCCGTCGCAATCATTGTCCTTGCCATCGCAGGTTTCTGTCGTGGGCGCTGTATTCCGTACGCATACAAGCGTGCCCATTTGGCAGGTGAGCGTTCCGGTTGCACAAACGCCTAGTTGGCCGGTACTGCATGCTCCGCCGCCTCCGGGGTTCCCTTCGTCGGACGTACCGTCGCAATCGTTGTCCTTGTTATCACAGACCTCGGCCGTGGGCGTTTTCGGCATGCACACGCCGGGTTGGCCATTGGCGCACGCGTTGACAACGACATTGCATTCACCGAGGCCACATGAAATCGTTCCAAGCTCTTCGTCGGACATACCGTCGCAATCATTGTCGAGTCCGTCGCAAGTTTCGGCTTGCGGCAATACTTCACCCATGCACGTTCCCCATTGCGTCCCTGCACACGCTTGTGTTCCGCTGATACACGTGCCGACGTCCTTCGTGCCCGGACTTCCGGTGTAGCAGGATTGGGTTTGTCCAAGCGTGCAAATGCAACCTTCGTCGGTTTGACCGTCGCAATTGTCGTCCATTCCATCGCATGTTTCTTGTGCCGACGGCGTGCCAGGAACGCAAACCGCGACCATTCCATTCACGCAGCCTTCGACCGTTGCTTGGCAAGTGCCGAGGCCACACGTAATGGTGGGCAAATCGTCGATTTGACCATCGCAATCGTCATCGCTGCCATTGCAAACTTCGTCGACCGGAAGGATGGCTCCGAGGCAATCGCCCCACACGTCGCCATTACACGTCCGTGTGCCGGCGACGCACAAGCCGACGCCTTGCGTGCTTGGATCGCCAGGATAACAGCTTTCCATGGCGCCATTGACGCATTCCGCACCACCACCGGAACCGCCTGAGCCACCCATGCCACCCACGCCGCCCATGCCGGCATTGCCGGCATTGCCGCCATTGCCACCGTTTCCGCCCGTTGCATTGGCAACGCTGCCATTGCCGCCATTTCCGCCCGTTGCATTGGCAACGCCGCCATTGCCGCCATTACCACCCGGTTGAACCTCGATGTAGGGTTTGTCGATATCGAGAATCGTCGTGCAACCCATGACCATGGGTGCGCCGAGCACCACCAAAACGCCAATC
>JBGAOI010000843.1:0-3592 GCA_044221885.1 Polyangium sp. (in: bacteria)
CGGGGCAACAGCGGGTGAGATTGCCGCATGGACGATTTCTCTAGCGGCGGTCGTCGGTTTGTCAGCGGGAGTCGTGGGGCTATTCGTAGCGCGGATATTGGCATGGATTGCCGATAAGATGGCGGCGGAAAAGTTGCCGGATTTTCCTTTCAAACCGGAGACGTTTTTTGCCTTTCCCTGGTGGCTCTGGGGAATTGGCTTGGGTTTTTCCCTGCTATTTTCCGTATTCGGGGCGATTGGACCAGCACGGGCCGCGGCAAAGATCGATCCGGTCAAAGCACTTGCCGGAAGCTGAGGCGCAGGAATGACTTATTTCGATACGGCATAGAGATCTTCGAGATCATGCCAGATAACCTTGTCAATCTTGGTTGTGGGGCGATCTCGGACGAATATCCGTCGGCCAATGGTTGCTCCGCGATTGTTCGGATAGTGGCTGACTTTGTTTTGCAGATCGTTGACCAGTGCCGGGACACTCGAGACTTTCCCCCATTTGCATTCACCAAGGTCTGTGATTCCGTCGTGTCGATAACCGACGATATCGATTTGGACACTTTTGCTCCAATATTGGCCGACCTCGAAATCCGATGAAATGCCTTCACGTTGGTAGATGAGGGGCAAGGCGTCGCGACACATGCGCTCGAATGAATAACCGAAATATGCGTCGAGGTGTGGGCGAATGCGATCGGTGAATGTACGCGCCGGGCCCATTTGCGCAAGAAAGCTGGTACTCGGGTAGACGAAACGGAACCAAAATCGCAGAAGCGGGTCGTCGAGTTCGTAGTGGACGTGTCGAGGGACGGGCGGTTTTCCGGTAAGCGGATATCTACGGGCGATATAGCCCAGTTCGAGCAAGGTTTTGAAGTAGTATTGTAGTGCGCGGTCGTTGATACCAGTTTGGCGGGATATCTCCAGGGCGGTTTGAGCGCCTTGCGCCATGGCGACAAGAATTGAGTAATAGATCGGAACTTCGCGTAGTTCTTCGCGCAAGAGAAAATCAGGTTCATAACGCAGTGGCGCGAATTCGGTCAAGATTGCATCGGTAATGTTGGATTCAATGGAACGCTGCGGAAGGAAGCTGCGCAAATAGGGCGGCATGCCGCCACAAATAAAGAATGCGCGAGCTTGATCGATGCGCGAGTAATTGGGGTGGAAGAGTGCTGATTCACAATAATCAAAAGGAGCAAGCTTGATTTGGGTTGTTCGGCGCCCAAAAAGCGGACTTTTGTTGCCCAGCACCTCGCGCTCCATGAAACCCACATACGAGCCACAAAGAATCAACATGACTTTGTTGGCATGTTTCCAGCGTGTGTCCCACAAATCTTGTAAAATGTGGGGCAATTCAGGGCATTGTTCGACAAGCCATTGAAATTCATCGAAACACAAAACGAGTTTTTCCGGAGCGCGCCATAGAGACACGACAGCCTCGATAGCTATTTTCCAGCTCTCCGTGGAAACGGACGCCAGAACTGGTTCGCTCAGGACGGCTGCAGATTCTCCTAAGAATTCACGAATCTGCATCGCTGCCGGTGCGCGCTTCCCCAGGAAATAAATTCCTCGACGTTTGCTGAGAAAACGCAGAATGAGTTCACTCTTGCCCACACGACGTCGACCATAAATCGGCACGAATGAGCCGCGAGGTGCTTCGTACTCTGCTTCGAGAAGGCGTAGTTCGGCGGCTCGACCAATAAAATCTGCAGCTCGTTGCGTATTCACAAGTTCACCCTTCGTTGTCGAAACCTCAACCCACGTCGTCAAATTCTGACCAATGATGACATGTCAAGTTGCAGCTCGTCAAGTTATAACTTGTCAAGTCATAACTTGGCAAAACTCGTAACATGTCAAGTTACAACTAGTCAAGTTACAACTTGACTAGTTGTAACTTGACTAATTTGAAGCAACAAAACCTTGAATTTGGGAGCAAGTGACGACAAGCTGCCGCGCCGATGCCTTCGTCCTACTTCACTCGACGCACTGCTTGGGACCGCTCCGAGAACGCGTTCACCCGCCTACTTCATGACATGCGCCAGGCGGGGCGCACACTGGTCGACTTGACGGAATCCAATCCCACGCGTTGTGCCATTGCGAAAACCGAACATTTACTGGCGTCGCTTGGTCATCCTCGCGGTTCGTCCTATGCGCCGGAAGCCCTTGGTCATCCGATTGCGCGCGAGGCCGCGGCTCAATTCTTCGCCGATCGTGGTTTGCCCGCGGATTCCAACCATGTCGTGCTCAGCGCCAGCACCAGTGAAGCCTACGCTTGGCTTTTCAAATTGCTTTGCGAACCGGGCGATGTCGTGTTGATTCCAGCTCCATCCTATCCCCTTTTTGACGACCTTGCCCGCCTCGAAAACGTTGAAGTTCTTCGCTATTTTTTGCTCCGCGACGAAGCATGGCGTATTGATTTTGGCGGTCTCGAACGGGCCATCGAACAAGCTGACGGTCGGGCGCGCGCTATCGTCCTTGTCCATCCCAACAATCCGACGGGATCATTCGTGCGTCGCGACGATGCGCAGCGCCTTTCCCAGCTCGCAGTCCACCATAACTTGGCGCTCGTTGTCGACGAAGTTTTCGCCGAATACGCGCACGGCACCTTGCCCGACAATCGATTGCCGAGTTTTGCGGCCGAGCGTCAGGCATTGACGTTTGTTATGGCCGGATTGTCCAAAAGCCTTCTTTTGCCTCAATGCAAAGTTGGTTTTACGTTGGTATGTGGCCCAGACGAACTCGTCCACGAAGCGCTTGCCCGTGTCGAAATGATTGCGGATACGTATCTCTCCGTGTCTACACCGGCGCAACTTGCATTGCCTGAATTGCTTGCCGCTCGACACGAGATTCAACATGCTGCGAGGAAGCGCGTGCTTCAAAACCTCGCGGCGCTCGATGCCGCCATTACGAATGCCGGACCGGATGCAGCCGTGCGTCGATTGCCAATGGATGGCGGATGGTATGCGATTTTGGAAGTGGCCAGGACGCGAGACGAAGACGCGTGGGTCGAATGGCTCGTTCGCGAACACGGCGTCATCGTTCATCCGGGATATTTTTTTGAAATGGATCGCGATGGTTTTTTGGTCGTGAGCCTCTTGCCGGAGCCCGCGAAATTCACGCCCGCCATTGAATCTGTCATTCGAGCTGTCGCGAATGGCTGATATGTCCGAGATTACGGGTGCGACCGTTTCATTTCTTCGGCCGCTTCGAGGGCACTTTCCATTTCACGCAACAATTCGTCTGCTGCTTCTTGCTCTTTCGCTTCTCGCTCTTCACGGGCTGTTGCATCGAGCCGTTCGTTCACGCGACGCAAAGCCTCGGCGACGCGTTTTCCCTCCTTCGACGCCGCATCGACGCGTTTTTCCCGGATTGCTTTCACGGCAGCATCGACCGATGGTTTGAGCGGTGCAGCAATGACCTGGTCGGCTTTTTCCAATTGGGCCATGACCTTGCGTGACAAGGCAATCAATTGACCTTCGGGAGAATTCGCTTGCCGCTTTTTCCAGTTCCATCCGACATAGCCAAGGAATCCCGCCGCAAGAATCGCCCCCGCCATTTGCAAATAAGGGACCGTTGCCGGCTCGACAATGGGCGGAAGCGGCGCTTG
>JBGAOI010000844.1:0-3591 GCA_044221885.1 Polyangium sp. (in: bacteria)
CCGGGCGTGAAGAATGGGATTTGCTGGTGCTCGATTTGTCGCTGCCCAAAGTAAGCGGCATCGAGGTATTGCGGCGCATTCGGCAAGACTTGCCCAAACTGCGGGTCGTGATTCTCTCGATGTATCCCGAGGATCAATACGGGTTGCGATTGCTGAAAGAAGGCGCGGCGGCGTATTTGTCGAAAGACAAAAACGTGGACGAGTTGTTGTTGGCTTTGCGCGCGGTAGCTTCGGGAGGCACCTATTTGAGTGGCAGTTTGGCCGAGCAAATGCGGCAAGGCGATCGAACGGCGTCCGCGCATTCGCGCCTGAGTGCACGCGAGCATCAAGTGTTCACGCTGTTGATCCAGGGACGAACCGTGTCCGATATTGCGTCGGAATTGAATCTATCGGTGAGCACGGTAAGCAATCACTTGGCAAAGGTGAAGGAAAAACTCAATGCGCGAACGGTGAGCGACATCGTGAGTTATGCGCATCGCGCGGGACTCGTGGGGCCGGCGTGAAATGCCATCATTTGGGCACTTCAAGGTTCGCCTTTCCCCGCCCAAGCAATGGGCCCACGCATACGCTTTTCAAAGTCGTTGGGCCAAACGTGACCAATGCTGCCCAGCGAGACATACCGCGCATCGATCCCTCCGGCGCGTAATGCGGCAACGGCCGAAACCATCGTGGACTTCGATCCGTCGTAATCACCCGCAGCCATCACGACGCGGGTGATCCCAGCACGTTTTAGCTTGGACACGTCGGGTTTTACAGCCGCGGCCATCAAGACCAAGCCGCGAAATCGTTTGGCCAAACTGGACCACCGCGCGTCTTCGAGCGAGGTATACAAAATGTCTCGCGCGGCAAAAGCACCTCGAGACCAACCAATCAAAACCCCAGGTTGCTCGTCCACGAACGCAGGAATGGTCGTTTCGACTTTTTGCAACGCACTGAGGAGAAACGCAGCTTTTTCCGAGCCCGTCCCGTGCCAATCCGGTTCGCCATAACATGTGGAATTGCCCGAGGGACACACGAGCCACCCCGTGTCCCGTCCTGCATGGCCAAACCAATCACAAACCCACGCGGGTTGCATGCAAGTCGCGTGCAACACCACCACCAAAGGCGACCGCTGCGCATTGGACGTGGGTGGATACACTTCAATACGTCGGCCATAATCGTCCGCAAGGGCAAATTGTTCACTGGGTTTGTCAGGAACTTTCTCGGCGATTGCTTTCGGCGCTTCTTTTTCCTTTACTTCGTGAGGCGAGGACGAAGCGACTTCGGGCGCTTGTTTGGAGGCCTCGAGGGCGGGCTTGGAGGTGGTTTCTTCGCGAGGTTCGGCGGTGATGGATTTCGCGTCGATATCGGGAGACGTCCGCCGCGGAGCGCAGGAGGCGACGCACGACAATAAGATGAATGCAGCACTTCGGAGGTATTTCGTGATGGCCATAGCGAATTGCACATGGCCGAATCACGACAATTTGTGACACCTTGGGAAACTTTTTTATGGTGTTCCTGAGGAACCAAAACCGGAACCCGTCGACGTCGATCGCGGACGTGGTACAGAACGGACCGTGGGTATCGGTGGTGGCGGTGGCGTAAGATTGTCATTGGCCAATTTCCGCGCTGCGGTTACCTTCGGATCGGTGTCGCCCTGGAAGTCGAGCGCCGCGGCATCGTCGAGCAGGCGCAAACATGACTCGAATGCATTTTGATCGCATAACTTGAAAGCTGTTTTGCGCAATTCGGCAGCGCGAATCAAAGGAGCGTTTAATGGCAACGTGACGGAAACAGGAGGCCGCGGTACGATGCGACGAACCACAACAGGATCGGAACGGCGCGACAAGATCCACGAAGTCAGGGCAATAAGAACGGCGGCGGCAGAAATTTCGAGAATCCAACGGGCCTTCATGAATCGTCGCAATCGGAATACGCGTTGGCGAATACGTGCGGAAGGAATACGGGCATCGGCGGCAATGGCTTCGAGTTTTTCGCCGTCACTTTCGCGCGCCATCCAATCGAGCGTTTCGTCGACGGATTCGAGTTGCGAGTCGGCGGCTTGTTGTTCGGCCCATTTCCAAAGCGAGCGCGCTTCGGCGGCGTTGGCGCGCCATTCGACGTCGGGAAGGTCCACAGGTTCGCTGAGTTGTTCGGCGGATGCCCGCTCGTAATAGGCGGCAACCTGGCGTCGGGCGATGACGGTCATCCATCGGCGAAGGTGAGCTCGGTCTTGGGGGATGTTGCGTGCTTCGAGCGCGGCGCAATAGACGGCTTGCAAGGCGTCGTCGGCCTCGGTTTTGGGCAGGCGGCGGCGCAGATACTGGGCAAGGTAGGCGCGCAGTTCCGGGTGCAGGAGGTCGGCCGAGGGTTCGCTGGGGGACATCGGGGTGTACATGGACGAACGGGCGCGGATTGTGACAGGTGCGGAGCGATTTTTTTGGGTGCTCAAAGGTGCCAGCCACATTTGTAGATGTAGTTTTGCTCTCATTCTGACCTGCGTTCCGCTCATCGCGACGCCGTTCGCGTCTGTGTGCGGGCCGCAAGCTCCGAGGCGGTTGCAGGGGCCATGAACTGAATGACGAGCGTGAACAGCATCGCGAGGACGCCCATGGTCGCCGCCATTGCTGCAAAAATCGGGTTCGGTCGACGTGCACTTGGGTACACGGGAACGGGCGCGACATTCATGGCCACGGGGCGGGTCACGTTCGCCGCTTCATGGTTCGAAGCGAATTCCATGAAGTAGGCCGAGAGATGAATCAACTCGTTGTCCAAGTGCTGGGCCACAACACGCGCTCCCGGCACCTTGTTCGCTTTCCGTACCGTCGTACGACGTTGCGGCAAATAATCACCAAAAGATCGCGCTACAAAGGGATATTTTTGGCCGAGTTCTCCCGAAAGCCACGCCATTTCTTCCCCGGCGATTCGGCGCGAATGCGACGCATTGCCGGCAACGAGGTTTTTATCATTCATCATCGATTCATGGTTGCTGACGGTGGATTGGAGTTTCATGGCTTCCTCGATTCGTTTTCAGGTTCGTTGTTGCTGTTGCCGACCCATAAAGCAGGAGGCGTGCCACGCCCTCAATTCCCTCATTTTTCGCAGAAATCGGCCCAACTCCACAAAGCTGTCCCCGTCCACCACCATGGACGTCGGCCAATGTCCAGAGATGTCCAGACATGTCTAGACAAACGCCAACGAGGCTCCGGCATGGGCGCTCCGACGAGCGATCCAGTAACGCAAAGGTGGCTCTGGGTGATGAAAAGATGCGCCGACAAACGGTTGAATCACGCGGCAGCTACATTCCGCGAGCACAAGCCGTCATTTGTCGATTGGCAAGGGATGGGATTGCCAACAGTCTGGCGAAATTGGCTTACTTGCGCTTCATACGCGTGCGAACAAAAGCCGCCAAGACACCAAGCGCCAGCGCACCGAGACCGGAGGGCATCGATGAATCCTTCGTCGTACCAATCGCACAATCCGCGGTACAACCATCAGCTTCGCCAGTTCCGCCAGTTCCCCCAGCTCCGCCAGGTCCGCCGGCGCCGCCGTTCTCACACGGAGGATACGTGACACAAGGATACTTTCCCGTCGTCTTTTGGGCGACAAAGT
>JBGAOI010000845.1:0-3589 GCA_044221885.1 Polyangium sp. (in: bacteria)
GACGCCATTGCTCGCGCTTTCACCGAACATGTTTCACGCGCCGTTTCTCCATCGGATTTGGTCGAATCGGGACCCGAGGCCAATGGATATCGGTATTTCGAACTGCAAACGCCGGTTTCGAACCATTCCATTGAATTGAGTTTGTCTCGTCCTGCGCGGGCGAAAAAAGTGCTTTATGGTTTGCCGGAGCGTCTCGTGCCGGCGTATTCTCTCGAGCTGGATCTGCAGACGGTGGGAACAACGAGCGCCCATCTTTGGGGTTATGTGGTTTCTGCAGAAACCGGGGAAATTCTCGAACGAGATGACCTAACGAATGACGTTGCATTCCAGTACAAGCTTTGGGCGGATACGGCCATGCCGCACACGCCGCTGGATGGCCCAATTGCCGATTGGACGCCGCATCCGACGGGGTCGCCGACGGGAAGCTCGCCGCCGTTCATCTCGCCAACGTTGATTTCGATGGACGGTTTCAATACGAATCCGCAGGGGAGCTTCGACCCTTGGCTCACGAGTTTTGCAATCGAAACGATGGGCAACAACGTCGATGCGTATGCGGATCTTGCGGTGGGGGATGGGTTTTCCGCAGGCGATTTGCGCGCCAATACGACATCACCCAATACGTTCGACTACACGTACGATACGGCGCTTGTGCCAGGTGCCTCGAACGACCAAATCAAAGCTTCGGTCACATCGCTGTTTTACCTGAACAATTGGATGCACGACTATTTTTATGATTCGGGCTTCAACGAAGTCGCGGGCAATGCTCAAGCGGACAATTTTGGTCGAGGCGGTGCTGCGGGAGATCTACTTCGCGCCGAAGCTCAAGATTACAGTGGAACGGACAATGCAAATATGAGCACGCCCGCAGACGGTTCGTCTCCGCGCATGCAGATGTACGTATTTACCGGTGCGATCAAGGGCAACTTGACGGTTCAGCCGATCAATGTGACGATGAACAACAAGCCTGCGGCATTTGGACCGAATCCATTTTCGACGACGGCGCAGTTGATATTGGGCAACGATGGCACCGGGCCCGATGTGAATGACGCGTGTGAAGCGATTACGAACAACGTGGCGGGCAAAATCGCCCTTGTCAATCGAGGCACATGTACGTTCGAATCCAAGGTCTTGCGGGCGCAACAGGCGGGCGCGGTGGGTGTGCTCATTGCCAACAATACTGCCCTTGGATTGCCCAGCATGGGTGAGGATCCGAATACGTCGGGCGTAACCATTGGATCGTTGGGAATTTATCAATCCGATGGTGATTTGCTCAAAACGGCAATGCAGAGCCAAAGCTTGACCGTCACGATGGCTGCCAATCCGCAAAGCATTGATCGCGATGGAACTTTGGACAATCAAATCGTGGCCCACGAATGGGGTCATTACCTTCACCATCGACTCGTAACGAATTGTCCCACGCTTCTTTGTGGAAATGCGCCGAATCAGTACCAATGCAGCCAATGTGGTGGTGAAAGCGAAGGATGGGGCGATTTTAATGCCCTGCTGATGACCTTGCGTAATGGTGACAATTTTGCTTCGGGCACCTTTGCGGCAGCCATTTATGCTGCCGACGCTTTTGGAGATTCGGCGTATTTTGGAATTCGGCGTTTCCCGTATTCGCGGGATTTTTCCAAAAATGGTTTGACGTTCAAACACGTCACGACTGGTGCGACCCTTCCTTCCATCCCCCAGAATGCGGGGTTTCCGGACAACTGGGAAGTGCATAATTCAGGCGAAGTTTGGGCCGCGATGATGTTTCAAGCGTACACGCAGCTCTTGCTGAACGGTGGTCATTCGTTTGTCGAAGCAAAACGACGCATGACCGACTACGTTGTCGGCGGGATGAAGCTAGCGCCGGCCAATCCGACGTTTACGCAACAACGCGACGGGATCTTGGCTGCTGCTCGCGCTGCCGATCTCAATGACGCTGTGCTTTTGGCCGAAGGTTTCGCTGCGCGAGGTGCAGGTTCGTGTGCCGAATCGCCTCCCAATGATTCGCTCAACGGGGTAGGCGTCGTCGAAGATTTCAACAATGGTGGCCGTATGCAGATCCTGGCCCCGACCGTCACAGAAGCGACGTCGTGCGATCAGGACGGCGTTTTGGACACCGGCGAATCGGGCGTGGTCAACGTATCCATTTTCAACGCGGGCGGCGGCTATTTGCTCAATACGAGTTTGTCTGTTACGTCGAGCATCCCGGCGGTGACGTTTCCAAGCGGCAATACCGTGAACATTCCAAGCATTCCGCCGGGAGCAACGTTGGTGCAGCAGGTTCCCGTGGCTTTGGTCGCGGGTACGACCGCCATTCAAGACGCGGATTTTTCATTTTCCGTGACAAACCCAGGTGCATGCGTGGCCACGGTGAACTCGACGATTCCCGTGCAAATGAATTACGACGTCGCGACCTTGAGTTCGATGACGGAAGAGTTCGAGAGTCCGGTGACGACGTGGACCTTGCGAGGCGCGCCTGGGTATGAATCGCTCGCATCCACGCTTTGGACTCGAAGTCGTCAGGCCGCTGGTGATTATCGAATGAACGGCGCAAACTATACGACGTTTTCGGATACCGCGCTGGAGTCTCCGAACCTCGTGATTGGACCGGGCAACTTGTCGATTTCGTTTGCGCATGCCTTCGATTTCGATTTGCAATCCGGCCCCGTACGTTATTTTGATGGCGGCGTTGTCGAAGTAACGAACAACAATGGTGCTACTTGGGTCGACGTGACCACGCTTGGTGCAGCGCCGGGTTATACGGGAACGCTCGAAGCTGCGACCGGCAATGCGCTTGGTGGTCGAACGGCTTATGCGGGCAAAAATGCCAATTGGCCCAATACCAACAACGTTACCTTGAATTTCAGCAATCAGTTTGCTGGACAAACCATCCGACTTCGCTTTCGGCTGGGGACCGACGCGGTCGTCCACACCATGGGCATTCAGGGCTGGTTCATCGATTCGATTGCGGTATCGAACACGTCGAATACTCCATTTCACACGATTACGCAAGATCCGCTCGGATGCGCGCTTTGCGGTGGTGTCATTTGTAACGATGGTAATGCCTGCACGAATGATTCCTGTAATGGGGCCACAAATACGTGTGTGTTCACGAATGTCGGCACTGGTACGTCGTGTAACGACGGCAATTCGTGCACGCAATCGGATACGTGTCAAGCCGGCACTTGCGTTGGAGCAAGCCCGGTGGTTTGCGGAGCGCTCGATCAATGCCACGTCGTGGGAACATGCAATCCGGCGACGGGCCTTTGCAGCAATCCGAACAAGCTGGACGGTACATCTTGCAATGACAACAGCGCGTGTACGCAAACCGATGTTTGTCAGTCGGGTACTTGCGTCGGGACAAACGCTATCGTATGCACTGCATCGGATCAATGTCACGATGTTGGTTTGTGCAATTCGGCGACGGGATTATGCAGCAATCCAAACAAGTCCAATGGTTCGCCTTGCAATGACAACAATGCCTGCACGCAATCCGATAGCTGTCAATCAGGCGTGTGCAGTGGCGGAAATCCCGTCATTTGCGGAGTGCTTGACCAATGTCACGTTGCGGGAACCTGTAATTCATCCACGGGCCTCT
>JBGAOI010000846.1:0-3588 GCA_044221885.1 Polyangium sp. (in: bacteria)
CGAAATCAACCCGAGCGGGTTCCATCGAAAAAGCGTCAAATCGCGGTACACAATGCGATGTTGCGGAGGGGGACCGTCACGATACGACTGCGCATGTACTTCGGGCGCAGTCGTGATAAATGCCGCAGCAGCCAGAGAAGCAAATGCAGTTCCGAGCCAACGCCGTTTGACCACGCGAAACCTCCTCGACACGAGAGTATTTGGGCACCAACTTTAGAAGGGCAGAGAATAGGCAAGAATCACTCGCGACGTCAAGCGACTTTTCGTGAATCGAGCGGCCAAATCTTCGAGAATATCGAGCAGCCCGTTGATTTATCTGCTCACGCCCGAAATCGTCGGTCGACATCGCTTGAAATACTTGTGTATTCCTCGCTCCGTCGCCCTAGCTTTCGGGCGCTCGCGACGATAATTCAACGGGCTGCGACGGAAGAGGTTTTTGGGGAGGAACAATCGGAAAGGGTAACGCTCAGCCGAGTTCCGCCGACAAACCCTTGGCTTCTTCGAGGCCGGCTCGCTTCTTGCGCAAATCTTCGAGCTGCTGTTTCGATTCCGCAACGACCTCGGGAGGCGCCTTGTCCGCGAAACTCGGCAAAGACAGCTTCTTTTCCAAAGCCGCAATGTCTTTTTCGCACTTCTTGATTTCACGCTCGATACGTGCTGCTTCTTTCGCGCCTTCGACAAGACCGCGCAAATCGACGAGCACATCCACGCCCGCCGCAACACCCATCACGGAGCCTTTCGGACGCGCTCCACCTCGAGCTTCCACCACGACATCACCCGCCGTTTTCACAAGCGTCCGGATCGCTCGACTTTCCGACACCAGAAGCCCCAAGAGTTTGTCCCCTTCGGCTCGCAAACGTAGCGGCACTTCGGCTGCCGGGTGCACTTCGTGTTCGCTGCGGATGCTGCGCGACGCCGAAATCACCGCTTGCACAACCGCCATGTCCCGCTCGGCATCGGCATCGAACGGCACTTCGGAAGCTCGTGGGTAGTTTGCCAAGACAATCGATTTCGATGCCCCATCGGGCCTCGGCAATCGTTGCCAAAGTTCTTCCGTGATGAAAGGAATGAACGGATGTAATGCCCGCATCGCCGTTTCCATCACGTACGCCAAAACGTTTTTCGTTTCGTCCTGCTCGGGCCCCGGTGTTGCGCCTGCTGACGGATTGAGCACCGGTTTTGTCAATTCCAAATACCAGTCGCAGAGTTCGCCCCAGAAGAAATGGTAAAGCCCGAGCGCCGCGTCATCGAGGCGGAACTCGTCGAGGCCCCGATGGACCGTATCGAGCGCCGTATGCAAACGCGAAAGGATCCAGCGGTTTGTCAATGTTGTGGCTGCCGGCGGCGCGTTGGTGACCTTGGCACCTTCGAGGTACGGCAAGGCGTACCGCGTGGCATTCCAAATCTTGTTGCAGAAATTGCGGTAACCTTCGATTTTCTTGGGCGAAAGCGGAATGCGCCGCGCTTGAGGCGAATACGTGCAGAGCGTGTACCGCAATGCATCTGCACCGTACGCGGAAAAACCCGTGCCCATTTGCGCTGCCGAAGGATACGCTTTCTTGAATTTCTTCAAGGCTTCTTCTTTGGGCGCTCCAGGCAATGCTTTTTCCACGACCGATTCAAAGTTTGCACCGTGAATCAAATCCAATGGATCGATCACGTTGCCTTTCACTTTGCTCATCTTGTCGCCCGTTTCGTCCACGACCATTCCGTGCAACAAGATCCGCTTGAATGGCGGCACACCCATGAAATGAATGCCCATCATCATCATGCGTGCGACCCAGAAAAACAGAATGTCGTAACCCGTCTCCATGTCGCTGGCCGGGTAAAACGTCCGCAAGGCCGCCGTATCGTCCGGCCAACCGAGCGTCGAAAATGGCCAAAGGCCGCTCGAAAACCACGTATCGAGCACGTCTTCGTCTTGCACGATCGCCGTGGAATGACACTTTTCGCATTCCGAAGGATCTTCACGCGACACGGTGATGTGCCCACACGCGCTGCAATGAAACGCAGGAATGCGGTGACCCCACCAAAGCTGCCGAGAAATGCACCAATCCAGGATGTTCGTCATCCAATGTTCGTACGTCTTGGTCCAATCCTCGGGAATGATCTTCACGTGACCATGTTTGACCGCGGCGAGCGCCGGACCGGCCAATGGTTTCATCGCGACGAACCATTGCGTGGAAATAATCGGCTCGACGATCGAACCGTTGCGTTGACTTCGCGGCAGTACCAATTGATGGTTTTTCGAACCCCGGACGAGGCCCTTTTCTTCGAGGGCCTTTTTCACGGCTTTGCGCGCGGCGAATCGTTCCATTCCGGCAAACGGACCCGCCTTGTCATTCAGCGTGCCGTCTTTGTTCATGATGGAAATCATTTCGAGCTTGTGCCGCTTGCCCGTCTCGTGGTCATTAAAGTCGTGCGCGGGCGTGACTTTCACCGCGCCCGTTCCGAATTTCGGATCGACCAAAATGCCGTCCGTGATGATCGGAATCGTCCGATCGAGGAACGGATGCTGCAATCGTTTTCCGTGCAAATGCTTGTACCGTTCGTCGTCCGGATGCACGGCCACCGCCGTATCGCCAAGCATCGTTTCGGGACGCGTCGTCGCGACGACCAATTCGCCTTCGCCGCCGACCACGTGATACGCAAATTCAAAAAGCTCGCCATTGGCGTCTTCGTTTTCGACTTCCAAATTCGACAAAACGGTTTGCGCTTCGCAATCCCAATGCACAAGACGCGTGTCGCGATAAATCAAACCCTGTTCGTAGAGACGAACGAAGGCTTCCCGCACGGCTTTGCACAAATCGGGATCCATGGTGAATTTCGAGCGATCCCAATCGGGGCTTGCGCCGAGGACGCGTTGTTGCAGGGCGATCCGTCCGCCGCTTTCGCCTTTCCAGTCCCAGACGCGTTCGATGAATTTTTCCCGGCCCAAATCATGGCGGGTTTTTCCTTCGCGTTTGAGTTGCCGTTCGACGACGGTTTGCGTGGCAATGCCGGCGTGATCGATGCCTGGCAGCCAGAGCGTGTTGTATCCGCGCATGCGATGCCATCGCGTGAGCACATCTTCGAGGGCGACGGTGAGGGCGTGGCCCATGTGCAGCGAACCGGTGACGTTGGGCGGGGGCATGGGCAAAACGTAGACGGGGCGTTTGCCTTCGGGTTCGTCGTGGGCGGCAAAGACAGCGTTTTGCAGCCAAAAATCATACCAGCGGGGTTCGACGTCTTTCGGTTCGTAGGCTTTGGCAAGTTCTGCGGTGCTCATGACGCGGCGCATATTGCCACAAAGAACTCGTTTCGACGAGTCCGAAAATGCATGCTTGTGGCGGAAGTTTTTGGTTTGGCAGGTTACGTTGACTTGGCAGCGTTTGGCGAGAGCGGCTGGTGACGAAAGAGACCGTCTCAGGACCCGCGACGACACCGATCTCCGGCGCGCCGCGCAGGGTTAAAACCCCGCGCTACATAATAAAAAGTCCTCCACTGCCGTTCCGGACTACCATCTTCGTGTTTTCTTTCATCATCGAGATTTGCCTTCGTTGATCGAATGAAACGACTTCTCGCAGTGAAACCACAACGCCAGTCCGG
>JBGAOI010000847.1:0-246 GCA_044221885.1 Polyangium sp. (in: bacteria)
CAATGATTTTAATGCTCGAGCGCGGGCGACGAACTTCGATGCCGACGCCCTTGGGAAAACCATGACGCTCCTGCACGAGCACGGGGTGAAAGGGTACGTCACGCTCAATACGCTGGTTTTCGATGACGAACTCGAAAGCGTCGAACGTGCGATTCGTACGTGTGCGCAAGCGGGCGTGGATGCGATCATCGTGCAGGATTTCGCGGTCGCCAAGATGGCCAAAGCGATCGCGCCGAACTTACCCGT
>JBGAOI010000847.1:256-3585 GCA_044221885.1 Polyangium sp. (in: bacteria)
CATGCGTCGACGCAAATGACGTGCACCGATGCAGGCGCTGTCGAGATGGCCCGAGAGCTCGGAGCCGAACGTGTGATCCTCGCCCGCGAGTTGTCGCTCGAGGACATTGCCGCGATCAAACAGTCCACCGACATGGAGCTCGAAGTGTTTGTCCACGGCGCTTTGTGCATCGCGTACTCGGGACAATGTTTGACGAGCGAAGCGATCGGTGGTCGCAGTGCAAATCGGGGTGCGTGCGCGCAAGCGTGCCGATTGCCGTACGATCTCATCGTGGACGGCGAAGCACGCGACGTTGGCGATCGCGCGTATCTGTTGTCGCCACAAGACCTCGACGCGAGTGATGTCGTTGCGCAACTCAAAGATCTTGGCGTTGCGTCGATCAAAATCGAAGGGCGCCTCAAAGCTCCCGACTATGTCGCTGCGACGACTCGCCTTTATCGCACGGCACTTGCAGATGGTGCACCCGACGCAACCGCACTTCGCGATGCTGCTCAACAAGCGTTTTCCCGCGGTGCAGGGCCGGGATTTCTTGCCGGCGTCGATCATCAACGCCTCGTGGAAGGACGCGCGTGTGATCATCGCGGGCTCCTCGTCGGACAACTCGAAAACGTCGAACGCATGCGTGGACGTGACTACTTGCACATGCGTTTGTCCCGACCTATCAGCCGCGGTGATGGTCTTCTCGTTGAAGGCGGACGCGCAAGCAAAGGCGAAGTCGGCGGCAGAGTGTGGACGATTTTTCAGCAAGGACAGGATGTTCCGCACGCTGACGCGCACGAGGATGTTTACGTTTGGTTCGGTCCCGACGTGAACGTTGGTCAAGCCGAACCAGGGCGAAATATTTGGAGAACAAACGATCCGGTTGCCGAAAAGGACACCATGGCGGCCATCGAACGCGCGCCCAAGCGGACGCGCATGCATGTACGCGTACACGGCAAATTCGGCGACATGCCCACGTTTCAAGCGCACACCGATGCGGGCATGACCTGCTCGATCGTGGGTGATGCGGCCATCACGGAAGCCACAAAAGGCGCACCGATCAGCGACGTTCTCCGAGACAAACTCGGTCGTTTGGGCGACACGCCGTTCGAACTTGGTGATCTCGAGATGGACCTGCCAACAGGTGCGATGATCCCAGCTTCATCGATCAACCGCGCACGTCGAGCCATCACGGCAGCGCTTTTGGCAAGCGCTTCGCGGTCGTTTGTCACCACAAACACGACGTGGCAAGCGCTCATCGAACGTGCAGCGCCACCAGCCGCGGCTCCAGCACCTCGAGGTCTTTTCGTTTTGTGTCGGACGCTCGAACAGGCCGAAGCAGCGATCACGGCGGGGGCAAACGGTGTGTATCTGGATTTCCTCGAACTCGTGGGAACGGGAGCAGCCGTGCGCTCGTTACGCGCTGCCCATCCGAAGGTGGTGATTGGCGTTGCGCCACCACGCATTCGAAAACCCGGGGAAGAAAAGATCGATCGCTACCTCGCGTCACTCGAACCGGATGTCGTGCTCGTTCGAGGACTTGGAGCCTTGCACGATGCTGGAACGTCGAAAGCAATGCGTATTGCGGACTTTTCGTTGAATGTAACGAATCGCCTGAGTGCGGCAGAGGTGTTGTCGCGTGGGGTTGGAGCCTTTACGCCGTCATTCGATTTGGATGCGGCGCAGCTCGAGCGATTGCTCGATTCACCCTTTGGTCCATATGCCGAAGTGGTGGTGCATCATCCGATGCCCCTATTTCACATGGAGCATTGTGTCATTGCGGCATTGTTATCGTCGGGCAAGGATTATCGCGATTGCGGACGACCTTGTGAAAAGCACAAAGTGTCATTGAAGGATCGGGCAGGGATGATTCACCCGGTCGAAGCGGATGTGGGTTGTCGCAATACGGTATTTCACGCCGCGGCTCAAAGCGCAGCGAGCGTATTCAAGACCGCGATTCGTTGCGGCGTGCAACGATATCGTATCGAGCTCGTGCGCGAGACGGCAAAAGACGTCGAACGGATTGTCTCGACGTATCAACAATTGTGGGCGGGGGAAATTGATGTTTTGGACGTTTACCGCGCCCTCAGGACAGAGGGCGGGTATGGCGTCGTCAAGGGATCATTACGCGTTTTGCAAGCGTAAGAGTGTGCCTATCAGGCTCAGCCCTTTTTGATTTGAGCTTGCAATTGGCGGCGGAACTTTTTCACGTCGGCAGCCGAAAGCTGACGTACGAGTTCGGCAACATGCGCGCGTTCGTCTTCTTTGGCAAACGTGAGCAAATAAAGCGGAGGTACGCCGAAACCTTCGGCCAATCGCGCAATCGTATGGATCGTAATGGCGGCGAGGCCGTGTTCGACACTGGAAAGGTGACCCTTCGACAATGCGCTGGCATCGGCCAGGCCAGCAAGGGACAAACCTTGTTCTTGGCGGAGTTCGCGAATACGGGCGCCAACCTGGAGAGCAAATGCATCGGGAGTAGAACGTCGCGGCATGGTCGTATCCTTTTCGGCGTATTCGACGCCGACGGCCTCTTTCTTGGCCACAATGGTTTTTCTATCGATTCGTTGACTTGCTGATCGTCCGACCCACCTCGTGCACCCAGTTCGGCTCGGCAACGATCACGTCAACCACTATGCATCGCTTTGGACGAACCGGCGAATGAAATCGTCAGGGCGAGCGGACATTGTTCGTCATAGATGCACAATGCCTTCGGCTACGCTAGGGAAAACAATTTTACATAGGACATTGATTGTCCGCTCATAAAGGCTCGAAAATCAGGCCACAAAATAGCCGAACGCCGAATGGTTGGAGAACCATTCGGCGTTCGGAAAGCTTTTAGGCTGGTTTGGCGCAGTTCAGCGGCGAGAACCGACCTGAGCTTGAATTTGTTTCCGCAATCTGCGGACCTGAGCTTGCGGCATGTTGCGAATCAATTCGGCCGTAGCCGCCCGTTCGTCTTCCTTGGCAAACGTGAGCAAATACATCGGGGGAACCTCGAAACCTTCGGCCAAGCGGGAAATCGTATGGATCGTAATCGCCGCCAAGCCATGCTCGACGCTCGAAAGATGCCCCTTGGAAAGCGCGCTGGCATCGGCAAGCGCACCGAGGGACATGCCTCGTTCTTGGCGGAGTTCACGAATACGAGCACCAACTTGAAGAGCAAAGGGTTCGGGAGTGGATCGTCGCGGCATGATGATTCGTTTCTCGGCTGCTTTCTGGGCAAACCGATGGGCGTCCTTTAACGCCAATGATTGGGAAGTTTCCGGGTTTTCCCGTCGCTCGTCCCGTCCTACCGCGCCTCTTGCAGTAGCGCCCGGAACGACCACGAATTCGACAATGCATCCGAT
>JBGAOI010000848.1:0-3582 GCA_044221885.1 Polyangium sp. (in: bacteria)
TGCGCAGGGGTCGCCGTGGAATTTGGCGCGATGGGTTTGCTATTGCGTAGGGGTCGCCGTGGAAGTTGGCGCGATGGATCTTGCAACGCGTAGGGGTCGGCGTGGAATTTGGCCGTCGTAGCCGAATGTCTCGATTACTCGCGCGACTCCAGCCAATCGTGGATGCCCGGAGGCTCGATCGCAAACGTAAAGGCAAAAAGACGTCGAATGCCGATTGGAAAAGCAAGACCGACTCGGATGCGCGTATTATGAAAATCAAAGACGACCGCACGCATTTGGCGTACAAGAGCGAGCACGTCGTCGATATGCATACCGGTGTGGTGGTCGGCGAGGCCGAACTGCATTGGCTTCTGTGGGATGGATGCCCCCTCATACCCAAAGCTGTTTTCTTCAACGGGCTGCTAACTGTGAGCGTTTCGTTGGCGCATGTTACAACGCGCACAGTCTGGCCGAGCCGCCGACGAAACGCGGGGTTGTACAAGCCCGGAGCGGCGTACGTGACGTGGTCAACAGAAGATGTGCTGGAAGTGAGACGAGCCGCAGGAATCGTCTATGGGGATTTTGTTTCTGCGGTCGTTCAGGTTACAGCAAGGTACACCAGTTCGAGGCGACAAGCAAGAATTCTGTCTTGAGACGACGGTAAATCGCCTTACAGATTCAGCTATTGGGTTCCGGTTGAAACCACCGCCGCGAGAGCGGCTTCGTACAACAGTGGCAGCTTGACAGACGTCTCCCGCACTCGGCGGCACGCTTCCTGCTTATTTCACCCGCATGTCTCTACGTTTGGCATTTTCCCTGGCCTTATTTCTTGCCGCACTGGCGGCCTCCAGTGGGGCGGCGATCGCACAGGAAGCCGCCCTCGACACGTTCGTCGCTGAAGTGCTCGCCCGAAGTCCTTCGCTTCGAGCGAACGCTCTGCGACGGGACGCATTCGAGCGAGAAGCAACCGCTACGGGCATCTATCCGGATCCCACGCTGAACGTCATGGTGGATAACGTGCCCGACGTCGCCGAAATGCCCATGATTCGCTATCAGCTCGGGCAAATGTTCATGTGGCCTGGCAAGCTCGGCCTCATGGAAACGGCCGCGTTACGTACGGCAGACGTTGCGGGCGCTAGCTTGGAGTCGTCGAAACTCCAGTTGCGTCTCGAAGCCAAGCGTGGGTTTTACCTGTTACTCCTGAACGCTCGACGTCGCGAGATCACCAAGGCGGCGCGCAGCCTTGCCGCAACTGTCGCCAACGCGGCGCTCGGCCGTTACGGCGCAGGAACAGCCGAACATCATGAAGTGGCGCGGGCCCAGGTTGAGGTGTCGGCGTTGGACATCGAGCTAGTCAATCTCGACGGAGAGCGCAAGGCGATGGTGGCCATGCTGAATGCGCTTCGTAACAAGCCAGCCGATGTGGATATCCCCGATCCAGGTGAGCCAACTCCAAAATCCGTCAGCCGAGAGTCGCTCGCGAAGCTCGTCGACCGCGCGCTTGCGAATCGTCCGGAGATACGCGCTATGGGGGCCATGCGAGAGGAAGCTCGGGCCATGGCGAGCCTCGCGCGCCTCGAACCAGCGCCCGATTTCATGGTCGGCGTTTGGGTCAATCAAAACATGGGCGCACCCGTGACCTTTGGCGCCATGGTCGGGACGACCCTGCCCATTTTCAACGTCATGCGCCAATCACGCCGAGCGTCCGCCTTCGACGCTCGCGTAGGCAGCGCCGCGGCCGAACAGGACGCCATGCGCGCGATGGTCCGGGCTCAAGTGGCCGAAACACTCGCCAGATTGGAAGCAGCTGAGCGCCAAGTCGATCTGATCCGTGACGTGGTTTTGCCTAAAGCCCGCGAAAGCTTCGATTCGACGCTCGCTAGCTTTGCCGCTGGCCGTGCCGATCTCAACACCGTGCTCGACGCAAGACGTGCGCTACAACGAACTCAACTCGCAGCCGCTGAAGCGCAGGTTATGCGAGCAATTGCCGCAGCTGAGCTCGAACGCGCAATCGGTGCGCCCGTCTCGGAAGGGGGTAAACCGTGAAACGTTTCGATATGCAGTTGTGGACAATTGGTGCATTTGCCGGGCTTGCGCTCGGCGCGTGCTCGAAAAAAAGCACACCCGAGGCACACGATCACGCCGCAAAACCTGCGCCACTATCGGCTCCGTCTGTCGCTGATCCTCACGCCGGGCATCGCGCTTCGCCAGGCGACGGTGGGAGTGACCCGAAGGGTCACGGAAGTGACCACAAGGGTCACACGGGCAATATGCCAGGCATGGCGCCATCCGGTTATGCTCCTGTGCCGCTGACACCCGAGAGTGCGTCGCGGATCAACCTCACGACGGCAGCCGTCGAAGAGCGCGAGTTTACTCGACAATTGCGTACCGTCGGCGTCGTGACCGTCGACGAGACACGCACGGCCCACGTGCATCCGAAGGTCCGTGGGTTCATCGAAGGCATTCGCGTGAACTTCGTCGGTCAGGAAGTGAAATCCGGCGCTGTGCTTTGCAGCATCTACAGCCAAGATGTTTATGCGGCTGAAATCGAATTCCTGGCATTGCTCGAACGACAAGGTGCGGGGATGCCTGGCACCGGCGAGTTTGCCCAAGCCGAAGCATCGGCACAACGCAAACTCCTCGAAGCAGCTCGGCATCGTCTGTTGTTATGGGACGTGCCGAAATCCGAAGTCGCGCGCCTCGAAAGCACCCGTGAAGCTCGACGCACGTTTCCGCTCGTTGCCCCTCGATCCGGCATCGTCGTCGCCAAACAGGCGATTGAGGGCATGTATGTGGATCCCTCCATGGAACTCTATCTCCTTTCCGACCTCTCGCGCGTATGGGTGCTCGCGGACGTGTACGAGCGGGACCTCGCGGCAGTAAAACTCGGCGACGAAGCCGAACTGACGATCGAGGGTGTTCCGCAGACGATCGAGGGAAAAGTGGCGTTTATGCCGCCGACGCTCGAAGAAGCGACGCGCACCATCAAAATTCGCTTTGAACTCGATAACGCGGATCGTCGCTTTCGTCCGGGATCTTTTGCCACGGTGAACATGGATCTACCGCTTGGCAAAGGGCTCGCGGTGCCAGAAAGCGCGATCATTCAAACCGGCGTCCGCTCGATTGTGTTCGTGGTCGGGGAGAAAGCAGCCGAACCGCGCGAAGTAAAACTCGGACCACTCGCGGGAGGATTTTACAGAGTGGACGATGGTTTGTCCGCGGGTGATAAAGTCGCGACAGGCGCGCAATTTTTGCTCGATTCGGAAAGTCGTTTGGGCGCCACGGGTGGCAAAATAGGACACGCGCACTGATATGGGCCTCATCGAACGACTCATCGAGTTTTCCGCGCGGAAGCGATTTTTTGTTTTCCTTCTGGCCGCGGGGTTGTCTCTCTGGGGCGTTTGGAGTGCTCGGCGCTCGCAACTCGACGCATTGCCGGATCTATCGGACACGCAAGTCATCATCGCGACGGAATGGATGGGGCGCAGTCCCACGCTCATCGAAAATCAAATCACATATCCCATATCCACGTCCTTTCTGGGTGCGCCGAAGGTGAAAACCGTTCGCGGTTTTACCATGTTCGGAATGAGCTTTGTTTATGTC
>JBGAOI010000849.1:0-3581 GCA_044221885.1 Polyangium sp. (in: bacteria)
CGCGACCACGTCCAAGTTGTGCTCGATCACGACCACTGTATTTCCTGCATCTCGCAAACTCACGAGCGCCCCAATGAGCACTTCGATGTCCGAGAAATGCAGCCCCGTCGTGGGTTCGTCAAGGACGTACAGGGTTCGTCCTGTCGCTTTGCGAGCTAGTTCGCGAGCCAGTTTGACGCGTTGCGCTTCGCCTCCAGAGATCGTCGTCGCGGGTTGGCCCAGCGTGATGTAGCCAAGACCAACCCGCTCGAGGTACCCGAGACGTTGCTCGAGTTCTTTGCGCACGATTTCACCTTGCCCCGTGGTGGTCGTGAGCGCCGTCAAACGGGAACGAGCTTCGCGTAGCTCGAGACCATGCCAGGACGCCAAGTCGAGGTCGCCGACTCGATAACGCATGGATTCAGGGGACAAACGTTTGCCCTGACAAGCTTCACACAGATCATACGACCGGTAGCGCGCGAGGAGCACGCGCACGTGCATCTTGTACGTGCGCGATTCGAGCCACTTGAACCACGTTTTGACGCCCGGGAATTTGCCGCCGTGAAAGCTTCCTTCGCCGTCGAGGACCATGTTGCGTTGTTCCTCGGAAAGTTGCGACCACGGCACATCGAACGGGATGTTCTTGCGCTCGCAGAACTTCTTCAGGACACGCCGTTCCCACTGGGTACTCGACCCCGTCCAGGGCCGAATGGCGCCACCTTCCAGAGACTTGGCGTCATCGGGAACGACCTTGTCCCAAGCGATGCCGATTGTCCGACCAAACCCACGGCACGCTTGGCATGCTCCCGTCGGCGATTCGTACGAGAACAATCCCATGCGCGGAGGCTCGAACGCTTTCGCACAGGAAGGACACGCAAGTCCTCGCGGAATGAGCACGCGGCGTTTGTCGGATGCGGCGTTGGTGGTCCCCAGGTACAAAGCCGCCGTTCCTTCGGAACGTCGCCAAGCTTCTTCGATGGCCGATCCGAGACGACGTTTGTCTCGACCATCCATCTTCAAACGATCGATGATCACTTCGACGCTGCCCCCCGCGGCAACCGCGTCGCTGGGCGCAACGGTGTCGATGTCGCGTATTTCGCCTCCAACGTAGAGGCGTCGATATCCCGCAGTGAGAAGCGATTCACGTACTTCGAGGAGCTGTTCTGTTCCGCTGATGGGAACGCGATACGTGACGAGCGCGGTTTGCCCCTGGTGATTCGCAACGGCTTGTTCGGCAGCGTGCACGGGATCGATGCGTGCGGCGGGAACCTGACAGTCGGGACAAACTGGAATCGCTTCGCGGGCAAACAGACCCGCGAGGTACGGCTCGAGATCCGCCATGGTTGCAACGGTCGACCGCGAGCTTTTGATAGGCGCGCGGCGATCGACCGCTACGCCAGCAGCAACGGGATCGAGCTCATCGATCGGTGGTCGTTCGAGACGTTCGAGAAACTGCCTCGCGTACGGACTGAAGCTTTCGACGAATCGCCGTTGCCCCTCCGAGTAGAGCGTATCGAGCGCGAGGGATGACTTTCCGGCCCCTGAAACGCCAGCGATGCAAACGAGCTGGCCGGGAGAAAAGTCGAGATCGATGGCTTGAAGGTTGTGGGTTCGGGCCCCGCGAAGGCGAATGGGTCGCATGAGTGACGGGCTTCGTAGCACGACCAGAACGTTTGTCGCGGCGATGTCTGCGCGGTGAGCTATGGACGCGGAAAGGTTGGCGCGCTACTCCGTGTACTGAACAAGGCCGCGTAGGCGAAGGTGTACGCAGGTGGGCGACAAACAAGCGAGCGACGAAAAACTCATCGTCCGAAACCGACGAGCTCATTACGAGTACGAACTCAGCGACAAATACGAAGCTGGGATCGTGCTCATTGGCAGCGAAGTAAAAATGCTTCGCGATGGCAAAGCGGACATTTCGGATGCGTGGTGCGCCATTAACAATGGAGAAGCATTCATTCACGGAATGCTCGTGGCAGAAATGCCCGGGGCTGCATTTGGTCACTTGGCGAAACGAGGTCGCAAGCTGCTTCTCAATCGCAAGGAAATCGACGACATCCGCCGAGCTGTCGAGCGCGAAGGCATGACAGTGGCTGCAACACGGCTGTATTTCAAAAATGGCCGCGTAAAAGTTGAAATCGCATTGGCGCGAGGCAAGAAGCAAGGGGACAAACGCGAAACGGTCAAACGGCGTGAAGCGGAGCTCGAGGCCAAGGCTGCGATGCAACGTGGTCGCAAGGGGGATCGATGACCGATCATCTGCGGTTAGCCAATGACGGAACGGCCAATATCGTAGCCCTTGACGGCGAACGCGTGAGTCTTCTGGCAACGCGTGCTTCGGCGCCGGGTTGCCCGCTTGCAGGAAACCTCGAGGATGCAACGCTCGTGCGAGTCAAGGTGCACCGCTGTCGCAAGCAGGGAGAACGGTTTCTGATTGAAGGGCGATTGATCGACGCCACGCGACAATTGCGCGAAAGATTGGGTGCGATTGTCTCGACAATGCAATCTTGAGTGGTTCGTCGTTACACCATCCCTGGCAAGCTGCCCCGTTCGGCCATGGAACAGTAGGCCGACTTCGAGCCGACAATAATGAAATCGGCGAGTTTCAGGCGCGCGGACAAGAGGGCACGATGCGCTCTCAAGACAAACTGCATGTCTTCGGGGCATACTTCGACGTCGCCGCTTGGATGATTGTGGACGAGGGCTACGGTTTTGACGTGCATTCTGGCCACTGCGGCGAGGATGGCGTTCGGATCGAGGGCGCGACCATGAACGTCTCCGTGGGAGATGCGACAAACACCGTGTAATCCCCGCGAGTCATCGACCCCGACAATCCAAATATCCTGGACGAACTGCGTGCCAATGCGGAGTTTGAACCACCGGGCAATTTCGGCAGCACCATGTAAGGGACCTGTAGGCCGTGATTCTCGCAAAACGCCTCGTCTGCCCAATTCGCAGGCCGCCAACACGCGAGTTGCGTCAGATGGTGAAATGCCAGCCATTTCGACCAAATCGTCCACGCCAAAACGAGACAAACGTGCGAGTGAGCCGGCTGCGGCAATCCACTTGGCCGCGGTTTCTCGGGAACAACCAACGACAGCCGCGAGCAAAGCGGCATCATCCATGGCCGCAACGTCAAAAGGATGCGGCTCCTCGGACGCAAAGGATTCAGGCGCAAGCTGCGCTGGGGGTGCCAATCGTTCAATCGCTGGACGGTACGCCCGATCAACCCAGGGCTGCATGGTTCGCTGCGTTTTGGGTGCCCAAGCGGGCAAACCATCGGCGCGAGATTCATTCACCAAACACGGTCGCCGCATGGCGACGCTCATACCCGAACGCGTTGTCGCAAGAGCCACGGATTGAGACATGGACACCTCGTTGGCGCGATCTTCGCATGGACACTGAACGTTTGTCAAGCTTAGAATTGAGGTTGCTAGGGAGAACAAGGGCTCCTACGCTCCTACGTCATGAAAATACCGGCGCGGCCACGAGTCATCATCCGGCGATGTCCGACCTACGACGTTGACCAGATTCACCGCATCATTCGTGAAGGGCTCGAAGAACTCGACCTTCGACCGCACGGACGAACTTTGATCAAGCCC
>JBGAOI010000084.1:0-17974 GCA_044221885.1 Polyangium sp. (in: bacteria)
GTTGTCATTCGGTGCGTCGCTCGTGTTCGAACAGACGTACGAACCGGTCGATGGCGATAGCGCATCCGCGAGCGAGTTATTCGCGCTGCTTTCTGCGCTTAGCGGTTATGCATTGCGACAAGATGTCGCGGTGACGGGCAGTGTGGACCAACAAGGCAGCGTTTTGCCTGTCGGCGGCTTGAATGAGAAAATCGAAGCATTTTACGATTTGTGCGCCGCGAAGGGTTTGACCGGGGAACAAGGCGTTCTCATTCCGGCTGCAAATCAAGTGGCCCTGATGTTGCGCCCCGATGTCGTCGAAGCGGTCGCCCGGGGACAATTTCACGTCTACGTCATCAGCGCAGTCGAAGAAGGCATTGAATTGCTCACCGGGTCGCCCGCGGGCGTCCTCGACGAAAATGGACATTATCCATCCGGCACCGTATTCGGGGCCATCGAGCATCGACTCGAAAGGTTTTTCCGGACAATGACCGAACTTGGTCGCTCACGCTGACGTCTATTTGTGGTCCCACCGCAAACCGATGTTCACTTGCCGGAAACCTCCGGTGTGAATGCCATCGGGCAATCGTGTAGCAATAAAGACTTGGTCGAGCGCATTCTTGACCGTGAGCAATGCGCCAATGCCAGTTTTCGCGTGCCGATAACGAACATTCACGTCGACGACATTGTACGCCGGAATCAATCCAATGCGTCCGGTTGCGTCTTCGGCGACCGTATTGTTTTCATCGGCGAATTGATCCGACACTTGTGTCCACGCAACTTCGCCACCCAGGCCAATCTTGTGCTCCACGTCGAGCGCCAAACTAGCGGTATGTTGCGGAGCATAAGGCAAATAATTGCCATCGAAGCGTCCGCCATTGTAAGTCGCGCGGGAAAATGTATACCGAGCCGTCAAATCGAGCGTGACTGGCAATTTCAGCGCTTGTCCCACGCCTAGCGTGACCCCAGACTCCACACCTTGATGAAGGGTTTGTCCACCATTGACGAGTTCGCTTTGTTGGCCGCTGGCCAGTGTTCCCGTCACGATTTGATTGCGGAAATTCATCAGAAAGCCCGTGACCTCGGCGCGTAACCAACGTGGCTTGGCAAGACGAACGCCGATTTCGTAGTTCGTGCTTTGCTCCGCGTTGAGGCCCGAGTCTTTGCCATCGCTGGCAATGGCCGTCGTGACGCGCGGGGGTGAGTACCCTACGTAGACCCCGCCAAATACATTCAGTTTGGGCGTTCCGCCAACGAGCCCAATGCCCGGCATGAATGCCGTATTCGCGCTCGTGCCTGCAATGGCCACATTCGTTGCTTCCCCATTCTTGAGTGTCCGGTTGATTTGTCGTGACGAACTCATCGTTTCAACGCGCATGCCCGGCGTGACCATGAGGTTATCTCGAAATGCAATGCGGTCCTGAACGTAGGCCGAAAAAGCGTACGTCCGATGAAACTCGTCCGTTTGCAACTCACCCGTGTTGGAGGTGAGAATGTCGCTGAGGAATTGACGACGTTCGGCCGTTTCCACATGCAATCGCCCACCGACCGTCAACGTGTGCCGCGCACTGCCCGTCAAGAAACGATGCTCGAGCCGAGTTTCAATACCGGCGGCACCATAACGCCGATCGCGCGTTGTCGTATTGTTCCGGAAAAAGATGGCGCTGCCCGGGATCGAGCTACTTCCCTCGATACGTTCGTAGACAGTGCCGGGTTTGTCTTCGCGATCGTAGTTCTGACGTCTCCACGCCCGATTCGTGATGTATCCATAAACGAACGTGCGCAACGTCGTCGCGTCCGTCGCTCGATATTCGTGCGTGAGCGACGCATCGTAACGCCGCACGTAAAATGCATCGTGTGGGGCAATCGACGCCGCTCGGGGATTCTCTGCAAACATACGCTGCGTCAAACCCACGTACGTCGATCGAGAATATTCGTCGTACACCGCGATTTTCGCCGTTGCTTCACCTTTGCTCGATGTCACAATGGCCACCTTGCCCAAAAGGTCCGTCGTATTAAATCCAAAACCGCGGATACCATCCCCTTGCCGATGCGATACTTGGACCATGTATCGAGCCGTTCCGTCGGCCGTCGCATTTCCGTACATGCCAAACAATTTTAGGAAATTGCGCTGCCCGTATTGCGTCTCGATCGCCCACTCGGGTTTGTCGGGAGGTGCCGTTGTGAGAAAATTGACCACCCCGCCGATGGTTTGCGGTCCAAAAAGAATCGCGCCGGAGCCTTTCACGATTTCAATGGCGCGTATGCGATCGACGGGCGTTGAATAATAAAGATCGGGCTCGCCATAAGGATTGATCGCGACCGGCGTGCCATCTTCCAATACCAAAACTTGCCGACTTCGTGTTGGATCCAGGCCACGCATACCAAGATTCAGACGCATGCCTTGCCCTTCTTCTGGCCGAACATGCAATCCCGGTACGCGTCGCAAAATTTCCCCAGAATCTTGGGGTACGGCGCGACGAACTTCTTTTGCGCCAATGAGCGTCCCTGACCCCGGCACCTTTTGCAATGCATCGTCGCGCCGTCCAAACACGCTCACTTCGACCGGCGTATTGCTCGACGTTGGAGCCGCATTGGCGTCCGCATCACTTCCAGTGGTAGCCGGAGTAGTTGTGTCGGTTACCGCACTTGAATCATCGTGTGTGCTTGTTGGAGCTGATTCCGTCTGTTCGGTCGCTGTCCCAGCTTTCTTCTCTTCTTCAGCCGCCAACGACCCCGGCGCGACCAACATCAGTGACGCCAAAAACGACGATATTTGCAGGGATTTCATAACGCATCCAGAACATGAAGACGCCCGGCGATCCTCCGCCGTCCCGCTACTCGTAGTTCTATTGAAAATGCAAGTCAACAACATTTTCAACAACTAGCGACGCATGAGATTTCGCGGGGAGGGTACCGGCGCCAGTGTCGTGGTAGGCTGGGCGGATGGTTGGTGAAAAAGCTCGTCGTGTGAGCCGGACGGGGCTCTTTGTTTTGGCGATTTCGTTGTATTCGCCGTCGCAATCGCTGGCGGCCGAGACGCAAGAAGAAGTCAAACCCGCACGAACCCGAGGTGA
Organism: Polyangium sp. (in: bacteria); assembly: GCA_044221885.1. Classification (GTDB taxonomy): domain Bacteria; phylum Myxococcota_A; class Polyangia; order Polyangiales; family Polyangiaceae; genus Polyangium. The sequence continues at coordinate 3,057 of JBGAOI010000084.1, forward strand.
ACTTTTTGCCGGCCTGGGAGGATCGGCGGGGCTCACGGATTGGTCGGGTGATCCAATAAGTTATGGTGCCTTTGGATTGGGCTTGCGCCTTTATGAAATGATTACGCCATTTGCCGAAGCACGTATCGGTTATGGTCGTGTGGACCAGCGTTTGCTCACATTTTTGTCGATTGGCGTGATGGGTACGTATCACGTGACAAACAAGATTGCGCCACGTATTCTGGTTGGCGCGGTACATCAACACGAAGAATCGTTGGCTGCCGTCGCGCAGGAGCCTTGGGGCGCCTTGCTGGGGATTGGCGGCGGTATTCGGCATCGCGCCGGTGTTCAATTCGGTGTTGCGTGTGATTTCAAAGTCTACGACAAAGGGCGCTTCGTCCTTTCCGTGGGTCCGGAACTACGTGGAGCCTATTTGACGTATTCGAGCGGGCCATCGTGGTACGGTCAATTGGGCGCCGTCGCTCAAGGTCATTTCCGACTCTTTTGAGGAATTTGCCATGAAAACTTGGTTTGCGACATGCATCGTCGTGTTTGGATCTGGCGTCTTCTCTTGCGGAACGTTTTACACCGAAATCGAAGACTACCCGTGTTCGTCGGGAGGAACCACCTTGACGTATGCCAACTTTGGCGCCGGATTCATGCAATCGTATTGCCAATCTTGCCATGGTTCAAGTTCGACAAACCGTCAAGGAGCACCAGGCGAATTCATTTTCGACACCCCGGAGCAAATCATTCGCCACAAGGATCGCATTTTCGTGCGTAGCGCTGCGGAAAACGATTCGATGCCTCCCGGCCCCGACGACCCGCCCCTGTCCGAACGCACGAAACTCGCCGAATGGCTGGCATGTGGGGCGCCTTGAGATATTGCGCCATGCCAAACCCTCGAGAAATAGCCAATAATGAAGTGAACTGCTCGCGCTTCGAGTCAAATCACCCGCCGCACGCGCCGCCGCTCTTCAATCATGTGCTGCGTAATGCGTTTGCGTGCGTCGGGCCCCTCCACCAACGTCCACAAATCATGCTCGCGTTTTCGCCCCGCGCTGGCCAATAAAATATCTGCCGCTCGTTCCGCCGCAATCAGTTCGTCCGGACGTCCTGGCAATTCGACGACGGCGACACGGGCCCCAAGACCGTCCATCACGTCGAGCATGTGCAAAATCGTTCGCCGAAATGACTCCTCACCAAACTCACTTCGCGCCCCGGCTCCGAACACGAGCAATTTGTCGAATGTCAGCCGCGGTTTGCCCGGAAGCATGACCACTTCACCGGGTTTGCCCGTGACGAATGCACTGCGCAAAAGTGCCGACAAACCCCCCGCCAGTCGCCAATCGCAAAGTCCCGCGACGCCGTGTAACGGACGAACATCCGTCCACACGGCGCACGCGAGAATTTCCGTATCGAGATCGTCGAGGCTCGCGAGTTCGGGATTGCAGAAGCGTAATTCCACAACCCTCGTTCAAACGCTGATTGCGCCTTTGCGGAAATCGCTCGACGCGATCTTCACATTGACACACGACGGTTTGTCCGCAGCAAATGCCGCATCGAGCGCCGGACCAAGGTCCTCGATACGCTCGACCCAATACCCCACGCCGCCTACGGCTTCCACGACTTTTTCGTAATGCGTGTAATCGAGTCCCGTGGCGGGCGAACGTTGCGGACCATAAAGATCCACTTGGCCCCGACGAATCTGCATCCACGCCGCATCATTGCCGATAATCGACACGACCGGAATGCCTTGCCGCACCATGGCTTCGAATTCGAGCGCATTAAATCCGAACGAGCCATCACCATAGATCAACACCACGCGAGCATCTGGACGCGCAAGTTTCGCCGCCATGGCATATCCCGGACCAACCCCGAGCGTCCCCAAGGGGCCCGGATCCATCCACAATTGCGGCCATTCGAGTTTGATCACGTTCGCCGCCGTGGCCACGAAATCCCCACCATCGCCAATGACGATGTCGTTTTTTCCAAGACGTTTTCCGATTTCATCACACACGCGCAAGGGATTCGGCGGACTGGCATCCGACGTGACTTCCGATTGCATCTTCGCTCGCGATTTGTCTTCGGCCGCGCGCATCGTCGCCACCCAGGACGGCACTCGTTTTTCTTTGACGTGCGCCAACAACTGCTCGAGCACCAATCCACTGTCGCCATGAATGGGCACGTCGACGCGGCGATTGCGCCCCATTTCTCCGCCGTCGAGATCGATTTGCACGACCTTCGCACCGGGATTGATGGCCCGACCGTATTCCAGGCGGAAATCAAAAGGTGTTCCAAACACGAAACACAAATCCGTTTGTCCAAGCGCTACGCGTCGGGACCGAGCAAAGAAGTTCGGATGGGCATGCGGAAGTCCTCCGCGGGCCATTCCATTCAAGAAATACGCACCGTCAACGGCATCGGCGAATTCCCGAAGCACTTCACGCCGCGCCGACCAACGCAATTGACTGCCGACGATGAACATCGGCCGCTCCGACTCGGCGAGCAGCTTGGCGGCCGCCTCGATCGCGCGCGGATCGCCGCCGGGGCGCGGCGGCGTCTGCGGCGCGGTCGCCGGCGCGGCGTCATCGGCCCAGTTCATGAGCAGATCGAGCGGCATTTCCAGAAAAACCGGCCCAGGAACGTTGGCTTGCGCAATGCGAAACGCTGAATCGATGTATTCGGCAATGCGATCGGTCGAGGGAATCGCGACACTCCATTTCGTGATCGGTCGCATCAGCTCGACGTGATTCATATCTTGCAATGATCCCATATCTTGCAAAATGCGCGGACCCGCGCCGCCAATGACGATCATTGGCACGCCAGCTCGTTGCGCATTCGCCACAGCCGTGACGACGTCGGTGACGCCGGGACCCGCCGTAACGGCGCAAACGCCTGGTTTTCCCGTGACGCGCGCGTATGCATCCGCGGCGTGTCCAGCCGTTTGCTCGTGCCGAACATCGACAACTCGGATCCCATCATCGAGGCATCCGTCGTAGATTGCTTGAATGTGCCCACCGCATAGCGTGAAAAGATGTGTAATTCCGTGCCGTGCGAGTGCTTTGCTGACGAGCCTTCCACCGTGAACTTGTGCCATGCCGCGCGTATAGCACAGGTGCTGGGGTTGGCGATAGAGTGACGTTGAAGATTCGAATCGCAGAGGAAAGTGAGGCTGCAACGATGCTTGGACGAAACGCTTCTCTCTTGTTTGTCCTTTTGATGCTCGCGGGATGCGGATCCGATCCTCCCCCATCAGCGGATTTCGTCGCGATGCCGTTTGCTGCGGCCGCGAACGATCCGCCTCCGTTTGGCGATATCCCATGGCCCAGCGATCTGTACCTTGGCGCCGACGGTCATATTGGTCAAATCCCGAATTTGTTGCGCGTTTCGTCCGCGAGCGATGCGATTCAAACGGGTTTGTCATCCCTTGATGGTTTTGGCCGAGCCTCCGGTGGTCTGTTTTTCCTGCCAGACGACGTCGATGCGGCATCGCTTCCGCACGACTACGCCACCGCAACGGATCCAGCTGCGACCGTGTTCTTCATCGACGTCGATCCTGAATCGGCGCATCTCGGCGAACGGTATCCGGCTTTGGCTAGGTATTTGCCATCGCTAGAGTGTTTGTCCGTAATTCCCATTCCGGGCATTGTTTTGCCTCAGGGCACACGCCACGCGATTGTCGTGACCCATGAAGTTCGGGCAATCAATGGAAAGCATTTGGGCGCGGCACCCGAATTGTCGCGTATTGCCGCGCTTTCGGCAGCCGATCGCAAGACGCGCCAGGAAAAACTTTATGGCGAAGCCATCGCGGAAATTGTCAAAGCGAAAGCGGTGGCGGAAGCAAGTCACATAGCGGGCTTGGCTGTATTTACGACATCACGCTTGGCCGAGGAAATGCCCATTCTGCGCGAACGTTTGCGTCAAGAGCCCGAACCCGTGGTTTTTCTCGATCAAGCCAATGCCGCTCCGTATACCGCCGCGAAGTTTGGAATCACCTCGACCCCGTCCCTCGATGATTGGCTGGGCAAACCCGAAGTCGATGAAGCTGGCGTCGAATGGCCCGGAGGCGACAATCCCGGGGGCATTGCGCATGATGCCATTGCGGCGGTTGCTTCGGGCGCGTTCGTTGCGCCGTCGTTCAGGAATGCCATGACAAACCATTTTGAACACGACGCTTCGGGGGCCTTCCTGTTGGCGGATGCAGGCGCAAAAATTCCGGTGACCATGGTCATTCCCAAGTCGCCGATGCCTCCCAATGGATATCCGGTCATCATCAACGGTCACGGTTTGTCCAACAATCGCGGCAGTATGCTTTCCCTTGCGAATGAACTTGCCCGCGCTGGCTTCGCGATGATTGGGATCGACGACGTCTTGCATGGGGCTCGCGCGAATATCCCCGACAAGAAAAATAACTTCAAAGGTTCTTTCGTGGGGCCTGACGGAATTCCCGACGATTATCCTTTTGCCATTTCGTTCTTCGCGGACTTCCTGGATTTCGTCGAAGTACGCGACAACTTCCGTCAAACCATTTTGGATCAGATGAGCCTCGTGCGTCTCATCCAAAGCAGCAAGCTCGATTTGGCGCCCTTGGCCGACGTAGCTGGTGGACAAACTCCCAAATTCGATGGAACGCATATTTATTGGAATGGCGGATCCCTCGGAGGCATCATGGGGTCGATGGCAATTGCGCTCGAACCGAACATCAAAGGTGCAGCGCTCGAAGTTCCCGGCGCGGGGTTCATTCAACTCATTACCACCAATTCCGCCGAAGTTTCCGGACTCGTGGGCACTGTTGCGAAAGCAAGTTTTGGCATTCAAGGCGAAGAAGCATTGGATGAATATCATCCCATTGCGAATCTCTTGAGTTCCATCACCGAAAGTGGTGATCCCATTGCGTACGCTCCGCACATTTTTCAAAATAACTTGCTCATGCGAGATACACCCGACGTCATGATCACGTACGCATTGCACGACGAAGTGCTTCCGAATATCGCCACAGAAGCGTTGATTCGGGCCATGAAGATTGATTTGGCCACGCCAAACCTCGTCGAAGTGCCCGGTGTTTCGACCATTGCCGCGCCCGTGAGTGCCAATCGCGGCTCACATGCCGCCGCCGCTGTGCAGTATTCTCCGGCCGATCATGCCTTGGGCTACAATCGTTATGACGAGCGCAAATACGTACCCACGGCACCTCAACCGCCGCCCATTCGCTTCCCCTTGCTCGCCGATGCATTTCTCGTCGAAATGCCTATTCGCGAACATTCCCAAGCCCTCGTTACCTTTTTCTCGTCCGCTTTCACTGGAATGGCGCGCATCGAAGTCACTGCGCCGCCCATTGACGATTTCGACGGGGACGGAACTGTTGACACCAAGGACGCGGCACCCTACGATCCGACTGTGAAGTAAGTCGCAAATTCGCGCCGTTTTAGTGACACTGTTCCAGTGGAGTAAAAAAACTTCACTCTGGATCAAATTCTTTGTCGCCTCATGCGTCATAGGTCATGACGGATTTCAACGCTGCGTGATTTCGCCGCAGCTGTAAACCCAGAGCATGACTTGACGGCTCGGAGGAAGGGAATTCCCATGTCCACGGCGCACGATACTTCTGTTTTGTTCTCAATCAAAGAGCTGATGAATGATTACGAAACGCGCGTCTTGGAGGAGCAAGCCGAGGCTGCGCGCAAGGCCGAGCTGGAAGAAAAGGCGAAGCAAGAAGCATTGCGCTTGGCCAGAGAAGAAGAAGCGCGCAAGGCGCATGAAGACAGAATGCGTCGAATTCAGATTGAAGCGGCGCAACGGGAAGAGCAGGCGCGGCTCGAAGCGATTCGATTGGCTGCGCTCGAACGGGCTCGTATCGAAGCGGAAAAGCAGGCGCAGATCGAATTGCAGCGGCGCGAGCAGGAGCATGTTTTGGCGCTCGAGGCATTGCGAGCGGATGAAAAGAAGAAGAAGCTCGAGCGCTCCGTCAAGCTTGGCGTGGCTTCTGGGATTTTGATTACGGCTGGCATTCTTGGCCTGTATTTCGGGAAAATCAGACCGGATCATGAAGCGCGTTTAGCGGCCCAGGCTGCCGACATCAATGCGCAAACGGAAGAAACGCGAAAGCTCGAAGCGCAAGTGGCGGCGAATCAAAAGCGCATCGAGCAAGCGGAAGGTGCATTGCAACGATCGAAAGAAGAAGCGGCAGCGGCAGCAGCGGCGGCGGCTCAGCCGGCAACGACGGCGACCACGAAAAAGACGCAATCGACGGGAACCAGTGGGACGAAAACCACAACGAAGGCCGGTGGATCCTGTCTTCCCGGTGAGCCTGGATGCGACTTCAACGGGAATCGGATTTTTTAACGCATTTCATGACAGCGGGCGATCGGAGTGGTAGGAAGGGCGCATCTCTTTCTGCCGAGGCACACCATGCACATCCATCGCTCGCACCTCATTGCTACCATTCTCTCCATTGCCGCGTGCACGTTTGCGCTTGAGGGTTGTTCGCGAGAAACGCCTCCAGCGCCGGCGACCAACAGCGCAACGCAACCGGCAGGATTGCCCGATCGTGATCCTGCATTGGCGAAGAAGCTCGTGGGGGAAGGCGCTGTGCTCCTCGATGTGCGCACGCCGGAAGAATATGGCGGACGGCACCTCGACAAAGCCGTGAACATTCCTGTGGATCAGATCAATGCGCAAATGTCGGAAATCGAAAAACTGACGTCTAGCGACAAGACGAAGCCCATCGTCGTGTATTGCCAAGCTGGCGGTCGTGCGGGTCGTGCCAAAGCGATGCTGACGGCGGCCGGATACACCCAAGTTACCAACCTTGGCGGTATCGACGACTGGGACAAAAAGTAGCCGAGATACGGCATATCCCATCGGATAGACGTTTATTCGCTGGGATAATCTACGCGTTGCTCCCTTCGAGCTGTAGCTGCATATCCCCTACAAATAAGCGAATTGCCGTCCGTTCCCTCGACGTTGCCGAGCTTGGCACGACCCCTGCAATGACGTCTTGGCGAACGTTCGGCCGAGTGCGGAACGTTCCCCCGAGCCCCGGGCAGTGAGGGTGGCGGTTACTTCACTTGAACGAAAACCCCGCCATCCAATGGTTCTCCCGGGCACCTCGGGTGTTTTTTTGCGCTGCGCTTTTTTACGCGCAGGGAATCGCGCAGGTTTGTTATGGCATTCTTCGGATTTGCAGACAAGGTTCGTTCGAAGCAAAAGAATCAAGAGTCGATTCCGGCAACTGGCCACCTCAATTACATGGCTGGTGTGTCCTATGATGTTTCGTCGCCGATCACGCGATTGCGCATTTCCGCGTCGACGTGTTTTTTCGGTGAGCCGATGTATTATCAGCCGTCGGAAAAGGACGACAAGCGTCCGGCGCGCGTGCTTGGTGCGCACTTGACGGATACGCAGCGCACGTATTTGCGCAAGACGCTCGACGCGATGGATCCGCAAGCGTGGCGCAGTTTGTCGCCGGCGGCATTGCTCGAAACGACCATTGATGAAGCGTTGGCTTTCGATGCTGAAGCGACGTTGAAGGAAGCGGTACGTTTGCGTAATGAAGAGCATATTCGCGTGACGCCGCAAGTGATTCTCGTGCGGGCGGCGAATCATTCGGCGGTGAAGGGAACGGGCCTCGTGCGTCGTTATGCGCGTTCGATCATTCGTCGCGCGGACGAACCGGCCGTGGGTTTGGCGTACCAAATGTTCCGTTTTGGAAAACCCATTCCGAATGCGCTAAAAAAGGCGTGGCGTGACGCGCTCGAATCGTATGACGATTACGCATTGTCGAAATATCGCTTGGAAGAACGCGCTGCGAAAACGGTGGACGTGGTGAACCTCGTGCATCCGAAGAGCAAGGCCGTGGACAAACTCGCCAAGGGTGAAGCGAAAACGACCGGTCGTACGTGGGAATCCATCGTGAGTGCGCGGGGGTCGAATCGTACGTCGTGGCGTAAAGCAATGAACGTGATGGGACACATGGCGATGTTGCGGAATATCCGCAATATGCTGGAAGCAGGAATCAAAGCGGAAGAAATCGTGCCGCGATTGATTCACAATGCCGAATCGGGAAAGCAATTGCCGTTTCGGTATTATTCGGCATACAAGGCGGTCGAGGAAAAAGCTCCGCCTGCGGTACTGGACGCGATTGAATCGTGTCTCGTCAAGTCCCTGGGTGAATTGCCGCGATTTTCGGGTCGCGTGATGGTGCTCGCGGACAACAGCGGTTCAGCGCAAGGAACTGCGACGTCGTCGATGGGGACGATGAAAGTGTCGACGATTGGAAACTTGACGGGAATTCTTGCGGGAATGCGGGCGGACGAGGGGTACCTCGGGGTTTTTGGTGACAACCTCGAAACGATGCCGGTACGAAAGAATGCGTCGATATTCGACCAATTGAAGAAGGCCGAGCATCTGGCGAAAACGATTGGTCTCGGTACGGAAAACGGAATCTGGTTGTTTTTGGACCAGGCCATTCGTAACCGAGAGCATTGGGATTCGATCTTCGTCTTGTCCGATATGCAAGCAGGTCACGGTGGCCTTTACGGGACAAACCCGAAGAAGTACCGCGACTATGGTTGGGGAAACGATGGCAAGAATATCGACGTGGCGAAACTCGTGTCGACGTACCGTGAGCGCGTGAATCCCAAGGTCAATGTGTTCTTGGTGCAAATTGCGGGCTACAAGGATACGCTCGTGCCGGAGTTTTACCAACGCACGTACATTCTCGGTGGTTGGGGTGAAGGTTTGCTCCGATTTGCCGATGCCATGTCGCGTCTCGACAAGGCGGCGTAGGCGCGGAGACTGGGTTTCACGCAGACCCACCCGGGGCTCCGCGCCCCGGGACCCGCGCCAGGACCCGTCCTGGACCTTTCTTTGGGTTCGTCCGCTTCGCGTTCGAACCCAAGGGAAGGGCAGCGTTTGGGCATTTTTTGCCTGTTTTGGGGACCAGGCAAGATCTGCTGTAAGATCGTCCGAAGTGGCGCGTTCTTTCGTCCGAACACGGAGGAACTCGTCATCATGTTGCGTTCACGAACCACCACAGCCATTGTTTCATTCGTTGCTCTATGCCAAACGCTTTATGCTTGTGGTGGAGCCGCACCTGGTCATGCTGTTGAATCTCCGCATGCCAATGGCGGAACGACGGCCAGTGCCGATTACGATCGGGGTGGCATTCCCATGAACGCCAAAACGTCGGGCGTGATGGTCGAAGAAAAAGAGTCCAGAATGGATTCGACGGCGATGCCGTCTGCACCGCCACCTCCGCCGCCTGGCGTCGTGCAAGGCGCACCCATGCCCGTGGCCACGACGGGCGCTATTCTATCGCAACCGGCCATGAAAAAGGCTGAAGCGCAAGTTGCAATCAACAAGCCTTCACCGACGACTCCAGCCCCGATTGCTGTCGCTCCGCCGGAACCCAAGGGCACGGAAGATTATCGCGATTATGGGATCAACCCAGTGGTCGATCCGGCCAAGGATCGATTTTCCACGTTTGCCATTGATGTCGATACCGCTTCGTATTCGATTTCGCGACGCATGATCATGGGTGGAGCGTTGCCTCCGTTTTCTGCCGTTCGCGCCGAAGAATTCCTGAATTATTTCGAGTATGCATACGCAGCGCCGACGAAAGGACCGTTTGCGGTTCATTTTGCCGCAGCTCCTTCGCCGTTCACCAAAGGTCATCATCTTGTGCGGGTGGGTATCAAAGGAAAAACCATTCCGGCCAATGAGCGCAAACCGGTGCATCTCGTGTATCTGGTCGATACCAGTGGCTCGATGCAAGCGGCCGATAAAATGGGTTTGGTCAAGCAAAGCTTGAAACTCCTCACGAATTCGTTGCTCAAGGGTGATACCGTCGCGTTGTGCACGTATGCGGGAAGCGTGCGCGAAGTGCTGGCTCCGACGGGAATCGAAAACAAGGATAAGATCCTCGCGGCCATTGAAGATTTGTCTGCGGCGGGCTCGACGGCCATGGCGAGCGGCATTGAATTGGCCTACAAACTTGCCGAACGGACCCAGGTCAAAGGTCACGTGAATCGCGTCATCGTTCTTTCGGATGGCGATGCCAATGTTGGCCGAGCGTCACCGACGGAGATTCTCGCGACGATCGAAGGGTACAAGCAGAAGGGCATTACGCTTTCGACGGTTGGGTTTGGCACGGGCAATTACAAAGACACCATGATGGAGCAATTGGCTGATAAAGGCGACGGCAATTATGCGTACATCGACAGTGACGTCCAAGCCAAACGCGTTTTCCAAGACCAACTCTCGGGGATGCTCGAAGTGATTGCGCGCGACGTCAAGATTCAGGTGGAATTCGATCCGAAAGTCGTGCAGCAATATCGCCTCATCGGGTACGAAAACCGCGACGTTGCCGATAAGGATTTCCGCAATGACAAAGTGGATGCGGGAGAAATTGGCAATGGGCATAGCGTAACCGCTGTATATGACGTGGTTTTGAAGAACACGACGTCGTCGCCATTGACCTTGCGGCTGCGTCACAAGCCGGCGCTTGGTGGAGAAACCGCGACGGAAAGCGCTTTCCCGATGGAATCGTCCGCGATTGCAGCTTCCTTCGAAGCGGCACCTCGTGAATTCCGATTCGCGACCGCTGTGGCCGCGTTTGCCGAAGTGTTGCGCCAAAGCCCGCATGCTCGCGATTGGGCCCTGAAAGACATTGCCAAGATTGCCGATCAAGCGGTCGATTCTCGCGCGGATCAACAAGAATTCGTGAGCCTCGTGCACCGAGCCGAACGCATTTCATCCGGCTCGGGCGGCCCAGCCATCGCCCACTGAAAACGATGAATTGGGCTTTCAGCCCAAACCCGACCAGGGGCTATCCGCCCCTGGACCCGGACCAGCGAGCGCTGGACCAATATGGATTTGTCCGCTACGCGGCCAAATCCACAGGGTTACGTCGGCTATGGCCTCCTGAAACATGTTTGGTTTGGCCACGTAGTGGACAAACCAATACAAGGGTCAAGGGGCTGGCCCCTTGCGCGGGTCGAGGGCGAGGAGCCCTCGTGGGGATTGGGGCGACGCCCCAAAACCGCGTTTCAGTTGGGAATTTGGCCGCAAGCAACGCCGCGATACAAAGCGTCGTTGTTGATTTCGTGGCATTCCTTGGTCATGGCTTGTGGATCGACACGCACGTAGATATCGACGGTTTTGCCACCTAAATCCGATTGGCAATTCACGATCGTGCATTCCGCAACGCCAAGCGCAATCGGAATCTGCGCCGTACACAAGAGCGGGCCTTGCACAGTGCCGTCATAAAAACTCACTTCGGTTCCGCTCACCATCGGCAATGTTCCGCGATTGCATACCCGCGCCTCAATCGTCGCCACGGTGCCATTGCACTTGACCGCCCCGACATCACCACCCGCTGTGAGATCCGGCGTGCCCAACGCTTCCAAGTTTCCTTGAACATTTTGACGGAAATTGTTGAGCTTCACGTCCTTCCAATTGACAGCGACATTCGACGTCTTGGGAATTTGCCCCAAATCACCCACGTGCGTGACCGCATACGCGTGCTGACTCCACACAGGGCGCGACGCCGCCCAACGTTCTTGTTCGTCGCGCAAAACAACAATTCCGTGATTCTGCGCAAAACTCGCCGCTGGAAAAAGCGGATCCGTCGCCGGGCATCCCAAAGCTCCAGCATAATTGTTCACCGCAGAAACGATTTCCGTATGGTAATCGCCGTCGACATCGACAATGACGGGATTTTCGTACGTTGTTCCGGACGAACGCGCGACGCTGTAAATGACTTTGCCCGTCGTGCCATCATACACGCGCAAGAAGCATTCATCCGCATATACGGCTTCGGCTTTGCCATCGTAATCGAAATCGAAGACGCTCGATCCGGTCACGTTGGAACTGGCGTCTTGCGAAGGTTGTTGCCACAAAATGCCCGTATTGATGGATTGACCATTGCACTTGGCCGGATCTCCACCAGTAACGCAATCGAGGTCGAACACGACATATTGCGTTCCGCCAGCGCTTGCGAATTCGCGCCGTCCATCCCCGTCGAAATCCGCAACGGTGGGTAAACCGCCCGTACCGCCGCCAGGAATCGTAAAGGGACCAAAAACGACCGTTCCTTCAATCGTTTGAACACGAACAGTCCCGCCCGAAACAACAATGATTTCAGCGCGATCCTGTCCGCCAAACCCGGCAAGCGGAAACATTCCCATTTCCGCAACGGCAGTTTGTCCTGCTGAGAGAGCGCCCGCGGTAAAATAGGGCTCGGCAACCCAATCGTTCATGGCCGCATTCCATTCGTGAATGGCATTGCCGCGAACGAACTCCATTTTGCCATCTTCATCGACATCCGCAATCACCGGAACAATACCTTTGCTGTACGCGGGAAAGCCGAGCGTATTCGATACAATGCATCCATCCGCGCGATACACCGTACCGCCGTAGATAATTTCGGGATTGCCGTTGTCATCGAGGTCGTGAATCGACGGGCCACTCCATTTGTCGGTGCCTCCCGTCGTGTCGTTTGTCGCGGGCGGTCCCATACCCCCAGGACACGTTCCTGAACGCCATAACGTGCTGAAAACCTTCATGACGGGATCAAATCGGAAAGCAATCACGCCACCGCCAGCTCGAGCCGCCACGACTTCGGCATGACCGTCGCCATCGAGGTCGCCGACAGCAACGGACGCCGGCGACATCGTGGCATCTTCCGCGGCGTCGAAGCTGAATTGCTGGCTGCAATCTTTGCCGCTGATGATGCGCATGACGCCGGGATTTTGATATGAACCGGCCGTAGGAAATGTCGTGAACACAATGGACGGCGACAACGTTTTCGGATCGCTGTCGAAATCGAAATCCACAACGACGGGCGTGGCCATGACGTGAAAGTGATTCGGGTGCAAATCGCCCATGGGCGGGCCCGTCCACCGACACTGTTCCGACGGGACAATCGATTCGATCGACACATCCGATTTGCACGTGTCATCATTGACGTGATCCGCGGGCAAACCATAAGGAACGCAGATTCCATTCGCGCAATAGCTGTCGAAAAGGCATTCGTCGTTCGTCGTGCAAGGTGGTTGTGCTCGGACACACGTCGTACCGAGACCACACAATTCGCCCACCGGACAACAGACATTGCCGCAGCTCTGCGGCGCAGGACATCCGGCGTCTTCGAATAAGCTCCCGCCTTCGCCATTGCCACCTTTTCCGGCGCTTCCTCCTGTTTGTCCACCGGAACCGCCAGCGCCGCCCATGCCTGTCGGAACACACACACCTTCGGAACAGGTTTGTCCTGCACCACACGCGGGTGAACATGTGTTCGCCGTGTTTGTCCCAGAACTACACGCGACTCCTACGGCCCCGAAGAATCCAATCAGGGCAGCTATGCCCAAAGCCTTCGACGTACGCATCACAACCTCCTCGGCCAAGAGAAAAGAACGCGCTCATCGTACTGCCGATGAACACTCCGAGGAAGCGAAATGGCCGACTGGGTCACCCACCAGATCCCGCGGACTCGTTTGTTTTTGCCCCCATGGCCCCGCACATGGCCGCCACCACGGCCGACGATACGCATTTTCATGTGTGCATTCTCGACAAACCAATGGTTTTTCTCGGAAGCCTCACGTTTGTCTTTCGACCAGCGGCTCAACGCCAGATTTGCGTCAATCGCGCACAATTGCGTTTTTTCTTGAGGTGCCCTGGTCTGCTACGTAGTTTGTCCGTCAACGATCCCGAGGCAAACGGTTACACATGGACACACCGGCAGTCATTGGCGAAGTTTTGCTTGACAAATACCGAGTCGAGCGGGTCTTGGGTCAGGGCGGCATGGGGTTTGTCGTAGCAGTACGACACGTCGACCTGGGACAACTTTACGCCATGAAATTCCTGCTGCCTGCCGGGCTTGGACATCCCGAAGCGGTGGAGCGATTTCTGCGTGAAGCGCAGGCCGCGGCGCTCTTGCGCAGCGATCACGTGGCGCGTGTGCACGACGTCGGACGCATGAAGAACGGCGCTCCGTACATGATCATGGAGTACCTCGAAGGGTGCGATCTGAAGAAGTACCTCGAGCGAACCGGACCGCTGCCCGCGGAAGAAGCGGTGACGTTTGTCTTGCACGCATGCGATGCGATCGCTGAGGCGCATGCCGCGGGCATCATCCACCGCGACTTGAAGCCCGCGAACATGTTTCTGACGAAGCGACGCAACGGTTCGTTGGTGGTCAAAGTATTGGACTTTGGCATCTCGAAACATACGGGCGCGGAGAAGGTGGACTTGACGGACACGAGCGCGACGCTTGGATCGCCGCTGTACATGTCGCCGGAGCAAATCGCGAAGTCGAAGACGGTGGACACACGGACGGACGTGTGGGCGCTCGGGCTCATCGCGTACGAACTGCTCACGGGCGAGTGCCCGTTTCGAGCTGGATCGCTGCTCGAAGTTGCGGCGAGGGTGTTGCAGGAGGAGCCGCGAGATCTGCGCGAAGTGCGTCCGGACGTACCCGCGGAAGTGTCGACGGCGATCATGCGATGTTTGCGCAAGCGTCGCGACGATCGGTGGGGATCGGTGGAGGAGTTTGCCTCATCGCTCGAGCCGTTTGTCGTGCCTGCCCCAGCGCCGCGTTCGTCGTTGCCATCGATGACAAGCGAAGTGAGCGTGGTCAAACATGCGGCTGCCGAGACGATAACGATTCCGGTAACGTTGGAGGCTGCCCCGAATCACTCAGCCGTCACTTCGCTGGGGGGAGATCCGACAACAATTACATTTGGCCAAACGGGAAAACCGGTGGCGATGAAACAGGCTCGTCATGCTCGATGGGCCATTCTGGCAATACTGGCGTTTATTGGAATGGGAGTCATCGGCATCGTGTCGCTGTGGCTTGTATGGCCACCGGCGCCGAATGCGACGCCTGAAGCGAAAAATGCTACGGATTCCGAGGGCCCGATCAGAATAGTGGAAAA
>JBGAOI010000850.1:0-3575 GCA_044221885.1 Polyangium sp. (in: bacteria)
GTCGTGGCCGATCACTTCTGGGCTGCGAAAAAAGGCTCGGAAGCCGTCACGGTCACGTGGGACAATGGCGAAGGCGCCAAAATGTCGAGCGACAAACTCACGGCGGACGCGAAAAACCTGGTCAAAAAACCTGGTCTTGTCGGCTTGAAAAAAGGCGATTTCGAAGCCGCTTGGAAAAAGGCCAAAAAGAAGTTCGAATTGACGTACGAGCTTCCGTTTCAGGCGCACGCGACGATGGAACCATTAAATGCCGTTGCCGACGTCCGTGCCGATGGTTGTGATATTTGGGTCGGTCACCAAGGCATTGGCGTCGTGCAAATGGTGGCCGCGAAAATCACGGGTTTGGATCCCAAAACCATCAAAGTGCATACGACATATCTCGGTGGCGGTTTCGGTCGCCGATTCGAAGCGGACTACGTCATGGAAGCCGTCGAAGTGTCGAAGCAGTTTGGCGGCCCGGTCAAAGTGGTCTGGACGCGTGAAGACGATATGCGTCACGACTTTTATCGTCCGCAATCGCTCGTTGCCGCCAAAGCATCCGTGGGCGCCGACGGTATGCCCGAAGCTGTGCGCTACCAAGCGGTCAGTGCGGCCATCATGGCGCGCGTCATGCCGCACCTCTTCAAAGACGGCGTCGACAAATCGTCCGTCGAAGGGCTCGGCGAAGAATATGCCTTCCCGAACTTGAGCGTCGAATACCATCGTTTGGAAGGTGTTCCCGTTGGTTTCTGGCGTTCTGTCGGACATTCGTCGAATGCGTTTGTCGAAGAAAGCTTTGTTGACGAATTGGCCGCCGCTGCGAAAGTCGATCCTGTCGAATACCGGCGCAAGCTGCTCAAGGATTCACCACGCCTCAAGCGCGTGCTGGATGTTGCGGCGATGAAGGCCGGTTGGGGCAAATCGATGGACAAAGGCAAGGGACGCGGCGTTGCTGTGCATCACAGCTTTGGCAGTTATGTCGCGCAGGTGGCCGAAGTCACGGTCGACGCGGGCAAAGTCAAGGTGGATCGTGTCGTTTGCGCCGTCGATTGCGGGGAATTCGTTCATCCCGGCATTGTCGAAGCGCAAATGGAAAGCGGCATCATTTACGGCCTTACCGCGGCGCTCAAATCGAGCATCAAAGTGGAAGATGGCAAAGTCAAACAAGCCAACTTCCACAACTTCAAATTGATTGGCATGGACGAAGCGCCAGCCATTGAAGTGTATGTGGTGCCGAGTGGCGAAGCGCCTGGCGGAACGGGCGAACCTGGTACGCCTCCGATTGGACCAGCGGTCGCGAATGCCATTTTCGCGGCAACGGGGAAGCGTATTCGGCATTTGCCGATTACGGCGGAAGACTTGAAGTAGAGCGAGCGTTCAGCTCGTCAAGGCAACCAAGCCCCTCTCGAGCCACACGATCGAGAGGGGCTTTTCCGTGTTATCTCACCACCCACACGTCTCTGCTTTGTTTTCTTCCTGGATGTATTTCCGCAGCGGTGCGAAATAATCCAAGATTGCCGTCGCGTCCGCTTTCGTTTCTCCAGACAAAGCTTCCAGCGCCTTGGGCCAGGGTACGCTTGCGCCAAGCGCCAGCATGGCTTTCAGCTTGTCGCCTGCGGGCTTGCTGCCGAAAATCGAACAGCTATGCAATGAGCCTGTATGACCTGCTGCTTTGCACAACGCGCGGTGGAATTGGAATTGATAGATATGCGCCAGGAAGTAGCGCATGTACGGGGTATTTCCGGGAACGTGGTACTTCGCTCCAGGGTCGAAATCTTTTTCCGATCGTTCCACTGGGGATGCAATGCCTTGGTACTTCGTCCGCAAGGTCCACCACGCTTCGTTGTACTTCGTCGCTGGCGTTTTGCCGGAAAATACATCCCAACGCCATTGATCAATGAGCTTGCCAAAAGGCAAGAATGCCACTTTGACCAGCGCTTGCTTCATCAAGAAGTTCAGGTCGGCCTTTTCGTTTTGCGGCGCGTCGGCCAAAAGGCCAATGGTTTTCAAGTATCCTGGCGTCACACTGAGCGCAATCGTATCGCCAATGCCCTCGTGGAATCCGTCATTGGCGCCCGATTGGAACAAAATCGGGAGCTTGTAGTAATACTGGTAGTAGTAGTCGTGCCCCAGCTCGTGGTGGATCGTAATGAAATCGTCTTCTTTCGGCGCAATGCACATCTTGATGCGAATGTCGCCGGCGTACGTCAAGTCCCATGCACTGGCATGACAAACCACTTCGCGATCCTTCGGACGCGTGAACAAGGATCGCTCCCAGAATGTTTTCGGCAATTCGTCAAGGCCCAATGACGTAAAGAACTTTTCCGCCATTTTGACCATTTCTTTGGGCTCGACTTTTTTATCGACCAACGCTTTGCTCACGTCGAGCTTGCTCTCTTTGGGATACGGAGCGGTCAAATCGTACAGATTGGCCCAATCCTGCGCCCACATGTTACCCAGCAAATGCGCGGGAATCGGCGCTTTGTCGCCAATTTTGTCTTTTCCGTACTCTTTGCGCAACTTCGCTCGGGTGTAACAATGCAATTCATCGTAGAGCGGCTTGACCTGCGTCCATAACCTTTCGACCTCCGCCTCGAACTCTTCGGGCGTCATATCATAACCAGCGCGCCAAAGAGCTCCCATATCGGAATAACCCATTTCTTTGGCACCTTCGTTACCGAGCTCCACATATCGCTGGTATCGCTCACGCATGGGCGGTGATATGCTGTGCCAACCCGTCCAGGCATCGAGCAATTCGTCGTATTTGCGGCTTTTTTCGATAATTTCCGAAAGTTCATCCAAATTCAGGCACTTGCCTTCGAGTTTGGGAGGACAATATTTGCCTTTGCCATAATCTGCTTGCATCGAAGCGGCGATGTTCGCGAGTTCCGAACGCTTCTTTTCATCGTTTGGCGCCGGAAGTGTCTGGGACAATTTGATGAGTCGAATTTGTCGCGCCACATCGTCGGGCAGTTTTACCTTCTCGAAACGATTCGCTTCCGCGGCCGCTCGCCCCATGTACTCCATCGACGCTTCGTCCGAGGCGGCGGCAAGCGCTACCGTGTCATCCGTGATGTACGTTTGATTGACCCACGATGCGCGTGCCGATGCCGTCCACAGTTTTTTTAAATCGGTATCTACGCGCGTGATGAAAGCTTTCGCTTCATCCACGGTCGGTTCGACGGGAGCAGCAGCTTTGGCACTTGCACTCGGCGCGGGATTTGCCGCTGCGGGCGGTGGAGCCGGCGGCGTCTCGCAAGCTGCACCTATGAGTGCAGCGAGCACCAACGGTGCAAGGCGAAAACGCGAGGAGATGGAGTGGAGTTTGGAGGGACGAAGGGTCATGACGAACGCCGTATAACATGGTTTGCCCGGCGCTCGTCATGTTTTTCGCGAACTACTTCGGCGGTTCGGGCAAACAGAACCCGTCAATGCACTTGTCCGCGGAATTGCAGCAATTCGCAGCCGACATGCACGCGTTGCCCGTGGCCGAACACGATCCAGGAGGCGGCGCCTCACCGCAAACGTACATGCCGTCTGCTCCCTTGTTGCATTGACCGCCGCAACAATCGGCGCCCGTGACGCACGATTCGCCC
>JBGAOI010000851.1:0-3567 GCA_044221885.1 Polyangium sp. (in: bacteria)
GGGTGACTTTGGCCCCCTCGCCAACATCGCCGGCCTGGCCTACGACCCGACGCTCTTGGCCACCACGGATCAGTTCTTCGTTCCGCGCCATCGCAACGCTTCGGACAAGGCCAACCTCATCTCGAACCGTTTTTCCTCGCACGCTTCCGTCTCCACGTTGAGCCGCGTTTCGTCACGCGCCGTCGTACTTTTGCCGATGGCTGGTTCTCTCGAAAAGAAGGCCACAGAAGCCAAAGTGGACTTCGTGCTCCGTTCGTCCGGCGGAACGTTTGGCGACAAAAACGGCAACTTCGAACTCGACGGCGACGAGAAGAAAGCCACGTTCAACTTGGCGGCGGCTGTTTCGCAAGAGCTGCCGGCAGGCGTGAACAAGGACAAGGTCAAAGGTCCGCAAGAGACACGCGTGTTTGTCGTGGCCGATGCCGACTGCATGAGCGACTTGGCCATCGGTTTCGCCGAGACGAACCAGATCTTCTTTGTCGACGCGTTACGCTGGCTCAGTGGCGATGAAAGCTTCAGCGGTGAGATCGCGACCCCTGAAGACGTTCGCATCCAGCATACGAAGCAGAAGGACGTCTTCTGGTTTTACGGAACCATCATCGGTGCTCCAGCGCTTTTGCTCGGCGTGGGCATTCTCCTGACGCGACGCACTCGTCGCGCGGTGCGGAGGCAAGCATGAACCTGGGACGTGGACTTTTGATACACGTGGGGCTCTTCGTGCTGGCATCAGCCGGCGCCGCGAAGATGTGGCTACGTGACGATCAGCCAAAGGCGCTCGCTCAAACCGAAGCGACCGTGTGGCAAGGTCGACCCGCCGACGTCGAACGCGTCGTCTTCGATGGCAAGACCAAGAAGGTCACGCTCGAAACGAAAAAAGACAACGTTGGCGCGTATTACGTGGGCGCACTCGAACGAAGTGCAACGCCCCCGCCGGCCGGAAGTGCGGGAACTCCGCCCCCTGCCCCACCGGCCAAAGGCAAAACCGAGTTTGTCGCGGTAGGTGCAGCCCAAAAGATCGTCGACGCCATGGCGCCTCTCAAGGCGCTGCGGGCGCTCGGCAAGATCCCCGACGATCGCGCAAGCGAGTTTGGCCTAGCAGAACCTGAAGGCACACTCATCGTGATGCTGAAGGGTACCGAGCGAAAGCTCGTGATTGGCGGGACAACCGCCGGCGGAGGCGATCGCTACGTCAAAGATCCAGCTTCCGGAGAAACGTATGTGATCGATGGCGACGCGGTTCGGGACCTCGACACTGCTGAAACACGCCTCATCGAACGCGATCTGCACGAATGGAAAGAAGCCGAAGTCACGGCGGCGAACGTCAAGGCTGGCGACAAATCGCGGCAGGTCGCGCGCGGCGGACCCGAAGGCAAGCGATTCTGGGCCGATCCAAGCGCGGCCGACGCGAAAGACGAAACCGTCGCCAACTGGATGGATAAGGTAAACCGCCTGCGCCCGACGGATTACCTCATGACGACGCCCTCGGACAAACAAGACATCCTGCGTATCGACTACGTCGCAGGTACACGTGAACTCGGGTTTGTCGAACTGGCGCGAATTCCAGCCGCCGATCCTGCCGGAAAACCCGACTACCTCGTTCGTACAGAACGAACCCGCCTCTACGCCAAAGTCCCCGCTTCAACGGCCGAACAGATCGAGCAAGACTTGTCTTCCGTGCTGAAGTAGGTTTGTCTCGACTCAACTCCGCGGATGCGTTTTCTTGTACACCGTGCGCAGGTGTTCATCCGTCAAGTGCGTGTAGATCTCCGTCGTCACGATGTTGGCGTGACCCAGGAGCGCCTGCACGCTGCGTAAATCCGCTCCACCTTCGAGCAAATGCGTCGCAAACGAGTGTCGAAACTTGTGCGGTGAGCTGGGTTTGGAAATCCCAACCCCGCGGGCATAGATGCCCAAAAGCTTCCACACACCTTGTCGCGTCAAAGGTTTGCCCCGGGGTGACAGGAACAACGCCGTCGTTGTCGCCGCCTTGACGTGCGTCCCGCGCACCTTCAAATACGCGTCGATCGCATCCAGCGCGAGTTCGCCCAATGGAACCAGCCGTCGTTTGCCGCCTTTTCCCAAGGGAGCCACGAGCCCTTGCTTGCGATCCACGTCGCTCAGCTTCAGGCCCACGACCTCGCTCACGCGTAGCCCTGCCGCGTACATCACGTGCAACATCGCCCGATCACGTAGCCCCCGAAACGACGTTGCATCGGGAGCATCCAGAATCGAGCGAATGTCATCGACGGACAACACACGCGGCAGTTTTCGCGACGTCCGTGGTCGCTCGACGAGCGCCGCTGGATCGGTCGACAACACCCGCTCCCGCAAGAGAAACTTTACGAAGCCACGTACAGCCGACAGATGTCGACACGCAGATCTCGCGCCAATTCCCTGGCGACCGAGCTGCACCATGTACGTGGAAAGAAGGGTTGGATCGAGGTTTGTCGGAGAGTCAATGCCCTGGCTCTCGCAGAGTTCGCACAATTTCGCGAGGTCTCGGGCATACGCCTCGAGCGTTCGTGGCGACAAGGCCCGCTCGACACGCAGGTGATCCAAGTACGCATCGACCCAACCGTGGAGGTTCACGTTTCGAGCCTAGCGCTTTGGAGGGGCACACCGCAAAAAACTGCCAACGGTCGATGGTGTCCGCGGCACGCAAAATGTGCTCAAATGATGTTTGTCGTTTCGCTTGATCGAAGGGACGAGAAACGAAACGAATCGCTCGCCAAACCCTCCGTAGAACCTGCGAGCGGCGGGGCAAAGAGAAGAGAATCTTCATCGTGATCGCGTCACCGTTCGAGGTTATCGAGCCCAAAAGTGGTGAGAGTCCGGTGGTCGTCGAAGTCCCGCATGCTGGGCTTTGGCTGGATCCCGAGTCGCTCTCGTACACGATTGCGCCTGCTCGGAGCATCGCACGCGACGCCGATCTCTACGTGGACGAACTTTTTCAAGACGCACCCAACGAAGGTGCAACACTCATTTGTGCACAAACGAGTCGCTACGTCATCGACCTCAATCGCAGCGAGGACGACGTCGATCAGGATTCCGTCGAAGGAGGAGGCCGCTCACCTTGGCCCCGAGGACTTATCTGGCGCCTGACAACCGATGGCGATCCCGTGCTCATGCGCCGCTTGCCTCGTGCCGAACTCGACCGACGACTCGAGGCTGTCTATCGCCCCTATCACCGCACGTTGGCGGCAATTCTTGCCCGCAAGCGATCCAAGTTTGGGTTTGTCGTGTTGTTATGCGCCCACTCGATGCCCAGTTTGGCGCGACGAGGTCACAACGATTCCCCCGGCCAAAGAGCCGATATCGTGCCTGGTACGCGAGGACGAACCACCTCGGCACCGGCAGTGATCGATCTCGTCGATTGGCATGCCCGGTCATACGGGTTCTCGGTTCGTCATGACGATCCCTATCGCGGAGGTTTTTCCACGGGGTTTTACGGTAAACCAACGCACAACGCGCATGCCATCCAAGTTGAAATTTCACGTCGACTCTACATGGACGAGACGAATCATCGGAGGGATGCCCAAGGGTTCCGAGTTGTGCGAGACTTCGGTC
>JBGAOI010000852.1:0-3566 GCA_044221885.1 Polyangium sp. (in: bacteria)
TCCGTGACCCGTGGAGACGCGCCGTTCGCCTTTGAAAAACGTATGGATGTCGTCCCAGTGGGCCAAACTCGCGCGGATCGCGTCGTAGACCGGACGATCGACGTCGGCGAGATTGTCGAGGGTTGCGTCGGAAAAAACGACGCCAAAGCCAAAGGTATCGTCGGCTTTGTTGCGTTCGTAAACCGTGACTTGGCGCGAAGGATCGCGCTTTTTCGCCAAGATTGCAAAGTACAAACCGCTGGGTCCGCCACCGATGCACGTAATCTTCACCGTCTCGTTCCTCCGCGGGCGGCAGAGGAAACCACGACGGCGTGCGCGTCAAGAGGTGAGTTTTGGAATCGTGAAGCTTGCGCCGGGGAAGGTTCTTTGGCATCTTCGCGGCATGCAGATTTCATCACGTTTCGTCACGTCGTTCGTCGTGGCGCTCATGGTATTTCCCGCTTGCAACAACAATGCAGCGCCAGCACCTTCTGCGAGCACGGCAGCAGCGCCGGCAGAAGCTGCCGCGACGAAACCATTGGCCGCTGGCGACGCAGCGCCAGATATCACGCTCAAATTGCACGATGGCAAAGAGGTTCGTCTTTCCAGTCTCCAGGGCAAACAAGTTCTCGTGTATTTCTATCCCAAAGACGATACGCCCGGATGCACCATCGAAGCGCAAGGGATTCGCGACGGGTGGGCGGACATGCAAGCCGCGGGGCTGCAAGTGTATGGCGTTTCGATGCAAGATGCCGACAGTCACAAGGCATTTATCGATAAATACAGTTTGCCGTTTCCGCTCGTCGTGGATTCGGATGGCGCCGTGGCCAAGGCATTTCGAGTTCCCACGAAACTGACCTTTGCGGCGCGGCAATCGTTTCTGATTGGCAAAGACGGCAAAATCAAGCAAGTGTGGCTCGACGTGAATCCCAAAGAGCACGCGGCGGCGATATTGACGGCAGCGAAAAGCTGAATCGCAGATTCGTCCTTGCTCTCGTTGCGTTTCCCTCCTGACGCTCGAGCGTCTATTTCTGCCTTCCCATGAAAATCCGCGCATAAGGTCTTGTCTCGATGTTCCGCGGAGCCTATGGTTCGCGTTCGTATGATGCCTTCATTGCCGGCTCTCCTGTATCGCGCGTTTTCCACCACGATTCGGTCGCGTTTTCGTCAAGGTCCTTTGTTTCCCGGCTGGGGTTTTTCGTTTGAAACGACCACGCGATTGCTCAAATTTCGCGCCGCAGCCGTGAATGAATTGCCCCTCGACGAACAGCGGCGATTGCAAGAAGTCGCCGGCGAGCAAGAAGCCAAGCGGATGAAGTCGAAGGTCGAGCGTTCGAAGGCTCGAGTGGGCGGCGTCGACGGCGAATGGTTTGTGCCCAAAGGAAAAACGCCGACGCGGGTGATTCTCTATTTGCACGGCGGTGGTTTTATTGTGGGTTCGACTCGGACGCATGCAGAGATGATCATGCGTCTGGCCATTGCCGCGGAGGCGCGGATTTTTGCGCCGAATTATCGATTGGCGCCGGAACATCCTCATCCGGCGCAAATCGAAGATTGCCGGGCGGTGTATGAAGCGTTGTTGGCGGACGGTGTTCGTCCGGAAAACTTGATTGTCGCGGGAGATTCGGCGGGCGGAAATTTATCCATTGTCGTGCCTTTGGTGTTGCGCGAATCGAAAATTCCGCTGCCTGGGGCCATTGCTGCATTGTCGCCTTGGGTGGATGTGGCGCGTCGTGAAGGGTCGTTGTCGGCGCATCAGGTGTACGATTGGGCCGCGCCGGAAGATTTCGATCACTGGGTCGAGTATTACATCGGCAAACAGGATCCCAAGCAGCCGTTGATTTCTCCTATTTACGCGGATTTGAAAGGTTTGCCGCCGATGCGTATCGATGTTGGCACGGCCGAAATGCTTCTCGATCAAGTTCGGGATTTTGCGTCGCGGGCAAAAGATGCGGGTCTCGTTGTCGATTTTCACGAACTTCCGGGCATGATCCACAATTCCTATTTGCTCGCGGGTTATTATCCCGAGTGCCAAGCGGCGATTGATGATCTTGGCGCATGGATGAAAAAGACCGTCGCGGTCTGAATTCACTCGGCATTGGTTTGTCCCAGGCGACTCTCTGAACAGCGGGGACACTTGAAATCGTTTCGGATGCGTGTTTTGCACTTGTGAAGGCACGTCCGTTACACTGTGGCAAACGTCCGAGGTTCAAGCTGGAAATCTGCCCCGTTCATCCTGCGATCGGCGCGCACGGAGCGCACGATACGTTTGTCCCGGGCGCGTATTGTCGTCGGCCGTTCGCTTGCATTGGGTCGTCTGCGTGACGCGTGAATACGTGTCGCATTGCAAGAGAATATCGGCTTGGCGCGTGTACGCAATGCGTGCATGACGAGGGGCCGCATTCGAAGGGGGATCGTACATGAAAAGCAAGTTTGGCCTGGTATCCGTTGCTTTGGCAGCGGCTTCGGTATTGTTTGGATCGGCGGAAGCTTCGGCGAGCGGCGGAAGCTGGTGGGGACGGGCCGGATACGATTGTTCGCGCATTACCGATCTTCGCGCTTGTATTGACGACCGTACGCTCCAAATGCGTGTTGCCTTCAGATCTCCAGGGTCGGCGAGTTTTCGTCTTTATCGCGGATTCGATGTAGCCGCGTCGATTCGTGGCGATGTCATGTGTGACGATCATCGAGGGGATGATGGTTTTCACAGCGGCTGGCTACGTAGCGGCAAGTATGTCGGGTATGGTCCTCGCGTTCGGGGCCTGTACAGCGGATATGGACAATGCGATGATCAGGATATCGTTCCGATCAGCGGATACCGCACCGACCGAGAAATCGCCTATCGCGAACGGGGCAATTGGTACTTCGTCGACTTGGATTTGGAAGAGTTGGGTGAAGAAGTTTGTCATTCCCGATATGTCGAAGACATTTACGTCGATCGGGCCACCGTTCTCATCAATGGTCGCAGGTTCTACCTCGACGCCACTGACTTGGAACTTTGCGGCTATGATGACTACGGGCACGAAACGTTTTACGATAGCTGCGAGGACTGAAGGTTAGGCTCGCGCTGCGGGGCCTGCGCTCCTTTCGGGGCGTGGGCCTCGTCGTTCGCCCGGTGGAACGTTTCCGCGTGCGTCGTGCACGAACTCCGTGACGAACGACGAAAAACCGAGTAGAGAGACGCGCATGACGCAGAAAGCCCCGGTTGTCGGCATCATCATGGGCAGCAAGAGTGACGCACCCACGTTGCGTCACGCGTGGGAAATGCTCGACAAACTCGAAGTTCCGTACGAAAAACGAGTGGTCAGTGCGCATCGAATGCCTGACCAAATGTTTCGGTATGCGGAAGAAGCGGAAGCGCGAGGACTTCACGTGATCATTGCTGGTGCCGGTGGTGCGGCGCATTTGTCGGGAATGGTCGCCGCGAAAACGTTGATTCCGGTGCTCGGTGTCCCCATTCTGTCGCACGCATTGCACGGGGTCGATTCGTTGCTCTCGATTGCTCAAATGCCGGGTGGCATTCCGGTGGGTACATTGGCCATTGGTGATGCTGGAGCGAAAAACGCGGCTCTTTTGGCCGCGCAAAT
>JBGAOI010000853.1:0-3555 GCA_044221885.1 Polyangium sp. (in: bacteria)
CGAGGCTTGATTTCTAGGCATTCGCGGCACTCCAAACTCGCCCGCTCCGCGGGCTCAAACAGTGGGGCCCCGCCGCTACGCCTCGAAATCAAGCACTCTCCGAGCAAAGCTTCGAATCGTCTGGCGGAGTAGTCTTAACGCTAGCTTTTGAAGTTCTTGGCGATTTCATCGAGCGCCAAGGCGCGAACCAAGCCTGAAATGGACGTTTCTCAACCTCACCGCGATTCGACGGTTTCGTGCACGTGCGGCAGCTCGATCCTATAGCGGACCAATCAGTCATTCGGGTGCTGTATCACGTCCGCGTTTCGGATCCACGATGCGGACCTTTGCAATTCGTTGATTTTATGCGGCCTCCGGCAATGGTGCTAAAGGACGAACCCAAACCATTTCAGATGGTTACGGATCCTCTGACACTGTCGTACTCGAGCGACACAAATCATCCTCGAGGCAAGGTCCGCCGAAAATATGCCGAAAATGTGGCCGTGTACGTTCCTTCGGGGTAACGTCCCTCTTGATGGCCACCTCATCCCGATCTGCTCTCTCGCGCGCGTTCTTTGGTGTTGTCTTCGCGCTCGTCTGCTCGAGCGCAGCGACCGCCGAGGCAGCAAAGTCCAAGCTGCGTCTCGTGAACAAGCTTTGGGGGACGGGTGAGGTGCGCGTTGTCACGGGCCAGCGCGAACATGTACTTGCCCGGTATGCAAAACCGATCGGCGTTGAAGCGACGGAAATCTCGCCGGATGGGCGCTGGGCTTTCGTTTGGTATCGCGCGGCTCGTCCGCCGCTTCAATTGGCGATTTACGACTTGCGTTCCACGCGACGAACGGCCCGATTCGCGCCTGGGTTTGGCGGGGAAATGCATTTCACGCCCAAGGGCAACATCGTCCACACGTGGGGCTGCGGAACGAACTGCGCAGTGTTTGCGCTTTATGACGTTCACGGCAAGAAGTTGCGTGTCGTGGTTTCGTCGCAAATAGAAGTGTCGCCAAGTCGCCGATTTGTCATGACGGGACCGTCGCTTTACGCGGCAAACGAGCCGGTTGTGATCTACGACCTCGATACGGGGCGAAAAGTTTATACGAAAGGCCAACCGGCCCGCGACCCGTTTGTGATTGAGGGGGTGCGTTGGGACGAACGGAAAAACCTCGTGTCGCTCGAACTTGCGTTTTTACATGGCGCAAAGGCCAAACGTATCGCGGTTCAGCTTTCCCGACAGCGTTCTACGCAGCAAGTTGTCCGTAGGCCTGTGGTGCGCAAGGGGAAATAGACGATAACGCGACGAATTGAGCCGCACGATTCGCTGGTATGCTTCGATGATATGTGAATGCAATTGGACGTTTGGTCATGGTGACACTTCAAGCATTCTGGATGGCTCGCTGGCCGTTCGATGATAGTGGATTTGCTGAGCGATTTGGCATTACCGCGTATTCGTTGGCCGATGCGCTCGACATCATGAATTTCCTCTTGCTCCGCGGTGCAACTGTCGGTATCGTTGGCGCCATCGCAACACCTACGCCATGACCAACCCCAAGCGTACCCTCATCCGCAACAGCACGGCCGAGTTTCTGATCTTCACAGGTCAGGCTGGTGAGCAAAGCATCGAAACACGTTTTGAAGACGAAACCATCTGGCTGACACAGAAGCTCATGGCCGAACTTTTCGGCGTGGATGTACGCACGGTCAGTGAGCACTTGAAGAACATTTTTGCGAGCGGCGAGCTGAGTGAGCAGTCAGTTATCCGGAAATTCCGGAGCACTGCCGCTGACGGCAAAAACTACTTGACCCAGTTCTACAACCTCGACGCCATCATTTCGGTGGGATATCGAGTCAACTCGGTGCGGGCGACACAATTTCGTCAATGGGCGACGCGTGTCTTGCGCGAGTTTGCCGTCAAGGGTTATGTGCTCGACAAAAAGCGCATGGAGAATGGCTCGTTCTTGGGTGAGGACTATTTCGAGCGATTATTGGCCGAGGTTCGTGAAATTCGTTTGTCCGAGCGGAAATTTTACCAAAAGGTTACGGACATTTACGCGACGTCTGTCGACTACAACCGCGACGCACCAACAACAAAAGTTTTTTTCGCCAAAGTGCAGAACAAGTTGCATTTTGCCATTCATGGGCACACTGCGGCAGAAGTCATCATGGAGCGTGCCGATAGTACCAAGGCGCATATGGGTTTGACATCGTGGGAAAATGCGCCTGACGGCAAGATCGTCAAAACCGATGTCGTCATTGCCAAGAATTACCTCACGGGTGAAGAATTGGAGTCCTTGGGGAGAATTGTGAACGCGTATCTGGATTTGGCTGAGGATCGGGCCAAACGCAAGATCCCCATGACCATGGAGGATTGGGCCAAGCGGTTGGATACGTTTTTGGAATTCACGGACCGCGACATCTTGCAAGACGCAGGCAAAGTTTCCGCGGAAATGGCGCGAGATCATGCCGAGAGTGAATTCGAGAAGTATCGGATTCTTCAGGATCGACGATTTGAAAGTGATTTCGACCGAATGGTGAAACTCGCGCCAAACGCAGCCCAATCCACCGATGACGAATCCAAAGCGCAATGAAATGGGGGACGATCCGTCATTGTGGACGCATTTCGACGAGGCAGTCAAGCTGCGCGTGTGGGTTCGGAGGTGAGGCTCGGGTGCCAGGAAAAACGCGCCGGTCGTTCCAGGCCCATTGCCACCGGGGCGGAGTTGTGGCAAAAATCGTAGAATAGTACAATCTCCGATTACGAATCGTCGTCGGTCGCTAGCGGAAGCGTGCAATCTTCGAGGTCTCCTTGGCTGTCAATGTACACCAACATGCGCGCAATGATCTCCTCGGTGAGTTTTTCCACAATCAATAGATGCCGGTTTCTATAATGGAATCGAACTTCGGTGCCTGGGATCCA
The DNA here is from genome assembly GCA_044221885.1 of Polyangium sp. (in: bacteria). GTDB lineage: Bacteria > Myxococcota_A > Polyangia > Polyangiales > Polyangiaceae > Polyangium. The sequence continues at coordinate 2,894 of JBGAOI010000853.1, forward strand.
ATCGCCACAGCTCACCAATGCCGAAGGCGTAGCAACGATGCACCATCGACGATCACCATTCGAGAGCGTGACGGTAACTTCAATTGGACCATCTTCGTTCGCTGCAATGGCGTCGTCGATACGATGGTCGACCAAAACAGCCAACGGTTCGATCTCCCTGTCGAAGCAATATCGTGGATACCAGCGTACGTGTCCGCGATCGTTCCTGACCTTCACTTGCTGCTTGGTTTCATCGTCAGCGAGTTTCTGATATCGTTTCCCGCGCGTCAGTTCGTCTTCAAAAACGGAAACTCGTGTGCATCGAAGTTCTGCCATGGATTACCGTGATCGGAATTGGCGTTATGGTGAAGTCGCGCGTCGTTTTATCCACGCGTGAATGCTGGGCAGGATCATCTCGTAAAAATGCGCTCGTGCGGCTTCTTGACGTTGTTGATCAGCTCGACGCCCCTTTTCACGACGTGACGAATCAGGCTCGCATTCCCAGCTCTTGATTCCACCGAAAATCTCCACCCATTCGAGTTTTGGCTGATGATAACTCGTGAGGAACTCCGCGAATTCTTCGCGCCATGTCTCCGGAACCGACGCAATCAGCGCTTCGATGTTATCGTCATGAATCAAGCCGAGCAACATATCAAATGCTTCCGCATGCGTGAGGCTACCTT
>JBGAOI010000854.1:0-3293 GCA_044221885.1 Polyangium sp. (in: bacteria)
GAGGGGGATGAAGACGCCGCCTGGCACGCGATGAAGATGCACGGCTTCTACTTCATGCAGCAGGCGGTGCTGCGCAGCAGCAAGCACACTGCCAGGACGCTGGAAGAGATCCTTCTCGAAAACGCCTGAGCATCGAATCGGCCGCGGCCTGGGTTCAATCGCAACGCAGCGGAAATGTGCTCGAAATCATGCGCCAACTCGAACACGACTGTCGAAATCCCGAGGTTCTCACGCGACCGCCACCATCGCGACGCAATGGACCTGCTTCGACAAACTTTCGCTAGACGTCAGAAAACGTCAACGATGCGCTTTGAAGTCGAATTTGCGTGTGTAGGCGATAGGCTGACCACCAATCGGCGCCGGGTAACTCAACATGCCCGCAATGTCCGTCATGCACTTTCCCGCGGCGGGTGACAACGGTTCGCTCTCCGGGGCAAACTCGACGCCTGTCAGCTTTCCATCCGGGGCAATCCGCACCGTGAGCGCCACACGCACGTTGACCATGGGCCGACTCGGAGCTTCCAAGGCATCGAAACAGCAGCGAAATGTCTCATGACGCGCATCGAAGAATTTGCTGAATTGCATGCGCACGTCGGTCACGCCGTTGACATCGTACGGGACAGGTTGCGCGGCTTTGGCCCGGCACTCCTGTTCGCTCGGTGGTGGCGGAGGCGGCACGTAGGGCGGAACGTAAGGCGTCGATGCCGCCGTCGGATACGACGTTGGTTGCACGCCGGCCCAAGCGCCCGTGGCATTCGCCGGATGCGAAGCGACTTGGCCATCGGGTTCTTCCGGGCCGTCCTGTGCGCCCCCGCAAGCGCTCCACACCATCGCCAACACGATCCAAGAACTCGAAACCGCCGCTCGAAACGCTTGGTGTCTCATTCTTGACAGTATTGATCAGCGCAAGGCAAAAGGAAACACCAAACACGTTGACATCAAGTGGCAACTAGAAAATCATACGCCGAACACGATGCTCGCTCGAAGTTGGCTCCTGCTTGGTTTGTCTGCTCCCATCATGCTCGGCATCGGAGGAGGATGTTTGGACTTACAAACAACACCTCCTGACGGTGCGGGCGGACAAACTGGCCTGGATACTTCGAGCAGCAGCAGTGGCAACACGGGAGGTAGTGGACAAACCTCGAGTGCGTCGTCCAGTTCGTCGTCCGGTGCGTCGTCCAGTTCGTCGTCCAGTGCTTCGTCCAGTGCTTCGTCAAGTTCGTCATCCAGCGCATCGTCGAGTTCATCATCCAGCGCATCGTCAAGCTCGTCCGGTGCGACAGGTGTACAGAAGGTGAATTGCAATGGCCTGCCCTGCATGACTGGCGAAGTTTGCTGCTTTAACGGGTCGAAGCCCGCCATGTCGAGCTGCAAGGCATTGGGAGGATGTAGCCTCAACGAGATCGAAGTACCGTGTGATGGGCCAAGCGATTGCAATAACGGCGACATCTGTTGCGCCCACTTTGCCGGCGGAACGTTCGACGACGTTTCGTGCCGTCCGACATGTTCGGGCAACAATGAGTACGTTTTGTGCGCCAACGGAGGAGTTTGTCCTGGATCGACGATGTGTAATGCGAGCCAAATTCTGGGCGCGGGATATTTCGTTTGTTACTGACGGACACAAGAGCACTCGTCGTAGTTCGTGAGAACGGGCCCGCTGCGAAATCGCGCGTGCGATATGAAGAAAACGCGCACTTCTCCGTAGGTTGAAAGTCATGTCCGCTGATTCTTCCTTCTCGGCAGCTCGTTGTTTACCCGCCCTCTTGTTCACATTCGCAGTGATTCTCGGCCCGGCGTGTTCCAAAAGTCCGCCACCTGCACCGCCGCCGCAGCCTTATGTAGCCACAACGCCACCGACGTCTTATCCGACGCAGCCGCGCTACGGGCAGCCGCCTTCGATACTCCCCGGCATGCCCGGGATTCCTCCAGCAATCTTCTCCGCGGCTCTCGATGCGCTCGTCGCGGCGCAAAGAGCCATTCCTTGTCCCCTGCCCGGTTTGCCGCCGGAAGTTGCCAGGTTCATCGATTGTGCGGCGATTCGTGCTGCCTCCAATGCGGTCGATTACGTTCCCCGGCTCATCGCGACGGCCCTCCCGGCTCAAGTGGATCATCGAGCCCAAGGTTTGACCGGACCGATCAAAGATCAGAATCCAGTCGGGGCGTGCGCCGGATTTGCCGTTTCTTCGGTCATGGATACGGCATTACGCCGCCGCGGACGAGGCGACGTGGTCTCGCCATTGCATATTTTCTCCAATTACACCCAACAGAATGACCTTGGCGCCATCAAAGGCCGACCTTTGACGGTCGAACAGGTTTGGCCGTTTGATCAGGTCAAAGCCTGCCGTATGGCGTCGCAATCTCACGGTCGATATTGTCAATCGGATATCGGTGTCATGGCGGGTTCGGGTATCAACGATCCGTATTTGCTCGGGGAAAAAGCCCGCGCAGATTCGATGGGCATGTTTCGCGTCGATGCGATGGAAATGATGGGAGCCGAAGATATCGATCAAATGGCGCTTTTGCTGGCGGAAGGCGAAGCCGTTTGGATTGCCCTTTCTTTTAATCATCAAGCGTGGTTGGCGAGCAGCGTGCGTTCTGGATATTTGCCGTATTACCCACCGCAAGAAGGTGTCGGTCACGCGGTCGTTTTGCAAGGATATCGACTTGGTCCCACGGGGCGCGAGTTTTTGTTTCAAAACAGTTGGGGAACGGATTGGGGCATGAACGGTTATCTTTGGATCCCCGATTCGATGCTGCGCACGCATTTGCTCCATGCATATCGATTGCGAATTTCCGATGCGTCGGGACCGCCATCGGTTCCCCCTTCCGGAGGCGCGCCAAGCATTCCGTCGGCTGGTTGTCCCGCAGGGCAAGTTCCGTTGTTTGGCCTCTGTTTGCCCGCGGTGTCGACATCCATGCCCGGTCCTGCCCCCAGCCTGCCCAATTGTCCCTATGGATCGATTCCGAATCTGCTCGCACCAGGGCAATGCATCAAGATGCAGTGAATCCCCGACAAACACTCATGGCGCCGCAGGCGTATGGCGGCACAAAACCTCGCTCAATGCCACCCACGAACGCACATGCGCACTTTTCGATCGCCGGGCCGTTTCACGGCTGACCTTCGTGTGGCACAAATGCACCGACTCCAAATTGGGCATTTGTTCCAAGTGTTCAAGCACCGCGTCGGTCACGCCCGTTTGATAAAGATTGAGGCCCCGAATCGCCGAATCGCGTAACGCGCCAATGTCATCATCCGTCATGCGCGTGCCACTCAAGTCGAGGTGCATGGGCAT
>JBGAOI010000854.1:3303-3551 GCA_044221885.1 Polyangium sp. (in: bacteria)
ATCGCCAAGGTCCAAGTTCTGCATCTCGGGGAAATGAGGTAAATGTGCCAACGCGCCGTCTTGAAGAGGCGTTCCACGCAACGACAAACTCACCAGGGGCAAACCTTTTAAGTGCCCAAGTCCTGGACCACGAACTCGAGTTCCTTCCAGATCGAGCGACGCAAGCGATTTCATGCCCGCGACATGATGAAGTCCATCATCCGTGACGGCCGAATTGACCAACGACAAATGATTGATGTTCGGAATCT
>JBGAOI010000855.1:0-3550 GCA_044221885.1 Polyangium sp. (in: bacteria)
TCGCGTGGGAAAACCAGCGTCGCGCAATTGGTCAAACCTGGCGTGGCCGCGGCCGAAGAAGTTGGCGCTTCGGCACGAGCGAGTTTGCTTCGGCGCATCGGTATGTCAGGGCAAACTGTTTTGCGTTCGGAAGAGTTTGTCAGTGCGATGGTCAGTGCGGCTGGACCGGTTGTCGGCGGGGTTCTCACCCTGGAAGATTTTGAAACGGCATTGCCCGATGATGTGCCCGCCACATCGACGGTCGTGCCGGGTGACGCGACGGTCATCGGTTTGCCCTGGGATGCGCCGCTCGGTCGTTTTTCCGAGGCGCAAGTGATCCTCGCGAGCGATGGGCGAGGCATCGTTGTCGCGCTGGCCTACGTTCCCACACGGGTTGAAGACGGTTTGTCCGTCCCCGAACTCGGTGTGGTGCTCGGCAAATATGCCCACCCTGTGCGTCGAGGCATCCCGCGAACCAAGCCAGGAACGCCGCTCGACATGCCCGCGCCGATTGCGGTCACGACGCATGCGGGGACGACAACGGTCGTCGCGTTGCTTGGAAAGTCTTCTGTGGATGCGCAATCGCTTGCTGGTGTCGTCGATGCGTGGTCGACAGAAGGCAAGCTGGAAGAAGTTCGAGCACAAACGAAAGCCCGGTCCATCTTGGCCTTGCTTCGCGACGCGCGTGATGCGCGTGCGTTACGCACTGCCGAAGATGCCGGGCTGTCGGATTGACCGCGACGCTTGTTAGAGCGCGATCCCGTGGCGCTTGGCGTATTCAACGACGCCAAGTTTGTCGATGTTCCGGATGTCGCGCGTCGTGAGTTGCAACGTCACGAATCGCTTGAGCTCCGGCACCCACATACGACGCGTCTGAATGTTGATGTGCTGCCAACGCTTCGTCTTGATGTTCGAGTGGGACACGTTTTGCGCCAAAAGCTTGCGTTTCCCAGTGATATCGCTCTTCGCCATGACTTCCTCAAATGGCCTTACGCGCAAGCTTGCGCGCTTTGCTCGCTCGGGGGCCGGCAAAGTGGCGGAAGTCGCCGCGCATGTCAAGCGGAAGTACGTGCCTTTTTGAAATACCGTTCATCCAGGCCGATGTCCGCGTGGATCTGGGGGTTCGGCTGTACGCGGATCGTCCGGAAAACTGTGCTTCGGGTACTTCCGGCGCAACTCCTTCGCCAACGTCGGATAATGCCGCTCCCAAAATCCAGCGAGGTCCGTCGTCACTTGCACGGGCCGATGGTTCGGCGCGCAGAGGTGCAACACCACCGGAACTCGCCCTCGCGCGATGACCGGCCCACGCGCCATCCCGAAAAAATCCTGCATCCGTGATGTGCCCGAAACGGCGCCGTCTGGGCCGTACTCCAGCGTCAACTTTCGCCCGCCCGGAAGGACGACAAAGTCCGGCGCCGCATCGTTCAAGGCTCGCGTTTGCTCTGGCGTCAGCACGGCTCGTATCGCCGCGCCAACGTCCGCATTTCGCAACTCGGCAAAACTTCGTCGCCCCATCGACGCTTCGCGCACTGCGCGTTCGAGCAGTTCTTCGTTCGTGTTTGGCAAGCCGATCTCTGGACAGTGTTTCTGGACGAACCTTACGCGCGCAAACCATCGATCGAGCCCATCGCCCGAAACAAAGGCCGACATGCCTCGAGAACAGGCTGCCTTGGCCAACACGTCGGCGACTTGTTTCTCCAGCTTTTCATCCAACGTCGTCACGCGCGATTCTTCGAGCACCAAACTTCCATACGCGAGTCCGCGCGTAACCTCGACACGCTCCTGTTTGTCGTTCCATTCCACGCGAACCGAATCGGTCACGGCTTCGGTAAACAACTCGAGCAACCAGTCTGCTTCGACGGCGCTTGCTGCACGCACGAGCACTCGGTTGCGTGTGCCTTCCGTGCGCTCTTCCACGTCCACCGCCACGACGAACTCTTCGGCGCCGATGACACTCGATTCGGCAAGAACTGCAGAACCTCCAAACGCAAATACAATCTCGCGCCCGGCGCGTCCCGTTGATGTTTCAGGACGACGAACGCGACCGACGCGATCGGGATAACCCGCAAGCGTTGCTACGAGCAGCGCATGTTCGAAGGCTTCGGGACTGGCGGGTCGAGGCGCAATACGCCGGTCGACCGAGCGCGCCAATTGCTTGGAGGCCCGTTCGACCGACGCGACGCGCATGGGATCCAATCCGTACGAACGTAAACGATCGGGTGAAACGCCTTCGGCTCGTTCGAGGTCGTCCAGGGCGCAAAGAAGATCCGACCGGTGAAGTCCTGTTTGTCGTGACCGATGATGCGCGTTGTTTGCCAACGTCACGTCACGTTCGCCAAGAAGAGCGGCCAACGTGCAACCTTCCGTTGCGACACCTCGCGTCTCCGCTTCGACAATGATGCGCGCTTGTCGTGGATGCGCTGGGAAACGAAGCATCCGTCGTCCCACAGGCGTCAGCTTGCCCCGGGCATCGATGGCATCCAGGCGACGCAGCAATTCTTCGGCGCTCGTGATCGCGGCTTTGGGCGGCATGTCGAGCATTCGCAGTTCGTCCAGGCGAACGTTCGATGCGTACAGTTCGAGCAACGTTTCGGTCAGATCCATGCGCAGAATCTCGGGCGTTTCGTGCTCGGCGCGACTCTGAAAATCGCCCCGCGTGTACAGACGCAAGCAACGACCGGGACGAGTTCGTCCGGCACGACCGGCTCGTTGCGTTGCGGAGGCTTTGGAAATTTTTGCCACTTCGAGCGTGGGCAAACCCGACCACGGCGAGTGTGAAGCCACGCGAGCGAGGCCGCTGTCGATCACAGCGACGACCCCGTCGATGGTGATGCTCGATTCGGCAACGTTGGTGGCCAAAATGATTTTGCGATCGGAGGCTGGTTTGACGGCGCGATCTTGCTCGGCGGGACTCAACATTCCGTGCAGCGGCAATACGAGCAGACGTTCGGATTCCGCAAGCGATCGCAAGGCTTCGGTGGCTTTGCGAATTTCGGCGGATCCGGGGAGAAAAACGAGCACATCGCCGTCGAGACCTTCGCGTACCAAGCGACGAACGGCGGACGCAACTTGGGATTCGAGAGGTCGATCTTCGGAGCGTTCCAGGTGTTCGATGTCGACGTCGAAGAGGCGTCCCATCGATTGTACGATAGGTGCGTCGAGAAAAACAGATACCGCGCGCGTTTCGAGCGTCGCGGACATCACGGCGATGTGCAGATCGTTGCGAGTTGTTCGCGTCAAACGTTCGAGCAAAGCGAGCGACACGTCCGCATGCAGGTGTCGTTCGTGAAACTCGTCGAGCACCACCACGGAGACGCCGGAAAGCTGCGGATCACGGACGAGACGTCGTGTGAGAACACCTTCGGTGACGAACCGAATACGTGTTGCCGGACTCGATACGTCTTCGTAACGCATCGTGTAGCCCACGGTTTCGCCGACGATTTGTCCCATCTCCTCGGCCACGCGACGTGCGGCCATACGAGCTGCCAGACGTCGTGGTTCGAGCACGAGCACTTCGCCGCCTTGGGCAAAACCATGATCGAGGAGGGCGCGAGGGACGCGAGTCGTTTTT
>JBGAOI010000856.1:0-3529 GCA_044221885.1 Polyangium sp. (in: bacteria)
TATTATCGCGACGATTTCGTTTCTGCCGATGCCGCTTGCAATGGCCCAGGTGCCACCACTTCCGTCGAACCTTGGTGGGCACCGGGCACCACCGTGACGCTCGTGGGCAGCGCCGCAAATACAACAAATCAAGGCAAAATCAATTACAACGGTAGCCCCAAGGACATCGAATGCAATGGTCGCGCCGATGGCACCTGCGGCTGCTTTACCAATGCGGCGAGCTGCTGGTACGATCCGGGGACCTATCCAGGCTGGGCGGCATTCTTGACCGAAAATCCCAATGGCCAACGCCGTCTCTTGGCCGACGAACCTGCGCGCTTGTTCGCCCATATCGTTTGGCATGACCGACCGGTCACCGACCTCATTCTCAGCGACTATTCCGTCGGTCCGACGGAAGTTCAAGCGGCCCACATCAATCAAACACTTGCCGGTGGAAACCTTGGTGTTCTCACCGATACGAGCTGGTGGAATCCAGCCACGTTTAATGGTGCGGCCGTGGACCCGAATCATGAGGCAAAAGATCCCAACGCTTGGCGCGAATACACGATATCGGCTCGAAATGCGTTTTTCCTGAAAGAACGCGACTACAAGTTCGATCCGCGCAAAGAAGCCGGTTTGTCCAAAGGTTTTCCCTCCGCCGGAATGCTTACGTCCCTCGGATTTTTGGACGCTTATCCGCGGGAACGATTACGAGCGGCCCGAGCCCTCGAGGCACTGGCCTGCGAACAGCTTTTGCCCCCGGGCGGCGACGTGCAATTCAACGCGTACGAAACCGATCCTGGACGTGAAGGGCCGTGCCAACATTGCCATACTCGCATTGATACCGCAGCGATTCATTTCAAACGATACGCCAAAGCTGGATCCGCCTTCGAAGGCTGGGGCGCTCGGTATTACATGCCCGGTGTGGGCCAATGGACCTGGGATCCGCAATGGATGACCGGTCAATGGCCTTATGGAGGTGAACCATTTGCCCAATGGAACAAGTGGTATCGCCCCGGCTCATTGATGACGCCCGCAACCGAAGCCGAAGTCGCTGCCAATCCTTATGCGTTGTTTCTCGATTTCTTGCCGCCCGAAGATACGCTCCTCGGACAAACGGGCGATGGAACCGTCGGACCACTCGGTTTTGCGAAACTCATCGTTGCTGCCGGAGCCTTCGATCGCTGCGTTGTTCGTCACGTTCACGAACGAATCATGGGCCGAGACATCGATCCGACAACCGAATCAGGGTACCTCGATACCTTGACCGCCGAATTCGTCATGAATGGACGTCTCGTTCGTCCTTTCGTGCAATCGTTGACCCAATCTTCAACCTTCCGCCGAGGATACTAACATGAACACCTCGACGTTGTTAACAAATCTCGTGGGTGTCACGGCGTTGGCCGTCGCCATTTCCGGCTGCAATGACGCCGGGTCCAATTCGAATTGCGGCCCGAGTCCCGAAGAACGCGCGCAAAATCAAGCCGTCTTCGACGCGCTCGCTCCAACGTGCGCCAGTTGCCACGTGACGGGTAATCGTGGCTATTTCGCATCGATCGAAGCCTTCGAATCGCTGCTCGTCTACAACGCCGCCGAAGTTGTTCCAGGCAAACCTGACGAAAGCGAACTCGTGCGTTTGCTCGTCGGACAAGGCACTCGTGCCTTCAAACAAATGCCCATTGCCGGCCCGACCTACGCCGACCTTGTGACGCAAGGCAAAGCGAAAATGAGCGTCGACGAGATTCGCACGTGGGTCAAGAATCTCATTCGACACGACAAGGATCCCTTGCCGTCCATCGAAGCTCGGCGCATTACACGATTAAACGCCGAAGACGTGCAACGCGCGCTGTACCAGCAATTGGGTTTGTCGGATGACGACTTCTTCGTCCCCGCATCGAGTTACAACATTCCCGCGAAAAGCACGGGACAACTCGACGACAAATACCCGATATCGTCGCCGGACTCAGCGCCTGCGCCGTATGAGCAATTGCCGGTCGAACGGTACGCATCACTCGGTGGAGGTTCTGCGGGGCATCAAATGCGTGCCGATGGCACCGTGTCGCCAAGCTTCCTGGGCACGTTATCGCAAGTTTCGCAACGCTGGTGTGCGCTTGCCTTGGACAAACCTGGCAATACGGCACTTTTGCCCGCAGGCGCGTCCATCCAAACCGGCAGTGCCGATGCGGCGGCTGTGAAAAGCGTGTTGCGCGCTTGGTTCTTGCATTTCCACGCGGTGCAAGCGACAGACGCGGACGTGGACAACCTGTTCCAAAAGGTGTTTGTCCCGCTCGAACAAGGTAAAGACGCTCGAACCGCCTACATCGGGACGTGTTCGTACTTCATTCGCCATCCCGACTGGATCTTTTATTGAGGTGAAAGGCCGCACCATGAAAACGTCCCGAAGAAACTTATTGCTTGCCGGTTTGGGCGCAGCGCAGGTTGCTCTGCTCGAACGTTTTACCGGGCGAACGGCGTACGCCGGACCCACGCCGACAGGACCGACAAAACTCCTGTGTATCTGGCTCGATGGTGGTTGCAATTGGGAACATTTCTTTTCCCCGTTTACAGCATCGGGCATTGATACGTTCATTCGGCCGCCCGAAGGTGGAAACCATCCTTTTGGATATTCCAAAGAAATGGTCCGCAATTTCGACGGAACCTCCGCAGATTTGCAGGATCCGTCGCTTACTCGAAAATTGCGCGGCCCCGTGTCTTGGAACGATGCCAATCCCGGCGATACGACCGGAGCGAATACCCTTTCCGGCGGAACGCAGATTTATCGCCCGTGGGGATATTCCTGGGTCGATCCCAAGTTCAAGCTCTACGAACGCGCCTGTTTGCTCGTGGGCGCGGATCAAGGCACAGCCTCGCATGCGAGCGGCATTGTCGCAAGTATGTCGGGTGTGGCCGGTTCGACGTTTCGATCGCCTTCGGTGCAAGCCGTCATTGCCAACTACATGGCCACGTTTTTCCCGGACAGACCCGTTCCCAATGCCACGTTGGGCGGCATCGTTCCTTCGGGGCTGGGGTTGCCCTCGATTGCGACGCCATATTCGTTGTCGAGCCTCGCGCTGGTCGAATCGACCATTTCGGATCGGCGTAATGGCGCCTGGGATGGTCTACGCGATCGCACGATGGTCGAAACACCCAATTTCGATGGTACGCCCGGACAAATGTTACCCCTGACGGCAACGGATGCGGCCTTGATGGAATCGATTCGGGCGCGTCGTGGCCTATCGACGCAAGGCACCGACGAAATGGTTCGTCAGCTTTACGAGACATACGCGGGCATCAGCAAAACGATTGCCCGCGATGTTTTGACGCAACTCGAAGCAACGAAAGGTTTCGAAGTGTTGAACATGGATCCGCTGTATTCCTCGGGTCCGTTCAAGACAGCGTGTATTGGTTCCGCGGATATTTGCGGGCCAGTGCTGGCCGGAGGTCCGTATGACTTTGTATTGCGGCTGCTCAAGAGCGACCTGGTGACAAGTTTGACGTTCCGAACGTCGAGCATTGCGAATACCGCGTTCGACGTGCATTTTTCGGGAGG
>JBGAOI010000857.1:0-3525 GCA_044221885.1 Polyangium sp. (in: bacteria)
ATTCGGTAGCCATTCGGAAACCGATCCGATTCGGCACCTGCATGGATGAACGGCTATGATGAAAACGCTTCACTTGACGATCATGCTCCTGTGTTTGTTGTCATCGTCGTGCACGACGGCGTTCGGCGTTGATGAATTCGTATCGGCGCAGTGCATTGAAGGGGAACAACGGTGCGCGGGCAATTCGGCGGAACAATGCACGTTAGGCGTGTGGAAGACGACAGCGTGTTCTCAGCAGACGTGTGTCAATGGTGCATGCACCGGGGTCTGTGCGCCTGGGGAAACACAATGCAATGGACAACAGCCCCAAGATTGTAGCGCCTGGGGGCATTGGCGCAACGCAGGAAACGAGTGCAAGTGGCAAACATGTGTCGAAGGCGTTTGCGTTGGGGACTGTGCACCGGAACAAACGTCGTGCTCGGCGGACAAAACGACGAAGCGGAGCTGCAATGCGCAGGGGCAATGGCAAGACGAAACCGAATGCAAGGGACAAACATGTCGGGGCGGCTTGTGCGCGGGTGAATGTGCGCCTGGTACGCGATGCCTCGGGAATACGCCGCAAACATGTAGCAGTCTTGGAGAATGGGTGAGTGGCCCCGCTTGTGGCGCGGGACAAGTATGCAGCGGCGGAAGCTGCACTTGTATCACCGGGGATTTGCGATGTTATGAAAATACGCCGCAAAGGTGCACTGAATCGAATCAATGGGAGGATATGTCCGCTCCGTGTAGCAATCAAACATGCGATGCCAACCTGGTCGCGTGCGTGGGTGAATGTGCCCAAGGAGCACATCAATGTGCCGATGGAATCACGGCGCAGACGTGTGATGTGCACGGAACATGGGTAACCCTGGAGACTTGCGGCGCTTTGGGGTGTTTCGAGGGGCAATGTGCAACGTGCGAAGTGGGTCAAAAGCGTTGTGCAGGACCGGCGCCTCAAACCTGCGGAACAAATAAGCAATGGGTCGATGCTCCTGCGTGTGATGAAAACACGACATGCGTCGCCGGCACGTGTGGTGGTGAATGTGGGGCAAATGCGACGCGATGTTCGGGAAATTGGCCACAAACGTGCGACGCATCCGGCCTTTGGCAATATGGATCCAATCCTTGTCCCGAGGGCGAATCTTGTTATCAAGGCACATGCCTCGCCCAATGCGTCCCCGATTCTCGCCGGTGCGTGGGCGATTTTCCCCAGATTTGCGACGTGAGCGGCATTTGGCAAAGTGCGGGCCCAGCCTGCGGTCAATGCATCGAATGCAATCAAAAAACCGGCCTATGTCAGCCGCAAACCGAATGCCATGAACCCGTGGCCATTTCGACAGGCAATGCGCACACGTGCGTGCTTTTTTCCAACGGGACGATGAAGTGCTGGGGGCGTAACCTCAAGGGGCAACTCGGTCTCGGAGACACCGTACGACGTGGAGACAATCCCGGCGAAATGGGCAAACTCCTCCCGACGATCGATATCGGCTCCAATGTCGAGGTTGCAGCCATCTCGGCCGGAGGTGAGCATACGTGCGCGTTGACGACGGGCGGCAAAGTCAAGTGTTGGGGCTTCAATCAATATGGGCAACTCGGTCTGGGCCATAACGTAGCGCTTGGCGACCAGCCTCATGAAATGGGGGACAACCTGGCGTTTGTCAATTTGGGAACCAACGTCGTCGTGGTCGAAATATCCGCTGGAAAATACCATACGTGCGCGCGATTGTCGGACGGAAAGGTCAAGTGTTGGGGCAACAATGGCAATGGTCAATGCGGTTTTGGTACCACGAAAAACCGGGGCACACATCCAGACGATATGGGCGATGACCTGCCCGCTGTCGATCTTGGAACCGGCGCGACGGCAAAAGCCATCAGCGTGGGTGGGTATCACACGTGCGCCCTGCTCAATGATGGAAGGGTCAAGTGCTGGGGGAGCAGTGATTTCGGCCAGGTCGGACTCGGCGATTCGAACAGCCGCGGCGATCAATTCGGCGAAATGGGCGATAACCTTCCCGCGGTGAACCTCGGGACAGGGTTGACGGCAATTGCGATCAGTGCTGACGAGCAACATACGTGCGCCTTATTGTCGAATGGCAGTGTCAAATGTTGGGGCAGGAATAACTATGGCCGCCTCGGGTTGGGTGACTCGACCGAGCGCGGAAGTGGGTTTCTGGGACTGGGCATGGGAGATGCTCTTCCTGCAGTGGATCTCGGTTTGGGCGCACAAGCTGTCGGTATCAGCGCCGGCGGAACGCATACGTGTACGCTCTTGGCCAACGCAAAGATCAAATGCTGGGGCAGCAATGCGGTCGGTCAGCTCGGTTTGGGTGACACCAATTCTCGCGGAGACAACCCCAATGAAATGGGCGCGGCTCTTTCTGAAGCATTGCTCGGTTCGGCTGCAAAAGTCAAAGCGCTCAGCGCCGGAGGCGAGGATCCGAATAGTCCGTACGCCAGTTACACCTGTGTTTTGTTGGTGGGCGGAAGCGTCAAATGCTGGGGCGCCAATGGACAAGGACAACTTGGGTATGGAGACGTAATGGATCGGGGTAAAACCCCAACGGAAGTGGGCGACAACTTGGCGCCTGTCGACTTGTGAATCCGAAATGTACCATTGGCTGTGGAAAGGTAGAATCAATCATGAATTCATGGAAGAAACCATTTTTAATGCGGAGCGCCACGATATCGCTGTGTTTGTTGGGTACGCTCGCGGGCTGCAGCGACACACCGGAGACGAAGGCAACCACGAGTTCCGGAGGCGGCGAAGGCGGCATGGCCGGAAGTTCTGGATCAACCGGCGGATCGGAAACCGGCGGGATGGATCCCACAGGCGGAGGTGATGTTCATTCTTGCCAAACGGCAGAAATGTGTCCGGGCACCGATACGCAATGCCAAACGCGCACGTGTCTGAAGCACCGTTGCGGCATCGATTACGAACCTCGAGGTACTGCGGTAAAGCCCCAAACACCAGGCAATTGCAAGCGGCGGATTTGCGACGGAGAGGGCCAAATCATCGAAAAACTCGACGACACCGATGTTTGGAATGACCTCAATGATTGCACGCTGGATGCATGCAATACCGGACAAGCGACGAATGTGCCCATGGCCATCGGCAAAGCGTGTAATTCGAAAGGCGGCAAGGTTTGCGATGGGCAGGGAGCGTGCGTCGAATGCAACGTGGCCGCCGATTGCGCAACCAACATCTGCGTGCAGCATACCTGCGTGCCAGCGTCGTGTGCGGATGGAGTAAACAATGGGAGCGAATCTGGCGTCGATTGCGGTGGCTCGGATTGCGCGCGTTGCGTCGGAGGCGAAGCCTGCGGAAACGATGACGATTGCCTCAGTGGTATTTGCAAGCAGGGCGCATGTACGAATGCGACATGTAGCGATGGCAAGAAAAATGGCGGAGAAACCGATGTGGATTGCGGCGGGACGTGCAATCGTTGTGCAAACGGGTCGGCGTGCAACCTTGGTTTGGATTGCCAAAGCACTTTGTGCATCATGAAAACGTGCCAAGCCGAAATGTGTGGTAATGGTCTCCCCGTC
>JBGAOI010000858.1:0-3504 GCA_044221885.1 Polyangium sp. (in: bacteria)
GCCCGACCTGAGCAAAAACCGGTTGGCGATGTCTGGCCTGGTGCTGACCATTCCCAAAGCCGAAGGCGAAAAAGAATCGGGGGACGTGAAAACTTCGCCGTATGTTCGCAGCTTCGCCAAAACCGGCTGGGTGCAATACGGCGCGGCGATTTACAACGTCACCGTAGACAAAAAAACCGACCAGCCGCAGCTTTCCGTCCAGGCGGAAATTTACCGCGACGGAAAATTGCTGAAGCAATTGCCGCCGAAACCGATTGAGCTTCCAGCCAAAGCCAATCCGAAGCGATTCGATTTCGTAGGCCAAATGCTGCTCAACAATTTTCAGCCGGGAGATTACCTGCTGCGTGTTGTCGTCACCGACGCGCTGGCCAAAAAGAAAGTCGGGCAAGTCGCTCGATGTACCCGTACGCAATTCGCGAAAGGTCGTGACCAAGACTTCCAGCACGGTGTCCGGTAAAACGGTTTTCACGCCGGAGGCTTCGAGCAAACGGCTGGATTCTCGGCGCACGAGGTCGATTTCCGAGGCGAGATCGCCAATGGGAAAAAGCGTTTCGAAATTGAAACGTCGTTTCAACGCGGCGCTCATTTCATTGACGCCCCGATCCCTCGTATTGGCAGTGGCAATGACGTTGAATCCTTCTCGGGCAAACACGACACCTTGCTCCCCGAGTTCAGGAATCGTCAATACGCGATCGGAAAGAATGGACAAAAGCCCGTCTTGCACTTCCGCAGGGCATCGCGTGACTTCCTCGAAACGAACGATTTTACCTTCACGCATGCCCGTGACGACAGGCCCAGGAACGAGCGCCCTTTCGCCGGGACCTTCGGCCAACAAAAGCGCGTAGTTCCACGAATACTTGATTTGATCCTCGGACGTTGCTGCGCTGCCTTGAATCGTCAATGTCGAAACGCCCGAAATGGCCGCAGCGAGCAATTCAGAAAGCCAGCTTTTCGCGGTGCCGGGTTCGCCCACGAGCAACAAACCGCGCGATGTTGCCAAAGAAACCATCGCCCGATCGATAATCGCCGCGTGTCCGACGAATTTTTGACGAATACCACGAGCGTGATCGCCCATGACAAACGCACGCACGGCTTTGGGCGACAAACGCCAACCCGGAGGTTTGGGGCCCGTGTCTTCTTTTTCAAGCCGCGCGAGTTCGTCGCGGAACATGATTTCCGCAGGCGCTCGTTGCAAGCCTTGACTGGACGTTTGGGGCTTCGAATCGCCTTCGGCGCTTTGAGCTCCAGGCCCCGCTGCCGCTGTTTTGCCTTTTTTCACGTAACGCTCCCGAGCTGCACGAGGTCCCGAACGAGCTCGGAAAACACAACCGGTGGCAAATCGGCCAGTGTCGTGGTCGTGACACCCAGCTTCTTTCGCGTCACCGAAATCGTTCCGATTTCTTGCTTCGCGTCGGTGTATTGCATATCGGCGGAGATCCCGGTAGGTAGATCCAAGTCTGCCTCGAAACCTCCCGCCAATGGTTTGGTCATCTCCCAGATCCAGCCCGCGTCCTGCGGTGGTCCTTTGCGCCAACCTTTTTCAACGAGCCCTAGGAATTTGCCGAGCGGCGCGAATTGCTTGTGTCGACGCGAGATGACGTTCGATTTCGCTTCTTCCGCTGTCGGCGCATACGTGTCTCGACCGATTTGAGGGAACGGCTGGAGAATGTTGTAATCGCCCAAGATTTGTCCGAAGGCAGCTTTTTCCGAATCGGACAATTCCAACGGATGCACGATGCCCACACGAGCTTCATCGAGCAAGGTATACGTTGAATCTTGCGAATCCGCGAAGGAACTATCTTCGGCCACGCGAAAAGCCCCGATGCGCGTTCCGTCTTCTTGATACACGCCCCAAATCAAGCGGCGAACCAAATGGATGAGCAATGGATGTTCCAGGAACAACGCCCGGAAAGAATCCGCTTCCCACCTTCGTTGCGCGCACATGGCGAGTTCCAGACGGACAATCTGATTTTGCGCGATCGCTTTGACGTCCTTTTTGAGCGTTTTCCAAATGGTATCGGCTTCTTTGGCTTTGGCCGCATCGTCAGATTTGTTGGCTTTGGGCAAATCGCTCAGGGTTTTCCCATTTCCATCGACCACGACTGGCTTCAGCGCTTCATCGAAACTGATTCGGAATTGTCGCGATCCAAAATCCAGCGTTCGGGAACCATCGGGATCGAGCTCCAGGTCGGGCACGAGGCGATCGGCAAGTTCGTCCGCGGTCAAACCCCGATTTTGCGCGACTTCGTCCATCTTCTCGCGGGCTTGTTCTTGCAGCCCCTTGAACTTCACCTTTTGCGCCACGCCATTCAAATGCATCAGCGCCAAGTCGGTGCCAATACGTGCCAGAATGTCCAGGCCCGCGACGGCACGGGCTTGCAACGATTCTCCCGGCCAACTACGAATGAGCGGGGTAAGTTTTCGGGCGACGTCGTCCCCGCCCAAAATGCCCATTTGCTGCATACCCCAATTTTCTTTCGACGGCGCTCCCGCCACTTGCCATTCATTAAACAGCGCCCACGAAAAGTCTTCGAGCGATGCGCGATCACATACGGCAAGCACGTCTTCGAGGCCAATGAACGTCGATTCTGGCGTGGAAAACGCCAGCATCATGAAAATAGCTTCGACGGCTTTTTTCGGCAATGCCTTTTGCCGCCCCTTGAGCAACGGTCGCGGAAGTTTGTCCACATTGGCCCACGGGGAAATTTTCGGCAACTTTGCGGGATAGCGATCCCGCGGATCCGCGTCGAGAACAGCTTCCACAGCAACTTTGACATTCGCTCCATACGCTGCTGCCGCATCACGAACGACGTTTCCGTGCCCTCGGGCCACGAGGAATTGCAAGGCAATTTCGGCTTGTTCCCGCGTTTGCGTATGATTACCAACTGCGGTTGGAATGAGTCCAATGGCTGCGGCTTTGGGAAACTTGAGCATCCACGCTTCCGCGTGCTTGCGAGCGCTCTTGAGCGAGCGTGCGTACGCGTAAAACGGTGCGACTTTCGGAGATTCGACAACTTCGCGCATACACGCGGCAAACATCGCGGACGCGCCAATGGCCAAACGCGGATAATGCGCAATCGCTTCCACGCCAAATACGGCGAGAGGCACGAGAACGTGATGGCCTGCCGCCCAAGCATCGCCGGGCCATGTTTCAAGCACACTTTTTAAATCGGGTTTCTTCAGGTGAACGATTTTGCTCGATGCGTATTTGCCGTACCAGCGTTTCCCCACCTCTTCGAGTGCTTCTGCATATTTGATCGGCGACTTGATGCCTTCGTTGTAATCATCGAGGGCCTGTTTCAAGTGTCCGTGTTCATTCTCGTGTAATGCCTCGGGATACGCCAACATCGTTACATTGGGCACCACCGGCAATGCTTGCGCCCGTTTTCCCGAAAGCCAAGGCGGATTGACCAGAATCTTTGGCAATTCTTCTGGATTCGCGTCCTCTTTGACCGCCATCTTTTCCCGCAATTTCTGAACGACCGTCCTGGATGCCGGCCGCAT
>JBGAOI010000859.1:0-3501 GCA_044221885.1 Polyangium sp. (in: bacteria)
ACAGCTTTTGCGCGCGGCGGACGAATTGGTCCGAAAAGGGTTTGTCGTGTTGCCCTATTGTACGGACGATCCAATTGTGTGCCAGCGTTTGGCGGATGTAGGATGTGCCGCCGTGATGCCGCTGGGTTCGCCGATTGGATCGGGCATGGGCATATTAAATCCGTACAACATCGAGCGCATTTGTGCGAAATCGCCGGTACCGGTGGTCTTGGATGCTGGCGTCGGAACCGCGTCAGATGCGGCGCTCGCCATGGAACTGGGTTGCGATGCGGTGCTCTTGAATACGGCAGTATCGAAGAGCAATGATCCGGTCAAAATGGCGACGGCCATGCGTTATGCCGTGGACGCGGGACGTTTGGCACGTTTGGCAGGACGAATCCCCAAGAAAACCCGTGGGGAAGCTTCGAGTCCCGAACTGGGACTGATTGGAAGCTGACGCATGCCGAAAGGTTTGGCGCGGCCATTGCCAGGACCTTTGTTGCTCATTACGGATCGTACACAAGCGGCAAGACCACTCGAAGACATCATCGAAGCGGCGCTTGTTGCAGGTTGCCGTTGGGTGAGTATCCGGGAAAAAGATTTATCGTACGAAGAGCGCATAACGCTCGTGCGGGACATTTTGCCATTGGTGCGAGCGTTTGGCGGGACGCTTGTCGTACACGCGGACATCGACGCGGGCGCGCATGTGGAAGGAGTGCATTTGCCTGCGGGTCGGGATGTGCAGAGCACGCGGCGGCGGCTGGGAGATAAAGCACTCATTGGATTGTCGTGCCACACGCTGGACGATGTACGCAACGCGCTTGGAGCTGATTACGTGACGCTGGGACCATTTGCGGAAACGAAAAGCAAGCCGGGTTATGCGCCAACGTTGACGTGGGACGATTTGCGGGCAGCATCGCGTTTGGGACCACCAGTGTTGGCCCTGGGAGGTATCGACGCGACAAACGTATTGGCGGCAAAGAACGCGGGAGCCGCGGGTTTTGCGTTGATGGGAAGCGTCATGCGGAGCGACAAACCGGGCGATGTTGTGCGAGACGTGTTGGCGTTATGGGAATCGGAGGAACACGCCGAGCTGCCACGAACTCGCGAATGACGTTCACATCTTTTTCGCCTTCTCGGCCTGCTTTTTAAGCACTTCTTCGAGGCCCACATCGTTTGCCCCAAGCACGGAACCCGGTTGGGCACAACTCTGCTCGAGTTCGCTGCTTTGTGCCGAGATGAACCACTGCAGAAGTCGCTCAATGAGTTTCACTGCCCTGTTTCCGGGAACGACAAACGGTTCGCTCGATGCAAAATGGATCACTCTCGCCAAATCTGCCCTTGACGCGCAAGCTACGCACCTGTAAGCAAATCGTAATGCAGGCGAATCAACACACGGGGGCGATTTGATGAGCAATCAGCGCAGTGCTTCAATCACCCGACGCGAGGCCCTTACGACCATGGCGGTAGGAGGCGCGGCTCTTGTCACGGGCTGTGCGGAATCTGCGCCTGTCGTTCATGCCCCGGTCAAACCTATTTCAACGGCCGGAGATCAAAAAATGACCATTTCAACTGCACTTGCTGGAAATCATAACGTCGTTCCGTTACCCTTCGCGGCGGGCTCGCTGAATGGATTGTCCGAGCGAATGATCACGTCACATCATCAGAACAATTACAGCGGGGCCGTGCGTAACCTCAATCGGGTGGAACAAGAACTCGCGCAAACAACGGCGGAAACGCCGCCATTCGTAGTCACGGCGTTACGCGAACGCGAGCTGAACTTTCGCAATTCCAAAGCCCTCCACGAAGCCTATTTCGGGAATCTTGGCGGCAATGGGAAACGTTCTGGAGCCATTGAAAATGCGCTCGCCCAAGCGTATGGAACCTCGGCCAAATGGGAGCAGCACATCCAAGCAACGGGAATGGGGCTCGGCGGAGGTAGCGGTTGGGCCATTCTCGCGTATGAGCTCGACACAGGTGCATTACGCACGATTTCAGCCATGGGCCATACACAAGCATTGGCCGGTGGCCTTCCGTTGCTCGTTTTGGACATGTACGAACATAGTTATCAAATGGACTTTGGTGCAAGCGTCGCGAAATACATCGAGGCGTTTTTTGCCAATGTGAATTGGGATGAAGTCAACCGTCGTTTCGAGCGCGCGGAGAAGATGAGCGCAATACTTCGGGGAACGGCGGGTTGACGAAATCGAACGGCATCAAAAAGTGCCACGCCACAACAAGGTCGTTTGCCCAGGAACGATGTTCAACTGCCATGAAACAGTTTGGCGAGGTCGTTCGGGGCGCGTCACCAGCGACCACGTTGCTAGTCCAAGAAAAATCACGCCGAGCCCGAGTCCTGCGTCGGCAATGATGTAATCGCGTTTGACCGGTTCAACACGATCGGGAGAACACGCGGGTTTGCAAGATTCGAGGTCTTGCCTGAGCGCATTGCCGTGCAGGCCAAATCCCGCAAACACTCCAAATCCGACCAAACTCACGGCACTGAAGGCAAAAAAAGAACCGGGAATCGGGCGAGAAACTTCAGTCACTGCTGCTTTGGTCAACGCAAGCTTGATCTCGACCTTTGTCTTCTTTTCCCCATTACGAACCTTGACGCTACGATCGACCGGTTCGTGACCAGAAGCTTCGACACGTACAACATGCGCGCCGGGGTCCATTTCAATATCGCCATCAGGTCATTTTTTTTCAACGGGTTTTCCGTCCACGAGCATACGCGCGTCCGTCAAGGGTTTGCCCGTGACACTGGACATGTTGACCACCACGGAGGGGATTGATTCTTCGACTTTCTGCAACCAAGGCCCACAATCCTTGCGTAATACGGCA
Source organism: Polyangium sp. (in: bacteria) (assembly GCA_044221885.1). Lineage (GTDB taxonomy): Bacteria > Myxococcota_A > Polyangia > Polyangiales > Polyangiaceae > Polyangium. Next base: position 2,824 of record JBGAOI010000859.1, read on the forward strand.
GGACAAACGTTTTGTGCACATACCTTGAAATCGTCACGCGCCAGCAGGAGCTCACCGTTCTTCCGGTGTACTTGACCTTGTTTATAGGCCGTAACGCACACAGCCTTTGCATCGGCTTTCGATTGCGCCGCAGCGTCCGCGGACGCTGTCAACAAAGCCGCACCAAGCCCAAAGCGTAATGCTACAACAAACCAATGATGAATACGCACGGGAACGCTCACAAACACTCCGGCTTGGGAATACGAATACCGTCCTCGTCCACGGTATAGGGCGGATTGCAATTACGCGATCGAGGAGGCTTCGACGGCGTAGATGACGTCTTTGGTCCTTGGGTCACGGTGCTGGAAGAAGCCGCGACTGGCGGTGCATTGACAACGTTTGCCGTCGGCGCAGAAGATGGCGCCACAGACGGTGTTGCGACGGGTAACGGCAATGCTGTAGCGCTCGACGCGCCTTTTTCATTGTCGTTTGCCCGCGAACCGAGCCACCAACCAATGCCCAACACGCCCACCAAAACAGTGGACGTCACAAGGGTGATCAGAACAAACCGTGTTTGCGAAATTGTTGCATTCTGCGTACCGGGACGAACACGCGTTGGTTCGAGCGAACTCGGCAATGGCGTTGGAGCTGCCAACGAAGGCGCAACGGCCGTTATTTCCGCCATTGGCGGAGGTGCAT
>JBGAOI010000085.1:0-11096 GCA_044221885.1 Polyangium sp. (in: bacteria)
GTCGTACCATCGGTACGCAGAGGGCAGGGGGCATCGAGCGTACGAGCGATGTCGCGTTCGGGGATGAAGTTGTAGGAATTCGCGCGGGGTTTGTCCACGATGGGTCGCAGGGCCGAGGCGCCTCGGCTTTCGTAATAACCGCGATAGAGGCCGGGACAAGCGCCAGCGATGGCGCAGTCGCCGCAAACATCAGCGGGTTGGATCTTGGCGACGTCGTCTACAGGAACGAAGTCGTTCTCATCGGCTTCGATCATGGTCGCGTAGCCGTGGGTTTTCAGATCGTCGTAGAGGTGTTCGAGTCCGGGGAGGAGGCAAAATGGGATGCCGTCATGGGCGAAGGTGGGTTTGTCTCCGTCGCGTTTGCCCTGACCGTACTCGATCGCGTCTTTCACGCGAGATGCACATTCTTCGACGTCGGGCACGATGATGTCGAAGGTCCGTGCTCCTCCGCCTTTGGGTTGCGTCATGGAAAACTTGATGCAGAGGTTGGGGAAACCGAGGAGTTTGTCCACGACACCGCGCAAGTGGTGCACGTTGGCGGTGGTGACGACGCAGTTGATGGTCAAGTCTTCGATGCGTCCGTGAAGGTTCGTGATGGCCTGTATGGCCTTGCTGAACGTATCGGCACGGACGACGGAGCCATGAACTTTCGCGTCGCCGCCATGCAGTGACATGTAGACGTACTTGAGACGGCAGTCGTTGATTAATTCATCGGTTACGTGCGGATAGGCGAGCATCAAGCCGTTGGTGACGAGGCCCAAATCCAAGCCTCGCGAGGCGATGCGTTTGGCCCAGCGCAACAGTTCGGGGCGCATCGTTGGTTCGCCGCCGCTGAGGACCACCATGGAATAACCGAGGCGTTTGGCGCGGTCGATCTTCCATTCGACGCGTTCGGACGAGTCGTCCATGTGGCGAATGTCGGCCGTATGGCAGAAGGTGCAGTTTTCGTTGCACCCGTAGCCGACTTTGATGAGGCCCTTCACGTGAGGTGCATTTTACGACGAATTGTGTCGTGCGCGCGAAGGCTCATCGCGTGGGGAGCAAATTTACGTGGTTATGTCGGTGAGGTGCGAAGCGGACATGGCAGTTGTACAGGTCAAACACATCTTGCGCGACGACGCGCTGGTATGACTCGTGCCGCACTTGCTCTCTTCGTCGGCAAGTAGTAGATTTGCTACATGATGCGTTCTTCGGACAACTCCGCCGCCCATGATCCTTGGCTCGAAGCGCTCCGTAATGCTCCTGTGGGGGTCCCATTCACTACTGAACAGCGCGCGGAACTTGATCACGACATGGCCGAGCTTGCCGCGGGAAGACTCGTGCTCATTGCGCACGATGATGTTCCAGCATGGCTCGAGGCAAGGGCGCAGGAGGAAGGCGCAATTGCCGCCGAATAAGTTATCGATTCAATGGAACCATGCGGCGCTCGTTACGTTTTATCGGCTGCCGATGCACACCGCCACCCTGATTGACCGCGCTATCATTCTCTTTGCGAATACCGGAAAAGGCACAGTTGAGCGTGTGGATCCTTATTACTGCCTCCGCGTAGGATCGTATTATGTTCCGTTCGTGATTGATCCCGAAGCTCGAACGTTATCGGTGATGAGAATCTTCCGTATTGCGCGGTGAAGGCGTTCAGGAAAAACCATTCCAATTGGGTTGGGCGTGTCGGTATATCTGCTGCCTCTCAGGCGCCGCGAAAATCGACTGGTTGTGCATTATCAATGCCGCGTTACCCGGACGAATTTCGCGAACATCTCTCATTGCCACATGCAATGGCTTTTTAAGACAATCCATTCGACGAGCGAATCAATTGCTCCGAATGTCTATTGACCTAACCTAGCAATTGCACCCGATCACCGACGTGCACTTCGCCGTCTCCGGTCACGAACAAATTCCACCCAAAATACGTCTTGTTCGCGCGTGAGCGAAATGTCGCCAATGTCGCAAGCGGATCCTTGCCGCGAATTCCCGTCGCCTGATCAATCGTAATGACCTGACAACGCGCACAGGGTTTTACACATTGGAACACCACACCGCTAATCGCGAACGTATTCCACGCGTCTTCTGACCACGCCGGAGATCCTCGAACGACAAGGTTCGGCCGGAACCGATTCATCGGCACTCCGTCCGCCAAACGTGCATTCAAAGCATCGAGCGATTCTTCGGTGGTCAAAAGAAATGGAAAACCATCCGCAAAACTTACTCGCTCATTGGCTTTTGCATAGTCTGGATCCACCTCGCGACCTTCTCCGTCAGGCATGAACACGAGCTCGACCGTACTGCCAAGGTGGGTGCTCAGATATTCGGCAGCGGTTTGGCCAAGCGAAACCGCGCGCGAACGAGTTCCCCACACGTGCACCGTTCGATCTGGCGTTCCCGCGGGCCGAAGCGGTACTCGCAATGCCTCTTGATGAGGCGCTTGCACGACGAGTTCATCGCCTTCAATGGCCGTATGCAAGAGCGCCAGCGATGGAATTTCGCGCTGCGTGATGAAATCGCCACGAGGGTTCACGAGCAGAAATCGCCGGTCGTGTTCCAATCCCAACGGCGTTACCCGCGCACGGCTGACTTCGATGCCTCGAGCTCCCTTGATCGGGTACACGAACAGACCACTTACGCTGATGTTGCCCATCTGAGTCGACCTCGCAAAGACCACCACTTCCTTAGCAGTGCATCGACACGGCGTCGTCACCGCTGATGCGACATCCCTTCACGTCGGCAAATGTTCGTGGTTGTCCAGGGAGGCGCATAGAATGCGAAGTGAAAATGACGTTCGCGCCGAGACGTGCGCGCCGAAGGGAGATGACGAACATGAAGCTTCAGCTTGGCGTATTGGGGGTTTTTGTAGGTGCAGCCGCGCTGCTCTCACTTGCAGCATGCAGCGACGACACCACGACCGGCACCACCGGTAACTCGTCGACAAGTTCCTCGAGTTCGTCCGGTACGTCGGGGATGACCTCGACTTCGTCTTCTTCGGGTACGTCGGGGATGACCTCCACCTCGTCGTCTGGTTCGTCCGGTGCGTCCGGTTCGTCCGGGATGACCTCTTCGAGTGGCCAATCGTGTTCGGACTGTACGAACATTTCGACCGGCGCGTACTCCACCGAATGCAAAACGCAGACGGCCGCGTGCAACGCAGATCCGGCTTGTAAGGATTTGTTCGATTGCTCGTTCACGAAGTGCAGCGCGAATGCAGAAGGCGGTTGCTGCACGCTGAAATGCGCCACCGATCTCAACACGCCCCAGGCGTCCAAAGACAAGTTCCTGGCCATGGACAAGTGCATCTATTGCGACACGTGCACCACCATCTGCGAGTTCGACATGGTGAGTGCTTCTGGCTATTGCAAGTCCATCTCGGGCACGATGGCCTGTCCCTGACGAGGTTTGTGTCGACAAACAATCCTACGGGATCCAACTCTCGGTCAAACATTCACTCGCGACGCACGTCTCATAAGCTTCCAGAAGAGCTCGTCCTTCGGCTCCTTCGGGCGTGTCGTCGCAAGCCAAACAATCCGGAAGACTGCTGCAGAACTTGATGCAGTCGCGGAAATTCTTGCAGTTCAAGCTCGCTTCGCAGGCTTTGTTGAGCCCAAAGCAATCGCCGTTGTTCATGAACGTCCGGCACAAGTCGTAGTCTTGCGGGTAAAACGTACACGGCGGTTGACACTTCGTATCCACAGCGCAGTTGACCACCGCAAGATGCTGGTCCTTGCCCGCGCTGTGTTTGGCCTGGCACTGCGTGAAACAGTTGCTCTCGTCTGGCGAGCCAATCTCGCTCAGATGGGCACACGTCGTTTCGATGCAAGCTTCGAGCGCTTGGCACTCAGGCCCGCAGTTTTTCTCGGCCATCGCGCATTCCCCTTCGAGGCACATGTCACATTCGCTCCACGGTCCGTCTTTCGCACTCGGACCAGGTCCAGGCCCAAACGCATCAGGATCGAGCCCCGCATCCTTGATGCTCGAAGGAGGCTCGGTGCACACGTTGTCAACGCAACGCAAAGGCTCCGCGCAATCATCCGTTCGCGAGCAGCTATCCCCGGAAAAACCTGGGCGGAATGTATTCTCGTCGTCGGTACACGCCGAGACAAACGATCCGACGAGGACCACCAAGGGCGTCACGGCAAGAATCAAAGGAGCCCATTTGGCGTGACGAACCGAATCGCTGCGAATCATCTTCCGGCGTGTTTCCATGCACTCGAAGATGCCACGACCCCACCTTCGACGGAAAGGGCGATGTCAGCTCGGTGCAAGCACGTCGGCAATGCGCGCAAGCCGATCGATGTCGTGAATGTCGTACGGAAACGCCGGCACGTGTGCGAGCAGGCTGCCGCCCGAAGCTTCATCTTCGAGAGCAGATTCGAGACCGACCAAGTGCAGCGCGTCGAGTTTGCCCATGCGTCGTTCGTCTTCGGTGGCTCGACGCAGACGTGATGGAGCGTCTGGTCCGAGAGACACGTGGCGTGTGTCGAGAACGCCTTGGATTGCAGCCAAATCAGGAATTTGCCCGTACGTCGGGTGCACACGGTTCACGACAAACGCGTCGCGGCGCATGTTTTGTTGGCGCAAGCGATCTGCGAAAAAGAGCACTTCCCGAACAGCCAATGGATCGGGCGTCGTCACGAGCACGTACGCGACATCCGGTCCACGCAAGGCCGCACTGACCGCGTCCGCGCGTTTTTTCCAGCCGCCGAAAAGCGTGTTGATCTCCGCGATGAACGCCGCCATCTGCTCGAGAAATCCGCTGCCGCTCACTTTGCCAATGCCCCGCACGATGGCCGCTGCACCTTTGGCCAACACGTTCAGGGAAAACGTCCCCGAACTCTGTACCGCTTCGACCAACCATCGCGTCGCCGCACTGTCGATGGCTCCCACGAGTCGTTCAGGCGCATCGAGAAAGTCGAGTGCGTTTGTCGTGGGCGGCGTGTCGAGCAAAATGATGTCGTAACGCTTGTCGGCTTTCGTCGCGTGAAGCTTCTCCATCGCCATGTATTCCTGCGTGCCCGCAAGCGACGTGGAGATGTACTTGTAGAGAACGTTGTTGAGGATGCGATCGCGCTGCTCAGGCGTTGGTGCGAGTTCGCGAATGAGTCCGTCGAAGGTGCTCTTCGTATCGAGCATCATGACGGTCATCGACCCAGGGACATGAAGCCCTGCGCGCTCGAAGACAGCAGGCGAAATCGTTTGGGCTTCGGTCTTCATCTCTTCGATGCCGAGGCTCTGGGACAAACGCCGCGCCGGATCGATCGTCAGGCACAAGACGCGCTTGCCTCGACGAGCGGCGGCAAGACCGAGCGCCGCAGTGGTCGTCGTTTTGCCCACGCCACCGCATCCGACCACGAGAAGCACGCGTCGAGATGAAAGGAGCGAGCCGAGCCCGCCCGGTGCTGTTGGACGTTGTGCTTCGGGGACCGTCACGCGCTCGCCCTCATATCACGTTTCTGGGAGAGGGCTATGGGGCAAGCGCGTTCGTCTTCTAGCTGCTAGCTTTTGCGCCGCCTGATGACCGGATACATCGATCTGCATTGTCACTGGGTCGTGGGTATCGACGATGGCGTCAAAAATTCCCGCGATAGCCGCGACCTACTTTTGGGACTCGCGAAGATCGGTTTTTCGAAGGTCGTGGCAACGCCGCACATGCGTCCAGGCATGTTCGAAAATGCCAAAGACGATCTCGTTCGTGCCTACGCCGCGACCGAACAATTGCTTGGTGATCCAACGGGTTTGCCCGAGCGAGGTTTGTCTTCTGAGCACTACTTCGACGACGTTGTCTTCGGTCGCATCATGCGGGGCGAGGGGCTTCCGTACCCGGGAGGCAAAGCGATTCTCGTCGAGTTTTACCCACGCGCATTTCCTGTGCAGTTGACCGCGCGGTTCTTTGATTTGCGGCGTAAACGTTTGCGTCCGATTGTTGCCCATCCCGAACGGTATGAATGGGTTTGGGATGATCCGAAAATTCTCGATACGTTGATCGACGCCGGCGGCGTCATGCTGCTCGACGTTGCCGCATTGGCGGGCAAATACGGACGCACGGTACGTACGTGCGCGGAAAAACTCTTGGATCAGGGCTATTACGATGCGGCGTGTAGCGATGCGCATGCACCCAAAGACATTGATGATGTCGCCGCGGGCATTGAAAAAATGAAACAAGCCATTGGGAAAGAAGACGCAAAGGCCATGTTGATCGATGGCCCACGTGACATCTTGGAAGGGCGCATCGAATGAATACGCGTCAATACTTCCCTGCGAATTCCAATTGAGTTGAAGTGGTTTCTTGAGACAAACGAGAGATTCCGAAGAAAGGACGAAGGCGTCGTGCAGGAGTTGCTGAAGAAGATCGAGGATCGCACGGCCCACGTGGTCGTTGTGGGTATTGGGTACGTGGGTTTGCCGCTGGTCGTCGAATTCGCGCGCGCCGGTTTTCGAGTGACCGGATACGACAAAGACCCGGAAAAAGTTCGTCTTTTGAGCAAAGGCGAATCGTATATCGGAGATATTCCGACTTCAGCGCTCGCGCCGCATGTCGCCGAAGGTCGACTCACCGCCTCTACGGATCCCAAAGTGCTTGGCACCGCAGATGCCATTGTCGTTTGTGTCCCGACGCCGCTCAACAAGACCAAAGACCCCGACATGCGTTTCATCTTGTCGGCGAGCGAAGAAATTGCCGAGCACCAGCACGCGAATATGCTCATCGTGCTCGAATCGACAACATATCCTGGCACGACGCGCGAAGTGCTCGTTCCCAAATTGACTGGTTCGCAATATCAATTGGGCAAAGACGTTTTTATTGCCTTCAGCCCGGAACGCGTCGATCCCGGCAATCAAATCTACGGCACTCGAAATACGCCAAAAGTATTGGGTGGAGCGACGCCGGGTTGTCTTGAAGTCGCTGTCGCCTTGTACAGCAAGATCATTGAAAAGGTCGTTCCTGTTTCCAGCACCGATGCTGCGGAAATGGTGAAACTGCTGGAAAATACATTCCGCGCCGTCAACATCGGTCTCGTCAATGAAGTGGCTCTGATGAGCCGCAAATTGGGCATCGATGTGTGGGAAGTGATTCGTGCCGCCGCGACGAAGCCTTTCGGATTCATGCCGTTTTACCCCGGACCCGGTCTTGGCGGTCATTGCATTCCGATCGACCCACTTTATTTGTCGTGGCGTATGCGCACGTTGAAGTACCAGGCTCGTTTTATCGAGCTTGCGGATTCAATCAACAGCGGCATGCCCGACTACGTCGTGATGCTCGTTCAGCAAGCCCTCAATAGCGTCAAAAAAGCACCCAATGGTTCCAAACTCTTGGTGCTCGGTGTGGCGTACAAACGCGACGTTGCCGATTATCGAGAATCACCGGCTTTCGACATCATCCATTCGTTGAAAAACCTTGGTGCCGACGTCCAGTATTTCGATCCTTTCGTTCCGGAAGTCGAAGAAGCCGGCATCATCATGAAGTCGGAAGCCGATCCCGTTGCGTATGGCGATTACGATGCGGTCATTATCGTGACGGACCATAAAAACGTCGATTACACCCGCGTCCTCGCCGAAGCGAAGATCGTCGTCGATACACGCGACGTTTTGCGCGGCGTCGTCGGCGATCATTCCAAAGTCGTCCGACTCTAACAGGCTGCTAGGCTCGGTCTGCGCTTCTCTCATCCATTTCCGTGGAAAACCATTCCTCCGAAAAACTCCCTGTCCTGACGAATCAACGCCAGTGGATCGAACGACTCATCTTGTCGTTGATTTTAGCAGGTGGGTTTGTCTGGATCTCCATCCGTGGAGGTTTGCCGCTCGTTCCGCCGGCGGAGGCGTTTGGCGCGGTGAAATGGTGGACGGTCGGCGCGTACGTCCTCTCATTGGGCGTCGTGCACTGGTTTCGAGCAGCGCGGTGGCGACATCTACTGCGCTCCATCGGCGAAGCGAAACTCTGGGATGTCGTGTGCGTCGCGTGGATCGGGTTTGGCGCGATTCTGCTTTCGCCTTTGCGCAGTGGAGAGATTGTCCGTCCGTACCTCATCACGCGTCACAGTTCTGTGAAGCTTTGGGAAGCGACCGGAACCGTTGGTTCTGAAAGGATCATCGACGGACTCGCCGTGAGCATCGTGCTGTTCTTGGGGTTACGCCTGGCCAAACCTCTCGATCCTTTGCCCGATCACATCGGTGATTTGCCCGTGCCCGTTGCGGCGGTTCCTGCAGCAGCCACGGGAGCGCTCCTCTTGTTTGTCAGTGCGTTCGTCGCGATGGGCGTCTTCTTTTTCGCGCGCGACTTTGCCCGGCGTTTGACCTTGCGCATCGTGGGGCTCGTGTCGACGAAGCTGGCTGAAACCTTGGCCAACATCGTCGAACGCGTCGCGGACGGCATGCGGTTCTTGCCGTCATCGAAACATCTCGGACCGTTTCTCCTCGAGACCGCGGTGTACTGGTTGGCAAACGCGTGTGGCGTGTGGCTTCTCGCGTGGGGTTCTGGACTCCAAACCACCACATTGGCCGAAGCATGCGTGACGATGGCGTGTGTCGGCATTGGCATCATGGTTCCCGCCGGACCCGGATTTTTCGGCGCGTTCCAGTTGTCGACGTATGCCGCGCTCGCCATGTATGTGCCGGAATCACATCTCCGAGCAAGCGGCGCATCCTTCGTCTTCTTGCTCTACGTCACGCAAGTCAGCTTTCACGTGCTGGCCATGCTCGCGAGTCTCGTTGCGATTCGTCGAGCCAAACCCGCGTAATCACGTTCCGCCAACGGTCAGTTCGGCGCGTTGTTGCCTTCGGACGAACGGGTTTTTCCGAAGATCTGTTCCCAGTTTGTCCGGTACGTATCGGTGGCTACTTGCGCCGGACCATGTCGTGGAGGTTCGGGCGGTCGCGGCGACTTGACGAGTGTTTCGACGTTGTAGAGTCGTTCGTGTTCTTTGCGCTGGGTCAAACTCACGACATCGCCGTGAATGGGCGCTCCTTCGCGGATGTTGCGGATGGCGCCAACTTCGAGCGAACCGTCACGCATGCGCAGCACGTTGTAACCCTGGCCGTCGTCGTGCGGGCTGTGAATCATGACCACGTCCTTGCTCTCGGCCGACGGGGTCGACACATCCGAGTTTGGCTCGGCGGCTGCCTGGGATTCGTGCTCGTCGTTCACAGACGACATCGTGGCATCTTCAGAAGCTCTCGGTAAGCCCTTCGTCGGCTTCTTCGCGAACAAGTTTCGAGCTTTGTGGTGGTGAGCGTCGCGCCCTCGGTGATTCGAAATGTCACGAAACTTGGCCCCGTACTTTCGCCTGACATATCGGGGAATCGAGCTTGAGTGCCGCACGTCGCGGCCGTGGTGCGAAGAAACAAATCGCACCCGTTGGAGGTTTGTCATGAGCATGCCAGGCGCAGAGGACACTGTCGGCGAGAGCCTCGGTCAAAATGCCAAAGCAACTTCGTCCGCTTCTGATCGGCGGGCGGGCAAGAGCCGAGTGAGCTTTGAAGCTCTCGTTGCCGTCGGCGATGCCAATGGCGCCGGCGGGTTCGAAGCGGAATCGGTCGACGTATCGCAAACAGGAATGCGTCTTCGTACGGCGTACTTGCCCGATGTAGGCGAGAAATTGCTGTGCCGATTCGAAGGCGATGTGGGTGAGATCGTGGCCGAAGGTGAAGTCACTTGGCGGCGTGAAGCGTCGCGAGGCGGCGAATTCGGTCTGCGATTCACCAAGTTCGAGACGGTCGATGCCGAGGGAACTCTGCGCACAATGTGTGCGCGCATCAACGGAACGGCCGATCCGAGTGCAGGTCCGATCGCGGTTCCAGGTACGCGCGTGCGACTGCACATCGAAGGTCTCGGATCGCCCATGAAGGCGCGGGTGCGTGACTCGCTTGGTGGCGAAATCCAAGTTGGCTCGAACCTCGAATTTCTCAAGGTAGGTCGTTCCTTGGAGCTCGAAGACATGGACCACGGCGACAAACGTCCGGCCATGGTCGACTCCGTGAAGGTCGAGGTCGATCCCCAAACCAAGATTCCGCAACTTGTCGTTTCGTTGCGTTTCGATGGGCTCGACGCGAAAAAGTTTGACGTCAAAGAAACTGCCAAGGATGCCCTGAATACGCTGGGCGCGATCGCTCGAAAAGCAACGAAGTCGAACGAAGATCGTTCGGACGGAAAAGATGCCAAGGATGCTGATGGTGCAGCGGCGCGAGGCTCTTCGCTGGCGAGTGTTGCGGCGACGTTGCGTCCGCGTTCGTCGGCGGCTCGAACGTCGTTGCCTTCGGTTCCAGCACGAGGTGAAAGCGAGAAGTCTCGCGACGACGTGGCTGTGGAAGCGAAGGAAGCTCGTTCGGAAAGTGTCGTGACGGATGAAGCCGACGAGACGCCGAGTGGCAAGAAGGATATGGGCGCGGCCGTTCGGAACGTGGCTTCGAAAGCTTCGGGATCAGCGCGAGCAGCGTTCGGTGCTGTTGGACCAGCGGTCGGCAAGTTTGGTTCACGGGCCAAAGGTGCGGTGGCCGGTCTCTTGGCAGCCATTCGTAAGCGCCGCGAAGTCACGACGGATCAAGAAGGACAAACGTTTCGCCGGACAACCTCAGCACCTCCGGGAGGTGTCCTCCGCGCGGCGGGCCGGAAGCTCATTCGCGATCAAGAAGAAGGCGATGGATCCAACGTCGTGGCAAAGGCTGCCTCGCGCCGTAAAGCGGCAGTGATCGGTGGAGCCCTTGGTCTCGTGGCTGTGCTCGCGGTCGTCGGTGGAGCGCGATTCTTTGGATCTCAAAACAATACGACGGCCGACACACAAGGAACCGAAGCGGCTGCTTCGTCGGCGGCGCTTCCCGCTCCGACCGCCGCGAATCCGGCAGGAGATGGAACGACGCCCGTGGCCAACGTTCCGCTTTTTGGTGCGACACCGTTGTCGACGACCGAGCCTGTGCCGGCGATGCCTACGCAACCAGATGGAACGATCGCACCGGCACCGACGGCCGCGGCTGGTGATTCGAACGCGGCAGCACCCGAAGCTCCGGAAGCCGCATCGAATGATGACGACAGCGATGACGATGCCAAAGGCGATGGAAAGCAATTCGGCCATGGCTCGGTGCGCAGTCCGATCACGCTCAAGATCAAGACCGATGGCGAC
>JBGAOI010000085.1:11106-17811 GCA_044221885.1 Polyangium sp. (in: bacteria)
ATCGAAACGGTCAACGGCGCAGCGGGCGCGATGGGCTTCACGATCTCGTTGCCCGGTCGTCGCGTGAAGTCTTCGGCTTCGGAATTGATGCGAAAAGACAAACGTATCGCGTCACTCAACATCGTGAACAATCCGACGGGCGCCGAGATCAGTGTTCAGTTCAAGGATGGCGTACCGGCGTACATGGCGAAGTCCAAAGGCAACCGCCTCGACATTGCGCTTGGCACGGATGCGAAGAAGGTAGCGAAAGCGGGATCCAGCAAGAGCAAAAAAGGCTCGAAGAAGTCGGCAACGAAGAAGACCACGAAGAAGGGTGCCAAGAAGCCCTGACATCGCAGTTGAATCGTTTCACATGGCGGCGTCGGACATTCCGGCGCCGTTGCCGTTTCGAAGGGTCGCCAAAGTTGATGTCGACGACGGCGCAGTTGAGCGTGCACGAAGATCTCGCATGCACACACGCGCGTTTGGAAGAGCGAGCGTACGTGTTCGTCACGAACGTCCGAGTGTTCCATTTGCCGTCATGAGTTTGGCAAGATAAACCGCTTCATCGTGGCCGATTTGATTGGTTTCCAAGCACAGAGCGGCTCGCTGCCGTCGTGGACGTTCGTGTGTGCGTCGCCTGCACCACTGCGTTGTGTGGAGCCTCCTTGGCTGCTCTGAATTGCGCATGGGAGGTGGCGTGTCTGATCCACTTCGCTAGAGTTGATTCATCGCCGATCGGGACACCTCACGGTGTGCGATTGCGACGCGGGGGAGGGGGAAATTTTGGCTGCGAGCACTCCAGTGCAAGCGAGGTGGGCGACGCACCGCGCACATCGGGCGATCACGGGGCACCATCCGGGGCCCGGTCGCGTTCTTCTCGTCGAGGATGAGCCGGATCAGGCAGCGATTCTCGAAGCTGTCTTGCGGCATGAAGGTCTCGACGTCTTCGTTGCTTCGAGCGGCGAGCAAGCGATCGAGATCCACCACCGCACGCCTTCAGACGTGCTTGTGACGGACTTGAACTTGCCAGGAATGACGGGAATGGAGCTCATCCGTCGTTTGGCACCACAAGCCCTGGACGAAGAGACAAACCGATCGGCCACACCGGCGGTGATTGTCGTCACGGGATCCGGATCTGTTTCGAATGCTGTGGATGCGTTGAAGCTCGGCGCAGCGGACTACATGCAGAAACCTCTCGATCCAGCGCGCCTCGTGTCGCTCGTGCGTGAGCTTTTGCATTCCGACAACGTTCGTGAAGCCGAAGGAGAGAACGAGGAGGCGGCATCGAATCCGTTGGTGTTCGAAGGAATGGTGGGTGGTTCGCGTGCGATGCGTGATGTGTTCACGCGTATTGAACGCGTCGCGTCGACGATGGCTCCCGTGCTCATCGTTGGTGAAAGCGGTACGGGCAAAGAACTCGTGGCCCGGGCCATTCACAACCGTAGCCCGAGGAAATCGGGGCCGTTTGTCCCCGTACACACAGGCGCGATTCCACGTGAGCTCATCGGCAGTGAGCTCTTCGGACATGAAAAAGGATCCTTCACCGGCGCGTTTGCTTCTGCGGAAGGTAAGTTCGAGGCAGCGGCGACGGGAACGGTGTTTCTCGACGAAGTCGGGACGATGGATGCTGCCGTGCAGGTCAGTCTCTTGCGGGTTCTCGAGACGTATCGATTCACCCGTGTGGGTGGTCGCAAGGAGATCGAAGCTGACGTCCGAATCGTTGCTGCAACGAACAAGGATCTCCTCGACCTCGTGGATGAAAATATCTTTCGCGAAGACCTCTATTATCGCCTCAACGTTTTCACGATCACGCTTCCTCCATTGCGTGAACGTGTTGAAGACATTCTTCCGATCGCGGAACGTTTTCTCGTGAAGTATTCGCGGCGGTACGGCACCTACGCGAAACGTTTTTCTGAAAGTGCGGTGCAGCGTCTGTACGCTCACGACTGGCCGGGCAACGTGCGCGAGCTGCGGAACGTTGTGGAGCAGACGGCGTTGTTTGCAGGGGCAGAAGTCGTTTCGGCCGAAGAGGTTCAGCTCGGGCAAGGCCGTATTGAAAGACGAACCGGGCGCCGTTCGTCTTTGCAAACGGAAGCCGCTCCGGTTGTGCATGCACCTTCCGAACACGACATCGCGCCGGCGATAGCGAGTGACCTCAGTTCATCATCGTGCGCTGCACCATCGGCAGTTGAACCAGAGGCAGCAGAGTTGTCGGTGCTCGCCATCGAACCCATTTCACAACCATCGTTGTCGTTACCGCCAGTGTCGAATCGTTCACCGTTGCCGGTATCGGGCGACATGGAACATCGCGACGCGGCCGAACATCCATTGGTCCTTCGTCTACCGGTTGGAACACGGTTGGCGGATGCAGAACGCAAACTGATCTTGTTGACGCTCGAAGCGGTGCGCGGAAACAAGCAACGTGCGGCGCGCGTGCTTGGCATCAGTCGTCGCGGTCTTTATTCCAAACTCCAAGCGTACGGCGAACACGTTGGAGCGACACAAGACGTTGCCGATGCTGCGGAAGCGGAACCGCCTGGCGAAGTGGCGGATGAGTCGACACCTCCAACTTCAGGCATTCCATCGCAAGAACTGCAACTCGAAGAAGTGGTTGCTCCGGCAGTCGTTGTGGTCGAGCAGCAAGCGAGTTGAGCGACGTCAAGGGATCGGGGCGGCTTTCAACACGGAGTCACGGACATTCTTGGACACAGGAAAGAATTTTTTCTTTTGCTGCATTCTTTTCGCCAGATCCGAACTTCTTCATTGATCATGCGTCAGGAAGTGTCCGAAAGCGGGACCAGTCGAGATACACTCGCTTGCCCCAGTTGAACATGAACCTCCGTCGACTCGCCGAGCTACACGCGACATGAAGATCACCTGCAACTCCTGCCAGTCGAAATACACGGTTTCGGACGAAAAAGTCCAAGGGAAGACCGTCAAGATCAAGTGCCGCAAGTGTGGCGCGACAATCTTGGTCAACAGCAGCGGGGCGACCACGACGAACGCCTCGGATCCTGCCGTCGCCGCAGCGGATGCTGCCGCGGGTGGTGAAGGTCCGACGTACCTCGTCAACGTTGCCGAGGGCGACCAACGCTCGATGTCGCTGCCGGAACTCGTTCAAGCCGTGAATGCTTCGACGATTTCGAGCGACACGTACGTTTGGGCGGACGGCATGGCTGATTGGCAGCCCATTGCCCAAGTCCAAGCGATCACGGATGCGCTCAGTGCTTCCGGTGGAGCGCCTGCTGCGGCTACACCCGAACCCGCACGTCCTGCTGCGAAGCGTGATGGTGCACGCGGAGCGTCACGCGACTTGTTCGGCGGTGATGCTCAAGGCGATGCGCCATTGTTCTCCGCGCCGAAAGCTCCAGCACCCGCCCGGATTGGTGCGGGTACGGAAGAGCAGTCCGCACTGTTCTCGCTCAGCGCTCTCACGTCGCGCGTGGGTTCGTCCCCGGCGGCAAGTGCGGGTCCAAGTTTGAGTGCGCTTGCTTCGTCGTCATCAACGTCGAAGCCGCTCAACACGGAAGACTCGGGCCTCATCGATCTCAAGGCGCTTGCGGCAAGTGTTGCAGCGACCAAGGAATCGGCCTCGGCCACGCCAAACCTGCTCGATGATCCGGGTGGTTTGTTCCAGATGAGTGGTCCGTCGCTGACGACAGCGACGGCAGCGCCGACGGTTTCAACGCCCGAACCCGCCAAACCCCAGAAAAACCGCACGCCGATGTACATCGGCATCGGTGCTGTCGTTGCCATTGCAGCGATGGTGGGGGTGTTTGTCGCGGCTTCGAGTGGACCGCCGCCGGCAGAGACGCCTGCGCAAACGTCGCCGACGGCGGCAAACACGCCGCCGCCACTCGACACCGCGCCGCCTACGGCTGCTCCTACAGCGACCGAAGCTGCGCCTGATGCAAGTGCGTCGGCGGTTGCGGCAAACTCCAAAGCGCCCACGAAAGTTGCAGGCACAGGGGGCACGAAGACCAAGACGGGGCCGGGGCCTGCGCCTGGGCCTGGTCCTGGTCCAGCACCGCCGCCTGGTCCAAAGCCTGGTGGAGGTGGTGGATGCGGCTGCGCTCCTGCCGACCTTATGTGCAACATGAGTTGCTCCGCCAAGAAGAAGAAGTGACCTCGCCCTGCGTACGCGTCACTTGCCTCATTCGGCCCTTCGTTCATTCCCGTATCAAATTGTCCTAGCCGCCGTCGGGTTTGTTGTTCCAATCGGGTGCGTCCCTATGGAACCTCGCCCCGTGCCCACGGTGATCGTGCCCATGGCATCGTCGAATGTCGTGGGTTTGTCCTCGGCAACACCCGACCATGTTGCGACATCACGCCCTTCGCAGCGGATGTGGACCTGGGAGACAAACCTCGACGATGCGCGAGCTCGGTCGCGGCGTGAACGTCTGCCGCTCGTGATCTACGTGCGGGCGGATTGGTCAGCCGGGGCGCTCGAGATGGACCGACAGGTCTGGTCCGATCCGCGGATCCTGTTTCATTCGCTCGCGGTCGTTGCGCTTCGCGTGGATGTTACCGACGGTCCCAATGCGGAACTCTTGGCCGAGGAACTTGGTGTGCGAGGGGTGCCGACGACGATCTTTGTCGATGCGGATGGTCATGAACAGAAGCGCTTCGACGGCGTGCGGTCGATTGACGAGGTGCTCTCGGGGCTGCGTGAAATTGCGCGAGACAACTCGGATCGATAGCTTGTACCCGTTTCCCGCTCGCGGTTATGATGCCGAAGATAGCGACACCCCATGCATCAAATAACGCGTTTATTGCTAGTCACGAGCGCCTTGTCGGCGGCCATGTTTGGTGGATGCGCGACCGAGGAGATCCCGCAGTACGGTGATCCTGCGAATCTTGTTGGGAGTGCGGGAGCTACTGCGGGATCTTCGGGGAGTTCGTCCGGAGCGTCCAGCTCGTCTTCTTCCGGGGGCATGTGCGATGCCGATGCCGGATGCGCAGTCAGCTTCGCGAATGATATTTTCACGCCGATATTGGAAGCCAAAGGCAAGTGCTCTGATTCGAATTGTCATGCACCGGGAACGGGCAAAGATGGACCCACGATTACTGCGGGGGATGCTGCCGCGTCTTATGCGTCGCTCATGGCATACGTGACGGTATCCGATGGTTTGCCTTACGTCGTTCCTTGCAATCCGCCGGCATCGCAGATGCTTTGCAACATGAAATTGGGTGCGATGACCGGATTGAATGCCTACGGCGATTGTTCGAATCGAATGCCGAAGGTGAGTGCGGCGGATATGGTGGCCGACGAATTCCTCACCCAGGCTGACGTCAACAAAATTGCGGAGTGGATCACGTGCGGCGCACCCAACAACTGATCAACTTTCGGAGTCTAGGGCAAACGGTGTCCCAAGCGGCCCGAAGCTCCAAATGGTCAATCGGGGCCGCGAGTGCATGTGCATTCGGATTCGCTATGGCCATGGTTTGTCAATCGCCAGTGGCGTTTGCCGGGCCGAAAGATGCCGAAGGACAACAAGCTGTCACGGACGCATACAACGAGTTTGTCGAGGCGAAATACGACAAGGCGTTGAATCGTTTGAATGCGGCGCTCACGCTATGCAAAGGCAAGGCTTGCGAACCGAACATTCGCGCGCAGATCCACATGGCGATTGGCGTGATTCAGGGCGTCGGGAAGAAGAAACTTCCTGAAGCCAAAGCCGCCTTCGAAAAAGCACTCACCGAAGATCCAAAGGCGACGCTCGACAAGGAATGGTCCACGAAAGAGCTCGAGCAGGCGTTTGGCGAAGCCCGTACGACCATCACCAAACCGACGCGCCCACCAGCAACGAAGACACAACTCGCGTCTGTCGCGACCGCACAAGCGTCGTTTGCAACCAAAGACTTTGCTGGCTGCATGGCGGCC
Source organism: Polyangium sp. (in: bacteria) (assembly GCA_044221885.1). GTDB lineage: Bacteria > Myxococcota_A > Polyangia > Polyangiales > Polyangiaceae > Polyangium. The sequence continues at coordinate 16,973 of JBGAOI010000085.1, forward strand.
CTCATCGCCGACTCGGAGTTTGCTGCGGGCAAACTCATGCTGGCGAAATGCGAAGATGGCCTTGGTCAGCTCCTCGAAGCGCGTGGGGATGCCGAACTTGCGGAGAAGTTTGCCCAGGAAGAAGGCAACGCTGCGGTCGAGAGTGATGCCAAAGCCGTTCTCGAACAACTCAAGGCGGACACTCCCACCATCACGCTTCAGATCCCAACTGCATGGAGCGAGATCGAGGTCAAAGTCGACGGCATCGCGGTACCAAAGGACAAACTAAAGGATCCCATTCCGCACAACCCTGGAAAAGCCACGATCGAGGCCAAGGGCAAGCGCGGTAAGTTCCCGGCTGTTTTCAAGACGACCGAAGCGTTTGACCGCGGTGAACAGATCACGGTCAACGTGGATCAAGGCGCAGCAGGCGGAAACAACAGCGCCGTCTTTCAATGCATGCAGGCCGCGCGATCGCCCGCCGACATGCAACGCTGCATCGACACGGGTGGTCAAGGTCGAGGTTTTACGCTGAAGGCGGGCCTCGAGACCATGTTTTACTCGGACAGTTTCAACACGACCGTCGTCTCGCCGGCTGTGTTTCTGTCCGGGGAAAACCCCACGGCTGGTTGGGGCGTTGGCGCGAGTTTTCTCGTGGACGTCGTGTCTGCCGCGTCGCCCGACATCGTCGCGACCGCATCCCGACGTTGGAATGAAATTCGTTACGCGGGCACGTTGTCTGGCGACGTGAAGATCAAGACCGTTCGTGTAGGACTCAACGGGGCCGTATCGATCGAGCCGGACTACACAGCGCGGAGCGTCGGTTTGTCTCTCAGCACCGACTTGCACAGCAAGATGGT
>JBGAOI010000860.1:0-3002 GCA_044221885.1 Polyangium sp. (in: bacteria)
ACCAAGAGGCGCAAACAAGGCGCGGGCATCGTTCGATCCTTGCGCCACGACCACGGACGAAACGCTCGCTTCGATGGGCAAAACAGCAGAAACAAGCTCGGGGCGTTGAGGAGCGCGCGCGGCAAGAGCCGTTCCCAGCGCCCGCGTTATCGCGACGCTCAACATCGCGGCGTTCGTCGTTGCAAACGCCCCCGACGAACCGTTGGAGGACCAATGAACGGCCTCAACGTCGACGACAAGCGCAACTGTGGCTGCATCTTGCGAAGATTCTGGAAAAAAAACGTGCGCCACGCCAAACGGTAGACGTGTCGAATGCAGTTTGTCTGGACACTTGTCGACCAGAACCGCGAGATCCGAAGCTTGAGGTCCGGTGACGCGAAGAGTGAACAACATGCGAAGAAGACGCGAGCCTATCAAAGCTACGCCTGAACGGTCACTCCGAACGAGAGGAAGACGAACCAACGCAACGCGAACGAAACTACACACGAATCGGTCGTGGAGCAGAAGGACGAGATCTTCGTGTAAGGCGCGACGACGACTTCCGTTAGACTCGCACCATGAATCCACGCGCGCGATCTCTATTGATTTTGTTTACGCTCGCGCTGCTCCTTGCTTGCAGCGCTGGTGGCTGCGGAGCGGCCAAGAGTGGCGAGGCGGCCATGCCCTCGATGGACTCGGCTCCATCGGCGGTGATGCGAGACAGCAGTGAAGCCATGCACGAGCAGGGGGCGGCGATGCCTCCGCCACCTCCACAAGCGGCGCCTGCCGGTGCGGTCATGAAATTGGCCGAAAGTGCTGAAGAGAAGAAACCCGACGTAGATAAAGACGGCAAAGCCGATACGGGCAAAGGCGGCCCTGCAAAACCCGCAGCGACAACCTGGAAACGTTCGCAACTCGCGGCGCATTCCGTGAAGGTCGACGTGGGGGACAACGAATCGCTGCCCGTACGCTCGATGCAAGCGAAGGTCACGCTCGATGGATTCATGGCCCGTGTCGTGCTCGATATGGTCGTGAAAAACAATGGGCCACGACAATACGAAGGCACGTTGAAACTGCGTTTGCCCACGGGTTCGTCCCCGTACTACTTCGCGTTTGGCCAAGACGCCATGGCCATTGCCAGTGAAGCAGCGCCGGCGTTTTTCACACCGGAACGCGTGCGCGCGATGGGTGCGGATCCCATCGAGATTCGTAATGATCGCCAATCGCTTTGGCTCGGCGTGAAAGAAGCGCGCATGGTGCCCAAAGAAAAGGCCGCGCTTGCTTACACGAGCACGGTACGCCGCCAAGTGGATCCGGCGCTGCTCGAATGGTCCGGCCCGGCGATTTTTAACGCGCGCGTTTTTCCTCTCGTACCGAACAAGAATCATCGCATCGTTCTCGGTTACGACGTTCCGCTCACGAAGATCGGCGATGATCTCGAATACACGTTCGACTTGCCCGACAACGTGGGAAGCAAAGCGATCGATGTCGCAGTAACGCCGCCTCCAGGTGCCGCTGTCGAATCGACGCCCGCAGTCAAACCTTTTGAGGACAAAGTTCGCAAGTTCTACCGGTACGACGATCCTTCCGGTAAAACCGTCACCCTGCGCATGAAAAAGCCAGCCCCGGCGTTTGTCGTGGGCTCGGATGCTCCGACGGGTTCGTATTTCGCTGCCGACGTGACGCCGCAGATCCCCGCCACCGCTGCCGCGAAAGGTCGAGACAGCGCACTCTTCCTCGTCGATACGTCGTTGTCGTCCAATCCCGATCGTTTCAACGTCTGGCTCGAGTTGCTCCGTTCGGTGCTCGAGAACAACCAGGACACGATCAAGAACTTCAACGTGATGTTCTTCAACATCGAACAGAACTTCTACAGGCCGTCTTTCGTGACAAACGACGCGACAAACCGTCAAGATGTCGTGGCCTTTGCCAATTCATTGGCTCTCGAAGGCGCAACGGATGTTGGCGCAGCGCTCGTGCGAGCAACACGCGCACCGGCCGGTGGAGCGTCGAGCTGGGATGTGTTTTTGCTGAGCGATGGTTCGGCAACGTGGGGCGAATCCGATGCGTTCACGATGGTACGACGTCTCGAGAAGACGCCTGTCGGGTCCATCTACGCGTATCAAACGGGCATGGCGGGCACCGACAGCGATGCCTTGTCACTCCTGACGCGCGAAACGGGCGGCGCTGTGTTTTCCGTGATGGGCAGTTCGGAAGTCAAAACGGCATCGACGGCACATCGCAATCGTCCATTACGTTTGGTGTCGGCGTCGGTTGCCGATGGCTCGGATGTCATCTTCGCGGGACGTCCCCGATTTATCTATCCAGGACAAACGCTGCGGGTCGTGGGTCGCGGGACCCCGGCAGCCAATGCGACGCTCGAAATGAAGCTCGATGCGGGCGGCGGTGAACAAAGCATCAAGGTTCCACTTGGACAACCCATTACGTCGCCGCTCGCGGTGCGTGCGTATGGTCAAGTGGCGACGGCGCATATCGAAGAATTGGCTCCGGTGACGGAAGCCATGTCGAAAGCGTATTCGATTCACTTCCGCGTTCCTGGAAAAACATCGTCGCTCCTGATGCTGGAAAGCGAAGCCGATTATCAACGATTCGGCATTGTGCCCGAAGACTTCGCCAAGACGATCAAGTCGGCGCAAGCTTCGCGCATCGTGGACGATTCGCTCGAATTGGCGGCGAAAGCCATTGGTAATCCCAAAGCGGCATTTTTGCGCTGGTTCGATACGTTGCCCACCATGGCGAGCGTGAGTTTCTTCCCGCATCCGGCATTCCGTCCGGCGCTCGAACGTATGCCGGAATCGAGTTTCCGGGTGGATGCGGCGCCGCTCGAGATCAAGCAACGCACGAAAGCTGCATTGCCCAAAAACATCATCGACGTCTTGGCGACGCATAAACTGGAATACGACGTGATTTCGGCGGAAGCGGATCGACGTCGCTCTGCCGCGGGGCCTGCGGATGCGCTCAAAGCATTGAGCTCGCTTGTCGAAGAAAACCCTGGCGATGCG
>JBGAOI010000860.1:3012-3501 GCA_044221885.1 Polyangium sp. (in: bacteria)
TGGCCCGAGACGTGGGTATCAGCGCGATGAGCTTTGGTTTGTCCGCGGATGCGTTCCACTTGTTCCGACGGGTTGCGAATTCGCGTCCTTATGAACCGCAAACGTATCGCGCCATGGGTCAAGCCTTGACGCGTATGGGACAAGCGGACTTGGCGATTGCGTATTTCGAGGTGGCTCTTGCGGGACGTTGGGATGGTCGATTCGGCGATTTCCGCAAGATCGTGGCCGTCGAATACTTTGATTTGTTGCAACAAATCACGAGCGGCAAGCTGAAATCGAGCGTTCCGGATTTCGTCAAGCAACGCTTGCCGGAAGTGGCGCGGGAAGTTCAAATCGATACGGCGGACATCGTCGTGATGATCACGTGGAATACGGACGGCACGGACGTAGATTTGCACGTCACAGAGCCGAGCGGCGAAACGTGTTTCTACGGATATCGCAATACGCGCGCGGGCGGACGGTTGACGCAGGACGTGACGCAAGGATACG
>JBGAOI010000861.1:0-1661 GCA_044221885.1 Polyangium sp. (in: bacteria)
GCTTGGGTTTGTCGTTGGTGGCCGGTTGTGATGAACCGCCGCCGAAAGTCGACGCGACGCCGGCGAAAACAGCGACGGCGCAAGCTTCAGCAATGGCAGCTCCTGCACCGTCGGCGACGGCAGACAACAAGCCCAAGTTCAAGATGCCTCCGCGTCCTGTTCCGTTGGGTTCGTCTGGGCCGATTCAGCCCAATGCACCCGAGCAGGATCAGATCATGGCGATTCAGTACACGTTGGCGATGGTTGCTGTTCAAAACGGTGATCCGCCGCTCGTGGACAAGGACTACTTGGACCGCATGAAGAAGAAGCTCGCGGATGCAGTGCGCACGGCGGACAAGGGAACGACGCCGCCGAATCCGATCAAGTTCGACCGGGGCAATCGCAAGATTGAGGTGCAGATGGGCAAGGGGTGTTTGGATTCGACGCCGCAAAACTTGTTGCATCAGCGGGCGGGTTCGTCTCTCGAGGAAGCCTACAAAGCTGGGGTTTTGGTGATTTCCTGTCACGACTCCAAGTGGGAATGTCATCAATCGACGCGCATCGCGGAAGACGTGCTGTGTCACTACGCACCACGACATTGATTCGGTGTTTGTCGAAATGTTTCGATGATTCGCAGGCGCTGAGCGTGTGATGTGGTAAGCACTCGGCGCACATGCACACGACTTCCGTTTCCAAAGCGGGCATGCGGTCGCGCAAGGGCCCGTTTGCCGAGCTGCTGACTGAACTCAACCGCAATCAATCCGCGCATGCACAGGCGGAGCACGATGGGACCATCGCCTTTGGCCCATCGATGCGAGTCGAACGGTTTGTCCTGGGCAATGGGCTTCGGGTGCTCGTGCTCGAGGATCACGTGGCTCCGGTCGTTTGTCTTCAGACGTGGTTTGGAGTTGGTTCACGTCACGAACGAGACGGCAAGACGGGCATTGCGCACCTTTTCGAGCATCTGATGTTTGGCGAAACGGAAACGACGCCGCACGGAGCCTACGATCGGATGCTTGAAGAAGCCGGGGCGGAAACGAATGCGGCCACGTACCTGGATTGGACGTTTTACCATACAAACCTTCCTGCCGAAGCGCTCGAATTGTCGTTACGTCTCGAATCGAATCGCATGTCGCAGCTCGTGTTGCGTGAGCCGCAAGTAGCGCGCGAAAAGGACGTCGTCGCCAATGAGCGACGGCAGCGCGTGGATGACGATGTCGACGGAGCGGTGAATGAAATGCTCTACAAGGAGGCATTTCGCGAACATGGGTATCGGCATCCGACGATTGGGTGGATGGACGATATCTTGGGCTTTACGACCGAAGACTGTGTATCGTTTTACAAGACATACTATTCGCCCAACAATGCGACGATGGTGGTTGTGGGGGATGTCGACATTGGCCAGGTTTTGCGGCTCGTACAAGAGACGTATGGGCACATGCCCCCGGCTGTTTTGCCTGTCGAAGATGTGCGTCCCGAGCCGCCGCAAGTCGAGGAGAGGCGGTTGTCGACGAAGAAACCAACGCCTACGCATAAGTTGGCGATTGGTTACAGATGTCCGGCGCTGGGGGATTTCGATCACGCGCCGCTTTTGCTGCTCAATGAGATCTTGTTTGGCGGCCGTTCGTCACGGGTACACCGGGCATTGGTTCAAAAGCTCGAAATCGCGTCGGAAATACGGG
>JBGAOI010000861.1:1669-3500 GCA_044221885.1 Polyangium sp. (in: bacteria)
GAGATCTTGTTTGGCGGCCGTTCGTCACGGGTACACCGGGCATTGGTTCAAAAGCTCGAAATCGCGTCGGAAATACGCGGATATGTTGGAAGTTTTCGGGATCCGGGGCTTTACGATATCTATATTTCGGCGCGTGAAGGGCATACCGCGGCTGAATTGCTCGAAGCGCTCGACGAGATTTTGGATCGCGTGTGTGCCGAACCCGTGACCGAGAAAGAGCTCGACAAGGTTAAAGGCCGCATTGAATTTGGCCTTTTGCAGGGTCTCGAGACCGTCAGCGGCAAAGCCGAGCAAATAGGGTTTTACCAGACGGTTCTTGGCGATCCCGGAGCGATTTTCGATCGCTTGGCGCTGTACAGAAGGGTTACCTTGAGTGATCTTTTGCGCGTAGCGCGGCGATATTTGGTTCGTTCGGCACGAACCGTCATTGAGGTTTTTCCGGACGGATCCGTTGATGATGCGTCGACGGATGAAGTGGACGAAGAAGTCGAAGATATAGACGAAGTCGAAGCAGGCGAGGAAGAGGTGGCGTCGTGAGGGGTGTGGTGGTTGAACCGAGCCCGGCGTTGCCGCTCGTGAGTGTCGTTGTTGCGTTTCGTTCGGGCTCTGCGCACGATCCCGTGGGACTCGAGGGCTTGGGACGTTTGACCGGACGGATGCTGCGTCGAGGTTCCGTCGGGTGGACATCGGATGCCATTGAAGAGACGATCGATTTGCTGGGTGGCGAATTTGGCGTCGACGTATCGGCGAGCGCGACGGTTGTCCATTTCGAGGTGATCAAGCGATCGCTCGATGCATTCGTGGACCTCCTTTCTACCGTGTTGTCGCGACCGGTGTTCGACGCGGGCGAACTCGAGCGGCTCAAGCGTGAGGCGATGGCGGAAATCATCGAATCGCGCGATAGCGATGGATTGCTTTGCGGCCGAGCGTTTCGACGCACTGTATTTGCTGGGCATCCCTATGGGCGCCGTGTCTCCGGACGCATGACGACGCTCGAAAAGATTCAACGAGAAGACGTTCAGAGGTTTTACTCGACGCACTACACGCGCGCGAATGCGCACGCGATTGTTTCGGGCGATGTGGACGTGGAGGAGGGGCAAGCGATTGTCGCTCGTCTGGTTGAAGGGCTGCCGGAGGGCGAAAGAATCGTTGATCCTGTTCCGGCACCGCAGCCGATTTCGGGGCGGAAGTTGGTCTTTGTGGACAAGCCCGAACGAACCCAAGTGCAAATGGTCATGGGTGGGATCGGAACGCATCCGCGTGATGATGACCATATGCCTCTTTTGGTGGCGAATACGGTGTTTGGTGGGACGTTTACGTCGCGCTTGATGCAAGAAATTCGTGTCAAGCGCGGTTTTTCCTATGGAACATCGTCGCGCCTCGGTGTCGATAGGCAGCGCGAATCGTTCATGATGTGGGCAGCTCCGAAGGCCAGTGATGCTCCGACGTGTATGTCGCTGATGCTGGATTTGTTCCACAAATTGCGTGAAGACGGCATTACGGAAGAGGAATTGGCGTTCGTCAAGAAGTACCTCATTCGCTCCCACGCCTTCGAGGTCGACACGGCACGCAAGCGAGCCCATCGGAAGCTCGATGCGGCTCTTTTCGATTTGCCCGATGGGTATTACGACACACAGAACGAGCGAATCGAGGCTGTGACCATCGAGCAGGCGAATGCAGCATTACGTCATCGTTTGTCGGAAGATGACATGGTGTTTGCCGTTGTCGGAACCCACGCGGAACATGGCAAAAGCATTGCCGACGCGATTCCTCGATTGGCTGGAGTCGACGTCGTTCCATTCGATTTGGAATGAAACCGCGCTACGCGAAG
>JBGAOI010000862.1:0-3499 GCA_044221885.1 Polyangium sp. (in: bacteria)
GGACAAGGTCGGCCGCGGCCGCGAGGGGAGCGTCGAGGTCCGCGTCTGCCAGGGCGAGCGTCAATCGGCCTCCTCCGGGCATCGCGTCGCGTGCGTTCACGGCGAGGTTGAGAAGGATCTGCTCCATCTGCCCCGGGTCGGCTTTCACGTTTCCAACCACCCGCGGCATCACGACGACGATCTCGATGTCCTCGCCGAGCAGACGCTTGAGCATCTTGAGTTCGCCCTCCTTGAGGCCTTCCTGCGTGGCCGCGTCGAATCGTTTGTACACGGCCATGAGCTCCGGATCGTGCCGCGATTCGAACAATTCTTGCAACGTCATTTCCACGTCCACCTCCGAAATTTTGGCTACTCGGTGCAATACACCATGAAAACGCCTACAGCACGCTCTCCGTTGGAGGTACGCACGAGCGGCTTGATGACCGGCATTCTCTTCGGCAGTTCTTTCCGGATCGCTTGTCCGGCACGGGCAAACCGCAAAAGTGTTGTATTGGCGGAAGGTTATGGACTCGCCGTTTCTTTCGCTTTCTTTGATTGCTGCGTCCAGAGCAGCGCGACAAATGCGGTCACCACGGTGCACGTTGCCAAGAAGATCATGACGCCGTGCGCAGGATAATGAAGAATGGCGAACGCTCCCATCAGGAATATCCCTGCGGCTCCGGCAATTGCGGGCATGATGGTCATGGCAAAAGCCAACGCCAGAACTGCCAATCCAGCCAGGTCCGTCATCAACATCGATTGCGTCGTATCGCCTTGGGTCAAAGCAAAACCGCGGTGCAGGATGAGCGACGTGGGAAACAAGAGTAAAAGTCCGAATGCTCGTCGACTGATCGCCGTGGTAACTCGCTTCCGGAGCGGAAAATAGAGGCCCATGAGAAGCAGCAGCGTCGAGATCGGCAGCGTGATGAACTGAATGCGATATTGCGTCTCCGAAGTCGCCTTGAACATATTGAGAAAAATGAACACCGCGGCGGCGTAAATGGCCAATGCTCCAAGGATCACCAATTGCGGTCGCGTATCGACACGAATATCCGTATTCCGGGCCATGGCTTGCAGACGACTTGCATCGGCGTTTTCACGTTCTACGGCCAGCGCCAAGGCATCGATTTTCTTGGCCAGCTCAGGCTTTTCTCGAGACAATTCTGCCAGTAGACCTCGCGCACCTTCGACGTCTCGACGACCGATTTCATAATGGATCATCCGCGTCAGGACTTCATCGAGTCCTTCGCGCGCCGAATCATTGCCGCTCCAGGCTTCGAGTGCCTGCATGAACGCGAATCGACATTCCGTCATGGCTTGGCGCAGGCGTCGTTCATCCAAATCCTTCGCTGAATCTATTTCGGCCATTTTCGCCGGGACCATAATCAAACGGTTCGGAATCTCGAGCCGAAAGCAACAGTTCCATGGGCGTTGCTCCCACATGACGCGGTTTTCCCACGAGCAAATAATGGAGCGTCGCGCCCAGCAAATACACATCCGTACGCGCATCGATGTGGGCAATGTCGCCCATGGCCATCTCGGGAGCCATGTACGCAAGTGTCCCCACTGGCATCTCGAATTCTTCTGGTGGACGTGCATCGACCGGCAAGTCCGATAAATGCACGGCAATTCCCCAATCGACGAGGTACACTTCGCCAAACCCGCCAATCATCACGTTGTCGAGTTTGATATCGCGGTGCACGACGCCGCGACTATGGGCATAATGCACCGCATTGCACACGGTCATGAGAATCTCGAGGTGCATATCGAAGCGGTCCGCTGCATCGACGCCGAGCGACGCCCAAACGGGATCGTCCGGGTTTTTGAACAATTGGCGCCAGGATACACCATCGATTCGTTTCATGACCAGCACGGGAAGGCCGGTTTTGTCGCGTCCGAGCGCATGCACCGGGACGATGCTCGGGTGTTCGATCGAGCCGGTCGTGACGGCTTCCACGAGCAACGTATTGATCACATCGCGCCGAGATTCGGCACCTTTTAATACTTTGAGGGCCACGTCGCGTTGTAATGACTTTTGCCGAGCGAGAAGCACGCGCCCCATGCCACCTTCACCGAGAATTCCGCGCACTTCGAAGTCGGTGGTGATGGCTTCGTTGTGAGGTGTGGGTGCAGTCGTCACGGGCACCGAAGGCAAATCCGAAACGGAGATTGCCGCAGCGAGTGTCGGGTGTTCCACTCGTTTCGTCGGTGCTTCTTGGCGTTCGTACAGATCCGAAGGCGTAATGGTTTTCTGTGGATCGGGCGCAGCTCCGACGGTTGCCAAGAAATATTGCCAATTTTCTCGGACTTTCGGAGGCATTTTAGAATCGATCATGGCCAAGCGGGGAGAATAACAGAGCGTGTGGCAGCTTGTCACGCTGTGGTTGGTAACTCGTGCATTATGGCCGCGTAGGTACGAGAGGTTGCGTTGCGATGCGTTGGGTGTCGCGTGGATCGCCGCTGGGAACGGCGTTCACGCAACGTTTTTGGCCCTGGTTGTCATGGCGTGGTTGACTTGGCCCTGGAGGGATGGATGGGATTTCGTACGGTATTTTCCGGTGTGGCGGGGCTAGGGCTGGCGCTGGGGCTGGTGCCGCTCGGATGCAGCCGGGCGCAAGACGATTACACGGTCATCGAGCATCCATCGGTTGCCGCGGAGGTGGCGCGTTCGCACGCGGATGAGCTACCTGAGGAGATTCGGCGATCCTTGATAACGTGTATCCAGCAACATGCTGGGTCTTGGTCAGGTCGTTCCTTTGCGGTTCGTTATGATGCCAAGGCCAACCAAGACGGGGTGGTGCAAGAAGTCACGTTGCGCAATACAACGTTGCCCGAGGGGGGACTCGAGGGATGTTTGCGGCAGGTGATTGCCACGATGACCGTGCCCGAGCAGGCATTACGCAAGCGTTCGTCGGGGCCATTTTCCGGGGGCGAACGGATGACGCGTGAGCGGCGTGGACCGTTGGGCGATTCCGAATCGAGCAATCCGCTCGTGCTGCTCGGACCGATCATTGTGGAGGCGGTCAGCGTCGAGGTGATCATCGAGGTGAGCGTGGGCATCATTGCGGCGATTGGGACGATCTTGCAGCCGAAAAAGGACCCAAAGGAGGAGTGTCTCGATCGGTATGTTGAGTGCATGGATACGTACTTTGCTGGCAAAGATGGCCCAGTCAAAGGTACTTCGCGGTGTGCATGGTGTCAGAAGGTTTGCAACGACAACAACGGAGTTTGGCCTCTTACCGTGTCGGCGACCGTAGGTACTAGGTCTTGCCAATACCCAGGTTGGGTCAGACCATAGTTCCCTTCAATCACTATCGCTGGGCATGCCGCCGACCAAAGAAAGAACCATGGAAGAAGACCACACACCCCAAGAAGACGAAACGAACGAGCTAGACGATGTTTGGCAGGATCCACTCAGTCGAGAGTTCGCCCAGGCCAAGGATCGTGTAACACTGCGATGCATCAAAAGCGACTTTGTCACCGCAGTGGGGCAATACCGAGCCCTTCTTCAAGAATATCT
>JBGAOI010000863.1:0-3498 GCA_044221885.1 Polyangium sp. (in: bacteria)
CAAAACGAGCCATTCCAAGCGAATCATCACGGATGGTTTCCGCGCAAGAACGCGCGAGGTGTCCATGGTCGACGACAACCCCTGTCATGCAGCAACGACACCTGTCAGTGTGCGTTGACACCTGGAGGTCCCGCAAAGCGCACAGGATGCGCTTCTACGATTCTAGGAAAAACCATTCCATCGCTTGACAGCGAACGCCACGACGATGGCCGCAATACGCGGGTCGTCCGAGCAATGTCGACCGACGATTTTAGGTGTGAGCAGAGAAATGAACGGACTTGGGGACGTCATTTGGGCACGGGAAGCACCTGGATGTCATTGATCTGCGTGACCCCTTCTCCCGCAGGATACCCATAACTCACATAACACGTGTATACCTGCGGCGGCATGACGCTTTGCATATCGGGACAAATTCCGCCTGTGGTATTCGGACCGCCAAACCCCCAGACCCAAAGTCCGAACGGTTCGTCTGACTTCATTTCATGGTGGCCATTGTCGCAAGCGCCTTGCGGAACGAAGTCCTTCACAAGATCGATGCGCGTGTATTCGTACTCCGCGGAAGCACCAATCGCCTGCCAGCCGGAGAGTTTGCCGGCGCAATCGAGCGACACGTCGGGAAAACCATTCGGGCCTTTTTTCCGAACTACAACCAGGTTTGTGTCCGGATAGGTCGGATCCGTGAAGAACACGTATCGATTGAGGTATTGGGCGGAGGGAGTGATGCGCACGAGCTCAGGATCGCCATATCCGTTTGCCCCCTGAGCGTTGTCCATGTAATGCAGCAACAGGAACGGATGCGCGCTGTCCTGACTTTTCACGCGAAAAGGCGTGGACGTATTAAATTGGACCTGCTGACCGAAGTTGATGGTGGCTGGGCCACCGACGGCTGGTTCATAGGACAATTGCGTGCCGTCGGCAACGCCGATGATTTTCCACGGCGGATTCTCGGGCGAGCCGGCTTTGCGCGGGCGAAAGCTCACGCCGGCGTATTCGTTCCCAATGGCGCCAATCGGGGGAATTTGGGATTCCATATGATCACAAGCGCTGTTACCGACGAATGCGCATTCATGAGCCGCCCAGAATCCGATGGGTTTGTCTGATTGAATGGGGCTCCCCGTGAGTGGCGAATCCTGCGTGATTTGCAGAACTTGCCCCGCATTTAGCGTATAGGTCACCGGCGTATTGGCTGCGGCTGCGGCGACACCTGCACCACCCGTGATGGCGTTTTTCGGAAGAACCGTGACGGCGGTGTTATTCTCCATGGCTGCGATCGCCATGGTCGGTCGCCCCGGCTGCGCAATATCATAAGCGTTTACCGCGAGATAATTCGTATTCCACGCGCTTGTGGGCAAGAGAAGCGACGCCCCCGTCACAGCCGCGGACCCGCCACCATAAGGCAACATTTGATATGCCACGATCGGGAGGTCGCTCTGAATATGGAACGCCGAGAGCAGCCCGGTGCCGTCGACCTGAACGGGTTTGGATATCGCCGCAGGTACCGGGCACGCAACGGGTTTCCCCGGAGACCCATTGGCATCGTAGGACAAAAATAGAATCGCGATTTGCCCCGGTGCGAGGCCAACGGCGGGATCGTACGGATCGTATTTGAGCGATTGACCCGAGCCGCTCGGGATTTTTGCGTAAGTCGACAAGTCCAGCGGCATACCCTCGTATTCCGCTGTAATGTGCGCGTTTGTCGGAAACGTATTGGCGACGAACGAGACAAAACACGCGCCGCTCGAAAAATAGTAACCGTCGAGCGCTACCGCGTAATAGTCACATCCAACCGAATTCTTGTTTTGTTTGGCCGCGACACAGGCATTGAGGCATTGACCATTCACGAGCACTTCGTTTGGTTGACACGATGAACTGCCGCCACCGCTGCCGACGCTTATGTTGATATCGCCGCCTGCGCCTCCGCTCGCCCCCATGCCACCTTGCCCCCCAGACGAGCCCCCGGAGCCGGCACCACCTGAAGGGTTGGGCGCGGCGGAACAGGCGGCAACGACGGTACAAGCGATGACCGATACGTAGAGAATTTGTCGCATCGTCCTATGGTATACACCAGTCTCGGCGACAACCCAACAGTCAAATCGTTCCAGAAGTTGACTCGCTGGACAGCAACGCATGAAATGGGTCGCGAACAACAAACCGGGTATTGACGGGTGACCAGGCCCCGAGCGCTCGTTCTTGATCGCCGATTTGGTGGGCTCATCTTCCCTGCTGACAATGGCCTTCTTCTTTGTGTACACTGCGCGAATGATCCGAGACTTACTTCCAAACCCATTCTTGTTGGCCGCAATTACACTCATTACGCCGCTTGGCCTGCTTGGTTGTGGAGCCGATGCAGAGCAACCAAATAAGCCCGAACCCACGACGCCTGCAATCGCCGTAGGACTCGGCAATTCCCATAGCTGCGCCATTCTGGAGACCGGGGAAGCTCGCTGCTGGGGCTCGAATTCAGCCGGACAGCTTGGAGACGGAACACTCATCAGCAGCCTCAGCCCGGTTATTGTCAAAAACTTGAGCGGTCTGGTCGCGATTGGTGGCGGGCACGAGCATACCTGCGCATTGCGCAATGATGGAACTGTTTTTTGCTGGGGTGACAATGAATTTGGGCAGCTTGGCGATGGCACCACCGCTGCGGCAAACTTACCCGGACAAGTCAAAGATCTACAGGATGTCGTCGAAATCGCCGTTGGATGGGTACATTCCTGTGCTCGACTCAAAGATGGCACAATGAAATGCTGGGGCGCAGGTGAAGGGCGCATTGGCGATGGCAGCACGGAAAATCACCTTTCGCCCATAACGGTCCCGGGCATGATGGACGTCGTCAGCATTGGCGCAGGGTGGGGACATTCGTGTGGTCTTTCCTCGGCGGGAACCGCAAAATGCTGGGGGACCTACAATGCCTGGGGCCAAATTGGTGATGGAACAACGACGGATACGATACCAACGCCGGTCGACGTTTTGGACCTCAAGGATGGCGCAACGATTCGCGCCGGCAGCTACCATACGTGCTCGATGACGAAAAGCTCGGGATTACGCTGCTGGGGCAATGATCAAGCGTCGCAAATTTCGGGCATTCTCGTTGGCGGGGATTTCAAGAAAGCGACCCTCATCGATGAATTGACGGACGTCGCCGAAGTATCAACCGGTGGATTTCACACGTGTAGTCGTCAATCATCCGGCCAAGTTCTGTGCTGGGGCAATCTCGAATTCAACGGAAATGGACTCGCCGCGGGACGCGTCGAAGTGCCTGGCATTGCGGCGAGCCAAATCGCGAGTGGAGGCGATCAAGCGTGTGCTTTGGACAAGGAAAAACAGGTTTGGTGTTGGGGAGTCAATGGTTCCGGGCAGCTCGGTAACGGCACCGCAACCAATCCGGGGATTCCGGTCAAAGTGCTTTTTCCCTAGCACCACTCCGCCACTTCATTTGTTGCGCTCGTCGAGGCTTGATTTCTCGGCATTCGCGGCGCCCCAAACTCGCCCGCTCCG
>JBGAOI010000864.1:0-3230 GCA_044221885.1 Polyangium sp. (in: bacteria)
GAAAACGTTATCGCTCGATTGGCGGCTCGAAGGTGATCGCGAACGATTGCGCGTTTTGCATCGATTGCGCATTTTGACCATTCCAGGTTTTTCACGGATAAGTGGTCCGGCCTGGGGAACCGAAGCGCGCATGGTAGAAGGTTTTCGTTTGGTCTGGCGACCGGATATCGAGCCGGAAATTATCGAAGCGTCTCGTTGGGGCTCGACGCTCGAAGGCGCTGTCGTATTTTGTTTGTCGCGGCGTATGGTCGAAGCGGATTCGCTTGCGACACGAGTGGAAACCTTTGGTGATGCCGCGTTTGCCGGGCTCATGCAATTGGCTGGCGATGTGGCCAGTGTCGTGGAACATGCCATTGCCGCGACACCGTCGTTGGGTGTTCTTGGTCCGGCCATGGAAAAACTGTTTGGCTTGTGGCACCATGGCGAATGGCTCGAGGTCGTGGGCGCACCTTTGCTCGGTCCGATGTTGCGGGCTGCGGCGGAACGAGCATTGACGCTTTTGGCTGGTATTCGAGGTGCTGAATTGCTTCCGGGCGATTTGAAGGCCATGCGGAACCTGGCGGAAGTCTTGCGTCATGCGTCGGCATTGGGGCTAGACTCGAGCGATGCGTTGTCCGCGCTTTCTCGGCGCGTTTCGGATCACGACGCACCGGCGATGTTACGCGGAGCCGCGCTCGGATCGTTATGGTATTTGGATGCCGAAAGTGCCTCGATGGATTCGGTGATGGATCACGCGTTGCAAGCTTCGTCCGAAGGCCGCATTGGCGATTTTTTCGCCGGCCTTTTTGCTTTGGCTCGTGCGCCCGCATTACGTGATGATCGTCTTATTTGGGCGATGAATAGCGTCATCGACAGCTTGGGTGACGAAGCGTTTTTGATTCAGGTTCCGGCGCTTCGTCTGGCATTTTCGTTTTTTCCTCCGGCGGAACGAGCGCGCATTGGCGGATTCTTGGCCGCTCGTTGGGGTAAACGCGCCGATGCGTCGTGGATTGGTGATGTGCCCGTCGATGTGCTTCAAGCGGGCCTGGTCCTGGACGAACGTGTGCACACTTGGGGCCGAGAACTCGGGGTGCTCGAATGAATACGTACGATGCGGAAACGCGTTGGCGCCTGATTCTTGGTCGAGCCAGCGAAGATGGGTTTGGCGGGGCACCTGCCGCGAATGGACAAGCGCAGGAATTGGAAGCGGCGCTTTCGTGGCTTTATGATCGGCAAGCGGAGGGCGACACGCAGCGTTCCGTGGCTCGAGGTGGCGGGCCGGGCAGTGGTCCGGAACATCCGCTTGACGTGCCCGATTGGATCAATGCGATTCACAAGCTTTTTCCCAAGGAAGCCATTGAACGTCTCGAATCCGATGCGCTCGAACGGTATGGGATTCTCGAAGTCGTTACGCGTCCCGAAGCATTGGCGACCGTGACGCCGTCGATATCGTTGGCCGAGGCGATTTTGCGCTGCAAATCGAATATGGACGCGACGGTCCTCGATGCGGCGCGTAAGCTGGTGGCAAAAATCGTCGAAGATCTGCAAAAGAAATTGTGCGACGAAATCGAACATCGTTTGGGGGCGACGCCATTTCGTCATCGTCGTTCGCGTTTTCGTGTCGCGAAAAACCTGGATGCTTTGCGTACGATTCGGAAAAACCTCCAGAACTACGATCGGGAAAACCGCCGTTTGGTCATTGAAAGACCCGAATTTTTCGCGCGCGTGCGGAGGTTTGGCCCGAAGCACCAAATTGTCATCGTGGTGGATCAATCGGGTTCGATGGCGCGGAACATCATTCACGCGGCCATTGTTGCGTCTGTTTTGTGGAAATTGCCAGCGACGAAAACGCATCTCGTCGTGTACGACACCGAAGTTGTCGATTTGACGCCGTATGTGGACGACCCTGTCGAGCTACTTTTGCGCGTGCAGCTCGGTGGAGGCACCGACGGCGCAAAAGCATTGCAATACGCGTCGCAACTCATTGATACGCCGCACCGGACGATTCTTTTGTGGATTACCGACTTCGAAGATCGTCCCGACGCACTCGCGCGTGAGGTGCGTTCGTTGGTAGGGGAGGGCGTGACGGTGTTTGGCGCGGCGTCCTTGGACGATCAGGTGCAAGGCGCCTATGACCACGGTGTGGCGCAAGTGGTGGCCGATGCCGGGGCGTTTGTCGCGGCGACAACCCCGGGCAAACTGGTTGCTTGGCTCGTGGAGAAAATGCGCCGATGAGGGCCGATCTTGCCACATTGACGCCAGAGGCCCTGGGCAAATTGTCCAACATGGGACTCGTCAAACGCGCGCAGACCGAAATCAAGGCGGGCGATGGGCCAACGGTCACTGAAGAAACCGATGGTACGGTCGTTGCGGTGTTTGCCAAGGAAAACGTCACGGCCAAACTCGTTCCAGGGAAAACGCTCAAGGAGACGCCATGTAGTTGTGGCGCGAAAATCGTTTGTCGGCATCGTATCGCCGCGGTGCTCGTGTACGTCGCCGGGGCGGGCGTGGAAACGCAGCCGCCGTGGACGATCAGCGAGGAGAAGCTGGCCCATTGGCTAGGCGCGCGATTGACACTGGTGGATGCCGCGGAAGCTCGAGGGCTGGACGTGGAGCTGAGCACGCAACCACCGGCGGCCCGTTTTTCCGGATACACCGTGCGCTTCTTGGCGGGAGCGGACTTGACGCATGCCACTTGCGATTGCGCGGTCAAACTGTGTGTGCACATTCCGCTTGCCGTGCGAGCTTTCCAGCGTTTGTCCGAGACCGAGCGGCAAAAAGTGTCGGTGCATGTTCGTCTGGGTCCGCCGGCGCAGCGTATTGCGAGCGAATCCGCGATGGCCACGATGTCGACGTATTTGCATCGGCTATTGGAGAAGGGCCTCACGGATGCACGTGGGCTCGATCAGGCGCGTGCAGCGGCACAAGCAGCCGTAAAAGATTGCCCGTGGCTCGACGGGGTCATTGAGGATCTCGAGGCGCAACGTGGTGCATGGGAAAACCGTTCGGCATTGCATGATGCTGGGCGTGTGCGGACGCTGTTGATGGAAGGGTTTGCCCGTATTCGCGCAGCGCGAAGTGGCAGCGATCCGGCGCCGCTTCTCGGATTGGGTGAACCGATGAACGTGCCATTGGAAAAAGCGCGCCTTTTGTCGCTCGGTGCGCGAATTTCTGCGATAGGTACGGCCCGAACGTTGGAAGTGCTTTTTTGGGACGGAGCAACTGTTTTGTCATGGAGCGTTCCCATTCCT
>JBGAOI010000864.1:3240-3496 GCA_044221885.1 Polyangium sp. (in: bacteria)
TGGCAAATACGCCTCTGAGCGTGTTAGCTGCGGGGCAGGTGACCTCGGAGCATTTGGTTCGCTTGGCGAGAAAAACGATTGAAATCAAACGTGGTCAAAGAACCCAGGTCATTCCGCAAGGAGGGCAGTGGTCAGATATTCCGTTGCCGGTGGGTTTTTCTGGACCAAGTGCCCTTTGGCAAAACGAACAGGATCGTCCACCGTGGTTTTTGCGGCATCGGGGGCGTACTGAAGCGCTTCGGGTCGTGGCGACGCC
>JBGAOI010000865.1:0-3493 GCA_044221885.1 Polyangium sp. (in: bacteria)
GAAACCATGTTGAACAACGCCTGTGTAGCCATCTCGTGCGCATTGGAAATATCGCCTGCACTGACGAAAAAAGTTCCCAATTGCGCGTCCGCGACCGCTTTTCGCGTGTGCGGGGAACGCGCCAAGTGAATCAAGAGGTTCAAGAGCGGCAACGAAGCACGCATGACTTCCAGCGCTTCTTTTTTCCCCGTAATGACTCGCTTTTGTTCCATATCGACGATGTCGTACGTATTTCGGCTTCGGTAACGTATCCCGGCCAGCTCCAAGGCCGCCCGGATGGCATTGTCCGATGTTGCTCGAGCCATGACGGTACCAAGCCACCCGAGACCTCCCCAGCCCGTCCCCCAGGTCACGATTTGGCTGTCATAGGTATTGATTGAGGCGGTTGTACCTTCGCGCATTTGAAATGCCGAAAATGCGCGAATGATCCTTCGATCCGCTTCACTCGCGACCGCCATTTTGGATTCGAAATATTCTGTCAACCATTGCCGATGGGCCTTGTCCTCGAGCGCAAAATACACGTGCCCTGGACCCTGAGGTTTCAAGAGCGGCTCGGATGGAACGTCGGCGCGATATTCTTGAATACGTCGCAGTACCGTTGCTGGCAATTCTTTACCAGCCTGCGGGGTTTTCGCATCCACTGCAAAATCAGGCCAAGGCGGTTCGTCCGAACTGAATGAGACCAGAGCGTCGTCGTCGGGCATGTTGACGGGCACGTCGACGTAGGGGGTGGGAATGGGCAAATTCGTGTACGCCGAAAACGAATGAAGCACGCCCCAGGGATTGAGAAGGTGTTCCACTTCGGTGCGAACGACGTGGTCAATGCGTCGGTTTGTCGCCGAATCTTCGTGCCCACCATCGAGATCGGCCAGGGTGATTTCCCAAAGCGTCGCGCCATGAGCATCACGCAAGATGCGGTGCTCGAACATTTCCGCAGCGACGTGCGGGTGTGTAGGAAGGACAAACAGCTTTGTCAAGACGCACAGTCGTTTTTCCAGCGTTTCACGCGTGATGTTTTCGCGCGGAGAGACCTGCATTGAGAACACATTGGGGGCTGTTGTCGAAGTGAGCATGATGGCGTGCCTCATCTTCGGCGGTTTTGCCGAGTGTGTCAATGGCATAGGGGAATGTTTCTCACGAAACACGAGCAACCGAAAAAGGCGGAAGTCGACCTGGGCAAAGCCTCGCGTTTGTCCCATTTTGAATGGCGATTGTTTTGAAAATCGTGCGTGCACGAGGACCGGTTTGGCGTCATCTTGGGCGCCAACACAGGGGAGTAGCGAGGGCGTCGTGAAGGACCCCGAGGACGGTCGGGTTTGGCCGTGCTGTCATTTGCACAAGACGCTGCTTCCGGAGGAAAAGAAATGCGCAAAATGGTGTTTGCCCGCGGTTTGGTGGGATTGTGTCTCTTTGGGGCCACGATTGTCGGTTGCGGAAGCGATGAAGAGTCATTGAACATTGCAGCAGGTTCCGCTGGTGGGCCAGTGGCGTGGACAAAGATTTTGGGTGGCGACGACGAACAAATGGGCTGGTTTGTCGCACCCACGGAATCGGGGCAAATCGTCGTGGCAGGAACGATGCAATCACGTGTCGACTTTGGTCAAGCCGGGCAAATCGCCAGCGTCTCGGATAGCGACATTTTTATCGCTTGGATCAATCCCGATGGCAAAATCACTCGCGTACGACGTTTTGGTGAATCCGGTGGACATATCCCGACGGGCATCGCCGTGGATGCGGATGGAAGCGTCGTTCTCTCGGGTGTCATGATTGGCTCCATCAATTTTGGCGGCGGCATGCTCGATAGCCAAAGCACGGGTGACGCCTTCCTCGCCTCCTTTAATGCCAACGGCGATTATCGGTATGCTGTGACCATCGGCGGTGTTGGCGAACAAACCGGGGGACGTATCGTTCGAACGTCGGACGGAGGCATAATTTGGGCCGGGACATTCGAGGGCGATGTTGATGTGGGCGGCTTTCCATTAAAAAGCAAGGGGCAATCCGACGTTTTTCTAGCCAAAGTCGATTCCGCTGGAAAAGTTTCCTGGGCGAAATCGCTCGGCGGCGTGGGGTATGAAGGCAGTGCGGCCATGGCGCTTTTCTCCCAAGGTCAAATCCTCTTGAGCGGTTTTTACGAAGGTGCGCCTGATTTTGGTAATGGTCCGCTTCCCGATACGGGCATGGTGGATGGGCAATTTCTCGCGGCCTTCGACCCCAATGGCAAGCTTTCTTGGTCTCGAGGGATCACACACGAAACAGGTTACTTCCCATTTTCGGTGCACGTCGACGACAAGGGCTCCCCGTGGCTCATTGGGGCTTGTGCGGGCGACGTCGACCTCTTTGGAACGAAACTATCCACACCCACGCAAGGCGTGGCCATGGTGCAGCTCGATATCGACGGACAACCCTTGTCTTCGCAAGTATTTGCGGCCGATGAAGTCGGCTATGTGGACGCCGTGCGTGCTCGTGGTGGTGGATTCGTGATTGCTGGTGACTTCACCACCCAAATGGATGTGGCAGGACAAACACTAAAAAGCGCCGGCGAAAGCGATCTGTTTGTCCTTTGGCTCGATTCCACCGGCCGTGTGACTCGACAAACGAGGGTCGGCGGAACCGGTGAAGAACGATTCGGATCCATTTCGATGTTGCCATCGGGACAGGTCGTGGTGACGGGCGCATTTGATGGGGCGATGTCGGTCGGGGGCGCATCCTACGCGAGTGTCAATGGTCCCGACGGATTCGTGATGTTGATGAATTGAGGGGCACGGGACGGTTTGGCGGGGTTATGCCACTTCGCCAAACCGTTTCAACCCTCCGCTATAGACGCTTTCTTCTGTGACTTGTCCCAACGCGTCGGATCCAGCATTTTCGACACGAGACTACCATTGATCTCCTGCACGCGGGCGTACGCACTCGGACCCAGCAACGTTTGTCCGTACTTGTTTACGGCTTTCTCGAATTCCGCCTGAATCTGCTCCTTTCGCGTCGGATGCATTTCACGGAATTCTCGCTCGAAGCCCGAGACGTATTCGGCCATTCGATGATGAACGTATTCTTCGGATGAATAACACGTCACGCGAATCCCGCGCCCAAGAAACGGAATCTCGAGCGCTGTGTCGCCATGGGCATAATCCAATGCAAATGCTTGAGGTTCGAGTGCAAACAATTTGAACACTTCGAGGTCGATCGATTGCGGCAAATGCTCTGGATCTTTCGTGTTGTTCATCCCGAAGTCCGCTACACGCTGGGCATGACTCGGATCGCGCTCCACGAGAGCCAACGTGTCCTGCAGGTGCCGCAGTTCATGGGCAAGAGCACTGGCTCCTTGCTCGGTCGATGGATCGACATGTTGCGCTACTGCGAGCAATGGCAGGTAATATGGCGTGTCGCCCTGCTCGGGCACCAAGCTGCCCACCTGCACGAATGCGCACGTGCAATGCGCGGAAACGCCGCTATCCGCATTGACGTTCATGAGCACGTACGGCGGCGTATGATC
>JBGAOI010000866.1:0-3491 GCA_044221885.1 Polyangium sp. (in: bacteria)
CTGCGCGAGCCGCGAAGCGCGGCTCGCTCCGGTCGGGATGACGGGCTGGGAGAACGCGCGTTCGCCACCGCCCTACGCGATCGCCTCCATCTTGCCGCCCGGGGGAATGTTCGGCGCCGTCTTGTTGTCGGTGATGACGATGTCGTGTTCGCGAAGAATCGCCACACCTGGCGCCTTCTCGAACGGCGTGTGCAACATACTCGTGATTGCAAAGAGCTTGATCGGCATGACGTGACAGGGTCGACGGTTGGATCGTGGTAAGCCTGACGAGCAACGCGAACCCAGTACCACAAGTCTGACCATCATGGCCACCGATACGCATCATTTTTTTGTTGGACCATGCAGGCGCAGGACGACGTGCCCGTGGGCTCGCGCCGTTCATTCGTACCTTGCACAGCTCGCGCTCGCAGGGTAAAGAGGGAACCGGCTGAGCGGAGCAGCATCAACACTTCGGCCAAAGTTGGTTCAGATGTGCGGCATTTGCGGAAAACTCAATCTTGACCAACACGAGCCAGTGGATGCCGCACTTCTTGGGCGCATGCTGCGCACGTTGCAGCATCGAGGTCCCGATGGGGACGGAGAATATCGGTCGGGACCAGTGGCGCTTGGTCATCGGCGTCTGAGCATCATCGACTTGGATACGGGTGCACAACCCATGTTTAATGAAGATGGTACGATCGCGATCGTGTTCAACGGCGAAATCTACAATTTTCAGGAATTGCGTCGTGAACTCGTGGCTCGGGGTCATGTTTTCAAGTCCCAATCGGACACCGAGGTGATTGTTCATCTCTACGAGGAATTGGGCGAAGGTTGTGTCGAACGTCTTCGGGGGATGTTTGCATTTGCCTTGTGGGACGACCGCAAAAAAACACTGTTCTTGGCGCGTGATCGTGTTGGTATCAAGCCGCTTTATTACGTACGCACGGAAAAGGCATTTCTTTTTGCTTCCGAAATCAAAGCTCTGCTCGCCGACCCTTCCGTATCGCGCGAAATCAATCTGCCCGCCATCGATCGATTCGTCTCCTATTTTTATTTACCCGGCGAAGAGACTTTGTTTCGCCATATTCGGAAACTCGAACCCGGTCATTTGATGACGGTGCACCAGGGCGAAGTGCGTATTCGACAATATTGGGATTTGTCGTTCACGAGGCGATCTCCCGTTCCAAGCTTCAATGAAGCCGTGGAGCAATTGCGCGAAATACTTCGCCGAAGCGTGCGTGATCATCTCATCAGCGACGTTCCCGTGGGGGTGTTGGCGAGTGGTGGAATGGATTCGACGGGCATCTTGCGATACGCAGCCGAGCAGTCGTCACGTCCCATTCAAACGTTCACCGTGGGGTTCGACGGCGCGGGCGTCGTGGATGAACGACCCTACGCAAAAATCGCCGCGCAGGCTTATGGGGCCGTGCACCATGAAATGACCATGACCTCGTCGGATTTTCGTGACTTTTTGCCTCGGTACGTCTGGCATGCCGAAGAGCCGGTATGCGAACCTCCGGCAGTTGCGCTTTATTACGTGACGCGTTTGGCGCGAGAATCGTCCGTGAAGGTATTGCTTTCGGGTGAAGGTGGAGACGAGGCATTTGGAGGATATCAGAACTACAGCGACGTTTTGTGGCTCGAAGCGTTGAAAACCAAGGTTGGTCCTGCCAAAGGTATTTTGCGAGCAGGATTGCGCCTGCTTTCGGCTGCTGGATGGATTCATGGCCCTCGATATCATGCATGGGCGAGCGCTTCGTTACCCGAGTATTACTTCAGCCGCACGGCACATCCGGGGACCGTGTTTCATCGACGAAAACGCGCGCTGTACCAACCCGATTTTGCCCGTGAGCTCGGTGCGGTAGATGCATCGGCCCCGAGTCGGCGGCTTTTCGAACGCGTGGCCGGAGAATCGACTCTGCACCAAATGCTTTACGTCGACACGAAGACCTGGCTTCCCGACGATTTGCTCGTCAAAGCAGACAAGATGACCATGGCGACGTCGGTGGAATTGCGCGTGCCTTTGTTGGATCATACCGTGCTTGAATTTGCGGCGTCACTGCCCGAGGAATACAAAGTACGGGGCAATGACCGCAAACGATTGCTGAAAGCGGCGCTCGAAGAATCGGTTCCCCGCGAGCTGCTCGAACGGAAAAAAGCGGGATTTCCGGTTCCCTATGTGCGCTGGTTACGTCGTGATTTGCACGACTGGCTTTGCGATACGATTGATTCGAACAATGCCGCCATTCATACGTATTTCTCGCGGGCCCAAGTTCGAGCGATCGTGGAGAAGCATACGCGGACGGGGATTGGATCGGCCGAAGTTTTCGGCTTGCTCGTGCTGGAACTTTGGCATCGAGCGTTCGTGCGGGAGCCCATCTTGGATTCGGGAACCTGATGCGTTGATCAAGACGCGCTTACGCGGGCTGCTACTCTCCCCACCCGAACCAATTCTTGCGCACGATCCAACTGGTAAGTTTGAACCACATCCTATTTTTCTTGACCAACCATGGTCTGTCGAATTCTGCGGTTGGATGCCATTGATGCAACATGAACGTTTTGCTCGTGACCCATTGGATCTCGCGTCCATCATTTTGAGCTCGGTAGGCCAAATCTTTGTCTTCTGCCCCCCAATACGTGTATCGTTCGTCGAGGCCCCGAATGCGATGAAACCACGACGTTTCGGCGCATTGACAACCTCCCATGCCAAAGGTCGGCCGGAGTTTACCCATGCTTTTCAGCGCATCGAGGTCGCTCAGGTCCACGCGGCGGCCTTCTGTTTCCGGCGGTAGATCATGGTATTGACACATGAGGAATCCACGCCCGCCGAGCTCGTTTTGCGTGGTCATCAACGTATCTAAAAAATTTGGCGCGAGAACCATGTCGACGTCGGTACAAAAGATGTATTTCCCTTTGGCCCGCTTGATCCCAATGTTCAAGGCTCGCGATCTGTTCCACAAACCGCTCGTCGGCGTATGATACACCGTTGCTTCGACCTCTTTGGCTGCCTTTTCCACACCTTCAAGATGCTCGGCCGTGCTACCAAAATCGCTCAGAACGATTTCGACGTCGTCACTGGGAATGCCCTGTTGCCAACGCAAACTGCGCAGACAATTCTCGAGGCGTAAGCCCGAGCGATTGCGAAGTGAAATGACGACCGACAGGAGGGGTGAAGAATTCATGGCGCGACCCTTTAGCACACGGGCTGGAGGCCTTCAAGTGGGTGGTGGTGTTGTGGATGAATTGGATCCGCTGGCGAGTTCTCCGCTGGAAAGTTCTCCGCTGGAAAATCGGACCAACACCGCATGAAATGGGGGCATAGGCCGGCCAGGCATGAAATTGGGGGCTTTGCCCCCCATCGTAAACTGGGTAGAGGGAAACTGCCGAAAGCCGCACAGCGGCTTGTCGGCATGTTTTCCTGACTGGGGTTTTAAGCGTAGCCGTAAAACCGCCCCCCACAGCGAATTCAATTAACCCCGGGAGTGTGTTTTTGTGTTTTTTTTGTGGTTTGG
>JBGAOI010000867.1:0-3490 GCA_044221885.1 Polyangium sp. (in: bacteria)
TTCCGCGACAAACCACGATGCACAGCTCGCGGTCGCCATCGATGATCAAGGTATCGGCACGCAAAGGAATGGGGATGTCCGATCCATCCTTGCCGAACAACATGGCGGCGCCTTGCACGTCCGGCAGGCGGGTCATGAGCTGCGGGTGCGTCGGGTGCAGGTTTTCGAGCAGAATCCATTCTCCTCCCTGGAGCTGAGCGATACGTTGATCCTCGGGAGCACATTGAAAATACGAAACGTCGAGTTGGGGGGGAATTTCCGTCACCGTTTGGCTCAAGAAATCGAGCGGCCTTTGGCCTACGAGGCGTGATCGATGTGGTGATGACGCGGCCAAGGGCCCCAGTGACGCAGGCTCGGTATCCCGCTGCCAACCGTAGGGAAAAACGATATTGGGCATGAGGTGGGCATTGGGGCCAAACCCTCGCCCTACGGGGTTCGGGGCAAATCCGTGTCCACCGTACGCACGTTCGTAGACCAATGGCATCTTCATGAAGGGGATTGGATCTGCCGCAGGATGGTTGCGGTCGCCGATGACATCGATCACTTTGTCGAGTGATTTGTCATTGCCGTTGGCGATAGCCATGCGGGCCGAAATTCTCTTCGCCGGCCGGCCGCCTGGGGCATAAGCGTGGCCGAAAAAAATCACGTCGACGCGGGGGCGAAACGGATATCGATCCGAAACGCCCCGCAGGCTTCCATAAGGAGAATTGACGTCGAGAGGAACATCCGTGTCGAGAATGTCTTCGGCAGGGGCGACGGTCATGGAGTCATTCGGCGCGAATCGGAAAACAGACTTGACGATGACCGTCACCCGTAGTTGGCCGCCGCTCCGCCACGCCATCGTTGCCGACGACGTGGCCCCCACGTTCGTGACCCCCACTTGCCAAGCTTTCATGGTCGAATACCTCTTCTCATCGCCATCGTTGCGTGAGGCTCATGCGTTTGTCTTCCGAGTACCCCGCGGCCAAGCGCTATTGGCGTCCGTTCGTCGCATCACGCCAGCAAACCCTGCCACAAAAAAGCTGCGGATAAAATCAATTTTGCCATTTCTCGAGCGACGCGCCCACTGCGTCCAGCAGTCGAGAACGTCAAGGCAAACCGACAAACAACATTCTCCATCTTGACTTCGAACGCGGTTGTTCGTTGAATCAATCCAGTGTCGACAGTGAACAGAAGGCGGGCAAACATGTTGGTACACAAAAGGTTTGTCTTTATGCGACCTTGCTTCGTGTCGATGACTACGATCCTCAATACACGACTTGCGGCAAAACTGCGTTACGTCGAACGACGTTGATTCGAGGGCACGAGCATCATGAGCAAAGATGGAACAGGTTCTCCGCCGACCGCAGGTCAAGAGCAAGGTGCATACGGCAAATACTTTCTGCTCAACGTTCCAGATTTCAACGGAGGCGTCGGACCGAACGGTCCCATGAGCACCTACTTGCGTCTGGGGGCCATTGAGAGTCCCTTCCATGTCGCCTCGAAAAACGCACCACGGGCAACTGGCGAAGATCTTGCCGCGCAAGTGACTTCGTTCATTGACGACACCCGCGTGCGCGAAGGTTGTCCGGGTTATGTTCCACCTGCCGAACGCCAAGCCGAAACCGCCGTTTTGCATACCAAAGGTGGTTGGCGCGACCATACCGATGGCAATCGCATCACCACGACACGCGGCGATAAGGTCGAGGTCATCCGCGGAAATTATCGAATGGTCGTCATGTGTCGCAAAGACGGCGACCTCGACGTGGCAGGGTGGGATGTCTCGGGCGGACACGTCAGCGAATCGGGCGTTACCTACGATGGCGCGAGCGTCATCGAATACACGACCGAGGAGTATGGCGGCACATGGTCCGTGGTCGAACACACGCGCAAGGCCCATGTACATACGGCATTCCACGGCAAGGTCTTCAATTATTATTGCGGCGAGCTTGTCGAGACCATCACCGGCAGCGAAGCACCCAATACGCTCCAGCCCAATCCCGTCGTTACAGAAACCACGTTTGCGGCGAGCATTACGAACAACACCGGGTCGCTGGTTTGTCCAGTTCCCGCGATATCCGATTCCACGTTCGCCGTGGCGATGGACAACACGACCTACGCGGACATGATGAAAAGCGTAACCGTCGTCGTGGGTGAAATGAGCGATTCAACGGCGGCCGGGGCCATGACGTCGACGACCAAGGCTGCAACCATCGAATCCACCACCGTGGCGAACACGATGACCTCCATGACGACGGCGGCGCTCGTGGAAGACACCACCATTGCCGCAGCCGTCGTGTCCACGACCGTTGGAAATTCGTTGTCGACGATCGTGGGGAACGAGTCGGAAATCATTGTGGGCAATATGTTGGAAGTCACAACGGGCGCCGAGGAATCGATTACGATCGGGGCGGTGCTCGAATTGACCCTGGGTCTCATGGTCGACTTGTGCATTGCGGGCAGGGTCAGCGTCGATATTGGCCCCCGATTTGAGATCAACGCTACGAATCGCACCGAAGTCAACGTGACGAAGGACGAAGTGACCGTGACCAGAAACGGCGTCACGGTCGACGAAACCCATACGGGTAGCCTCTATTCGCGGCTATCGATGCTCAACGTATTTCTCTGAAAGTAGATTCTGTGCGCGTCGACAATTCGACTCCCTTCTTATTCGGCTCTCGTTTTACGACCTGGAAACGACAGCACTTCGAGATGACGGCCATTGTGCGTGCCACGTTTTCGCTCGTCGCCGATGGTATCGTCACGGTGCCAGAAGGGCATCCGCTGATCGTCCAAGGCGCAATGACAGGTGACGTATTTCGCGACGAGGATGACGATTTCACGGGTGAATGTTTGTATCCCAGCGATTACGCGGATTTCAAGAAAAACGCCGAGGTGATGTTGCGGGGAACCTGCTACGTTCCTGGGCAAAAACCCGTGCCGGAATGTCCCGTGCACGTTTCCGTCGGCCCATGGTCGAAAACGCTTCGTGTCGTCGGACCGCGCGTTTTTACCGGAAGCATCGTCGGGGCATCCTCGACCAATCCCATTCCGTTTGCCCGCATGCCGCTCGCATTGACCCATGCTTACGGAGGTCCGGGGTATGATGCAAATCCCGTCGGCAAAGGGTATGGGTCCAATGAACTGCCGAACATCGAGTACCCCGGAGAAGAAATTCGATCCCCGCGCGACCAAGCGCGTCCGGCCTGCTTTGGACCGATCAATCCATTTTGGAAATCGCGCAACGTCAAGCGCGGCCAAGAAAGTTCTGCCAAACGAGATCCGTTCGCGTATCCCGAGGATTTCGATATTTCGTTTTTTCAGGCCGCACCCACCGACCAACAATGGCCCGGATACCTCGCCGGGGACGAAGAAATTGTCCTGCACAACCTTCATCCCACGATCCCGGTTCTACGCACGCGTTTGCCCGGCTTGCGCGTGCGCGTTTTCGTCCATCACAAGAAACACGGCTTTCGCGAAGTCCCCATGGTCATCGATACGCTCTTCATCG
>JBGAOI010000868.1:0-3486 GCA_044221885.1 Polyangium sp. (in: bacteria)
GTTGACGACCCATCCCGAACGGAGCGAACGCCCGATGGATCCAAGGTCCCGTCGACATCGGACGATCTTGTGTGTTTGGCCCCCTGAGAACCAACAGGACCCAGCAATTCATACACGGGTACGTCCGGCGTCGAATTGGCAGACGGCACGACTTCGTATTCGAAACCATCGCGCGAAGCGGCCACGATGGATTCGCCCACCAAAATTTGATTCTTCGCCGCAACTTTATGTAGTTGCTCGGCGATTTTTAGGGTTTCACCAAAAAGCGTATTTTCAATACGTTCGAATGCGCGTGATCCAATTTCCGCGGCAATGATTTCGCCCGTCATGATCCCCATGTGAATACCCAGGGCAAATGGCGAATCATTTCCGGTTCGGTGCGTAAGATTCGACAATTGCGCCCGTATTTTGCAGCAAACTTCGATCGCCCGCGGAACGTGATCCTCTCCGCGAAAGAGCGCGAAAATCGAGCGTCCAGCAAAACGATCGATAATTCCACCGGATCGTAAAATTGCCGGAATGATGACTTCCAGATTCGAATTGAGCGCTCGAATGTACGTTTTGGGATCGTTGATCGCCATTTCCGCAGCCTCGGATCCGACGCCCATGACGACCATCGTGCACGGCCACGTCTCCGGGGAACGTAATGCGGCGCCCGTGGAGGGATTCTCGAACGCCCGCGGAGTCACCGACATGCGCAAAAAAGAATTTTCTTCATTCGAAACCAGCGCCTTGCGCGTTTCAGCCACGTGCTGGAGCGTTTTGTCGATGGTCGCCGCCAAGTCCTTGAAGTCGATGGGTTTGATCAAAAAATCGAATGCCCCGCGATTCATTGCTGTACGAAGATTCGAAAGCTCGGAATAAGCCGACACGACGACAGCTCGCGCAAGCTGATTGACTTCGTGCAGATGCGACAAAAACGTGAGGCCATCCATGCGCGGCATGTTGATGTCGGTCAATACAACTTCGACATCGGGATTTTCGCGCAACGCTTGCAATGCATCTTCGCCATCATTTGCAAAAATGAATTGGTATTTCTTTTCTTGAATTTGCTTGCGAAATCGTTTCTGGATCATCGTGCTGACGTCGGGTTCGTCATCGGTGACCAAAATTTTTGCACTTCCCACGGTCGAATGCAAAAGCGACGCAAATGCCGACCCGAATTCAGCCGCGGACGCAAAACGTTTGTCTGGGTCTTTCGCCAACGCTTTGTGGAAAAACGTATCCACCGATTTCGGCAATTCAGGCAAACGCTCCGAAACGGGCACGAATGGATCGGTGCAGATATTCACGAGCAACGCACCAAAATGATTGGAATCAAACGGCCGCGTCCCCGTGAGCGCTTGATATGCCAGCACCGCGAGCGACCAAAGATCACTGCGAGGGTCAACCACGCCCAATCGAACCTGCTCGGGACTCATGTAATGAGGTGTTCCAACGAGATCGCCATCCAATGACAATTCGATATTTACAAGCCCGTCGTGTTGTTCTCGGGTCTCGTCAGCGACTTCGAGAATCGCTACGACGCCGAAATCGAGGAGCTTGACGAGCTCATCACCCGTTGCCGTACGCTCGAGAAAAACGTTGGCGGGCTTGAGGTCCCGATGAACGAGGTTCCGCGCATGCGCGACCTCCAACGCTTTGGCAACTTGCGAAATAATCGGCACGAGCGCAGCCAGGGGAAGTCGTTCGAGTCGCGATAATCGCGCATTCAAGTCTTCACCGATGAGCCGTTCCATAACGATGTACGGCGAATCCCCGTGAACACCCGCATCGAAGATCTGCACCACGTGTGGACTTTGAATGGCCGCAATCGCCATTGCTTCGCGCGAAAAACGAGCGCGGGCAACTTTCGATTCGAGATGTTTCGACACCATCAACTTGATGGCCACGGGACGACGAAGACTGCGATCAAACGCCTCCCAGATCTGACCCATGCCGCCTTGTCCAAGCTGATTGACCAGTTCGTATCGTTCGCCAATCGTCGTGAGCGTCATGGATGCAACGACGCTATTCGGCCTCAGCCTGTAAGTCAAGACGAATTTGGGGATTCTGCAAGATCGCCATTGGTTGCAAATCCAATAAGCTGCGGCACATTTGAATCTTACATAATTGTCACGTTGTCATTTCGAGAAAATGGCGTAGTCTCTCGCGTCCAAAGGGCACGCCACTCGAAATTCACGCTCGTAGACCCATTCGACCGACCACGTCTCGATATTGCGTGCACCCAGACCGTTCAGGAGAACTCATGTTTGATCACGTCAAATTCGGCGTCCGCGACTTTGCAGCGAGCAAAGCGTTTTACCTCGAAGCGCTCGGGCCACTCGGTGTCGTCGTGGTGGGGGAAGGCGTGCCGACATATGGTGTCGAGCTGTGTACGAAGGGTGGTGAGGTTTCTTTGGTCTTGTTCCAAACCGAGGAGAAACCGGCGCATTTACATTTGGCTTTTCGGGCGGATAATCGCCAACAAGTCGAGGCATTTTATCGGGCGGCGTTGTTGGCGGGCGGCAAAGACAATGGTGGGCCTGGTTTTCGCCCGCAATACCACGCGAATTATTATGCAGCATTCGTGATTGATCCGGACGGGCATAACATCGAAGTGGTTTGTCATAACGCTGAAGGATAGCGGTCCTGTTTTTCTCGCCCATACGTAGGTTCGTTTCATGAATGCGCTTGCGCAGCATTGGTTGGTTATCGCGATCGTGCAGCAACAACATGTTTTGAAGTTCGCGCGCCAAACAATGCCAAACGTAGAACGAACGCTGCGGCGGTGACCATTGAGCGACAAGGGCGACGCTGAAGGTTATTTATTGCGAGCAAAGCTGGAAACGGCGCTTGACACGACGAACACATCGTACTACGACACGCGCCCCTCTTGGGCAGTCGAGGGCCAAGTGTCCCGGTCTGCCCCCGATCCGAGTGATTCATGCTAACGCTTTCCCCCGAAATTCAATACATGTTGCTCGTACTTGGGCTCTTCATCGTCCCCAAGGCGTTGCAACGATTTCATGTCCCGAGCGCGGTCACGTGCCTTGCGCTGGGTGCGGCTTCGAGCATTGGGTTTCATCTTTTCCATGAAGACCACACCGTCAAATTGCTCGCAACTTTGGGCATTGTGGCGATGTTCCTTTTCGCGGGGCTCGAAGTGGACTTTGCCGAGTTACGCGAAGGGCGGCGTGTGCTGCTGCAACACGTCGCAGCGCAGGTGGTTCTGCTGATATTGGGAGCGACGGCATTTTATTATGTATTCGGACTCGAAGTGCGTCCCGCGCTTCTTTTTGCGCTGGCGGTGTTTACTCCTTCCACGGGTTTCATCCTGGACTCATTGCATTCGCTCGGATTGAACACAGAAGAACGATTCTGGGTCAAATCGAAAGCCATTGCCTCGGAACTCGTTGCCCTAGGCATTCTTTTCGTCACCATCCAAAGTAGCGATCCATGGACCTTGGGGCTATCTGCATTCGCATTGATCGCCATGATCGCACT
>JBGAOI010000869.1:0-3479 GCA_044221885.1 Polyangium sp. (in: bacteria)
AGAATCGTGACGCTCAACAGCGATGGCGATAAGGCCCCGGAAGCCCGCGTCTGGACCAGCGATGGCGACGGCCCGTGGGTCGGCCGCACGGTCAAGCGCGGCTTTCTGGGTGTGGGCTTGCTCAACCTGAACCAGGAGCTGCGCGACTTCTACGCGACCTTCGAAGAACGCCTCTACAATCTGCGTCATTGGCTGAGTATCGACGGCGAGCCGCTCAACATCCCGCTGCTTGCGGCTCCGATCGATCCGCGCGCATTGCAGCTCGTGGGGCAATCTCGCAGCGCCGCGCCCGTGAAAACCGAAGCAGCTTCGTCGCCCTCGCCGTATCCGTTCGAGGTCATCCTGGCGAAGGCGCAAGGGTATGTGAAAAACCTGCAATCGATGAGCACGCGTCTGCTCGATGCGCTCGAAAAGAAAGACGATCGCGAGCTGGCGATGATCGTGCAATCCGAGGCGCTTTCGGGGCTCGAAACGCAAATCGAATTGCAACAGCTCAAGCTGGAAGAAGCGTTAAAAGCCAAGGAAATTGCCGACGCGCAACTCGAAGAAGCTGTGGCCGAGACCGAACACGAGGAGCAAAAGAAATACCTCACGGTCGACAACGTGAAGCTCGCGGTCGAAAAAACGCGTTTGGCGTGGAAAAACGGCACACTCAATACGAAACGACTGACGCTGGAAGTGAGCACGATGGCGTCGGCGTTGATCCCGAAGATCGCGGGGCTCGCGTTTGGTGGCATGGCCCCGCAAGAGAGCTTCTTGGGCAATCTGCTGGGCGTAATCCACGAAAAACAGGATCTGCAAAGCGAGAAAGAAGACGTCGCGGAAGAGGAAGTATCGTACAAGGAACAATTCGAGAACGAATACAATGCGTTGAAAGCGGCGCGTAAAATGGCCGAGCTCGAACGGGCTGTGGAACGCGCGGATTTGCTGGTGCAGCAGGAAGAACGGGCGCTCGAGGTCCTGAAAAAGCAGCGCGAATCGGGCGAAAACGTGATGCACTTCATGACGCACCGCTTGACCAATACCGAGTTTTACGGTTGGTACGTCGGTCAACTCGCGTCGTTGTACCAAGCATCCTACGACGCGACCTTGAGCATGTGCCGCATGGCCGAACAAGCCTTGGGCGAGCAAACGCCGATTACGGCGACGTTCGTCCGCGCAAATTGGAATGGCAACTATATGGGGCTCTTGGCCGCGGATAGCCTGGCGTTCGATCTGCAGCGAATGGATCTCGCGTTCACGCAATACATGATGGAAGCGGATGACCAAACGAATACGTATTCCGTGGGCCTCGACGACACACGCACCATCGATAACCAACACACGGTGCTCGAAGCGTTGTTGGAATATGGAGAAGCGGAATTCGAGCTGACGGAGGAAATGTTCGACGAATACAGTCCGCACGAGGCGGATCGGCGCATTCAATATGTGCGTGTGTTATTCCCGGATTTGCAACGCGTTGGCAAATTGCCGCATGCAAAGCTGACGCAAGTGAGCAATCGGCGATATCCTGGTCGAGATCGGGATCCGAACAAAGCGGTGAACAATGTATTGGCTATGCAGACGTTGGTGCTGAATGGCGCGGAGACCGATACGCGAACGCAAGGGCGAGCGGGCCGGCGGCTCGGGGTTTTCCAAGGAACGGGTGCGCATTCGACGTGGCGGCTATCGATTCCGGCAGTGGCGCACGCGCTGGCGCAGAAACGTGGAATGAGCGCGCATCATGTTATGCTGAAGAAACTCGTCCGCGAGATTGTCCTGGAAATCGGCTACACCGCCCGACACCGATAAATAGGACACTCCAGCGAGTCTCGTTTGTGGGCCGGAAAGTTCGGTTGGGGGGGCCGGCATCACAATCGCTCACGTCACGGCGCAATGCAACGCGGTCAATGCGCAACTTTTCGACGCGATCTCGGCGTCCAGAAACTTTCCGGCGACCTGAACTCGGCGTCCAGTAACTTTCCTGGGAGAGCAACTCGGCGTCCAGAAACTTTCCTGGGAGAGCAACTCGGCGTCCAGAAACTTTCCGGTGAGATCAGCGGTTCTGCTCAAACTCCAGCGTCATGTCGAGTGCTCGAAAACGCGGACGAAACCGGAACGTTGCCCCAGCATGAGGTGGGCCTTGTACGAGTTAGGGGACGTGTCGTCCTGCGGCAGGTGCAAGGGACCAGACGCGAGCCATGGCGTCGTCGTAGCCAGCAACCAATCGCGTCCCATCTTGCGAAAAATCCATCGAGTTTACTTTTCCCCCAATGGGTTCTAGCGTCGCCAGGGTATTGGCTTGGCGGTCGAAAACAACAATGCTCCCCTTACGATTGCTCACTGCCG
Source organism: Polyangium sp. (in: bacteria) (assembly GCA_044221885.1). Classification (GTDB taxonomy): domain Bacteria; phylum Myxococcota_A; class Polyangia; order Polyangiales; family Polyangiaceae; genus Polyangium. The sequence goes on from JBGAOI010000869.1 coordinate 2,329, forward strand.
AACGTATGCCTCGGGCCGCAATCGCCACAGAAAAAGCTCCCGGTGCAGGACCCGCTCCTTCACCAAGCAAAACGAGGTCCGGGAGAGAAAAAAGCCGTACCCGCGACCGCGGGCCGGCGACAAGCAAAGTTGTCCCACATTCGTCGAGTTCCGCCAATGGCCCAGCGTCATCGAGCACAGCGCAGGGGCTCAGGCTTGCGTTATCGAGAAGCTGAATTTCTCGGCCAAGACGAATGAGAACTTGCCTGCCAGAATCTGCAAATCCCAACAATTGACACCCTGGGAATTGTCTTGCGAGAGCAGGTACGATCTGCTTACGAAGCGCTTCGTCGTCGCGGCCATTGCTTCCAGCAAGCGTCATACGAGTTCCTTCTATCGCCAGAGCCGGCCGATACATCCACGGCGCTTCCTGACTGGGTCGCCACGCAACCTCGCGCGTCCGAGGGTTCCACCACCCGGTGACTTTGTCTTCAAACCACCCACCTTCGGCGGCAACTTCGGTACGAGACACAGCCATCGTCCAAATCCGATGTTCACCAATACGTCCACAATTCCCTGTTTCAATATCCCACCATCGCCAACCACCTTGGGTGTCCAAGGTGACGACCGTGTTATCATCAGCGGTAAATCCCGCACCTAGAACAGCTCCAGAATGTTGCTCGCCCCGGGGCGTTTCTTCAAAGTTCGTGGTGTCCCAAAGATACACGCGCGTGTCGGGCCCGGCAGCGACAAACTGTGCGCCATCGGGAGAAAAACAAGCAGTCGAGAGATTACCTTCGACGGCCACTTCCCCGAGTTTACGATGGGTTTGTGTTTCATGAAATGTCACCCAACGGGTGTTCCCGGGCATCGTGGCCAAAGCGACGCGAGACCCGTCTGCCGAGAAGACCGCAAACTTCCCCCAAGTGGGTATTTCCCACAATTTTTTCTGCGCCTGGCAATCCCACATTTTCATGGTCCATTTGTCCCCAGACCCCGCATACAGCACGTAGCGACCGTCTGGAGATACAGCAACCGATGGCTCCAGCGGATTGCATTGCGGAAGCCGCTCGACACACTTCCCTTGACGCAAATCGCGAATCTCGAGATCGGGCGAAAACATATCATCGCCAATGACCAAAAAAAGATCGTTGCCCACCGCATACAAAAGA
>JBGAOI010000086.1:0-17705 GCA_044221885.1 Polyangium sp. (in: bacteria)
TCCAAGCAAGGCCCGCATTTCTGCAATGGCATGTTCCGCTGCCGTGCGATCTTCCGCCTCCATGATGTCGCGATGGTGCTCGAGCGCTCGTTCGAGGGCAGCAATGGCTTTGGGATATTGAAACAAACTCTTGTGGCAAAGCGCCAAATTCACCAGCGGACTCGCTCGAGGCCGCTCGGCATATGCAGCCTCGAATTCCGCAATGGCCGCATCGAAGTTTCCATCATTAAAGAGTTTCACCCCATTCGACATGTGCTGCTTGTAAAGGTCCGCACTGGACGGTTCGGCGGGAGGTGCCGGCGACGGAGCCGCTGAAGGCGCAGGCGTAGGCGCCGATACCGACGCACTGGGGCCCGGGTTCGGTTGGGCCCAGGCTTCCGTTGGGTGCAAGAGCACAGTCAACAGGTACGACGTGAGTGCAATGGAGCGCACGCTCTTCGACAAGCTCATTCCTCCTTGAGCTTGAGCTGCGGGGCGACCCCCGGCGTCGTTGCGGTGGCCTTTGGTTCGGTCGTTGTCGACGCAGGTGCGGCCGAAGGTTTGGCGGCAACGACGGGTGCGGGTTTGTCTTGTGCGGAAACCGTCGCTTTCGGCGCCGTTTGTCCCGGCGACTTGGTTGTCTCGGCCTTGCGCTCGGTGCTTGTTGGAAGTGGTTCAGGAACGACGATCGGCGCAGGCAGCGCCGCGGCTTCTCGAGGTGGGTTTGTTGTGACAACCGGTGTGTCAGATGTTGTTTGAGGAGCCAATTCTGTCGGCGTCATCGTGGACGCAGGTGCCGGGGTCGAGGGAGACCGTGATGCAAATACGAGCGCGGCGATCGCGATTGGTGCTGCAAGACCAACGCCCATCACCAAACGACGGCGATCGGGCGTCACCACAGCCCCGTTGCTCGTCGACCAACCCACACGTGATGGTTGTCCCGTACTCACGTCGACCGTTGGTGCAGTCGCGACTTCGCGGTCATGCGCCGGGTTTGGCGTGGCACCTGAGCCCGCGTGCAGCGGCGTTGCTTGACGCCCTCCCGAGATGCGTAGCGCTCGTGCTGACAGCAATCCTTCGGATGCCTCGCCCAGCGCCTCGAGCATCTCGCGAGCATGTTGAAAACGCTCGTTGCGATCTCGGCAGAGCGCTTTCTTCAAGAAAGCGACGAGTTTGTCCGGGATGCCGGGGTTGTGCATGCGCGCATCGACCACATCCTTGGTGCAAATGTGCACGATGACCTGCTCGTACGAATGCCCGTCGTGCGGAGGTTTGCCCGTGAGCGACTCGTACAAGATCGCCCCTGTCGACCAGAGATCCGTGCGTTCATCGACGTCTGGCAAAGCCTGCGCTTGCTCGGGCGACATGTAGTACGGCGTTCCGAGGACCGTGCCCTGCTTCGTGATCGTTTTCTCGATTGCGCCTACACCCCGACGCATTTTCGAAATACCGAAGTCGAGGATTTTGACGAACGTCGAACCGTCGTCCTGTTCGGTTAGAAAAACATTATCAGGCTTGAGATCCCGATGAACGATGCCCGCCTCATGGGCTCGCGTGAGCCCTCGAAGAATCTGCGCCGTTACATCGAGGGCCGGCTCGAGTTCCAAACGACCAACTCGACGCAAGTAATGGCCAAGGTCCTCGCCACGTAGCAGTTCCATCACGAGAAACGGCACACCGTCGTCGGTCGAGCCCGAGTCGAAAATCGTGACGATGTGTCCGCTTTCAACCGCGCTTGCTGCCTGAGCTTCACGTTGAAATCGCGCGACGGACTCTTTGTTGCGGGCGAGTTCCGTATCGACAAACTTCATCGCGACGCGTTTGCCAATGTCCGTGTTGAGCGCCTCGTACACCATGCCCATGCCGCCACGGGCGATGGCTCGGACAATTTCGTATTTTCCCACGCGCCGACCTACGAACGAAACGTCGCTCGTTGGAGCAGAAGGCATCGAATCATCGGCAGCGGACATGCAGCGCGAAATAGTTTGGAGGTGAAGGAATGCACGAAGGTTCGATGGTTCGGACAAACCATCGGGCTCGACCTCCCCACGGACGAGCGATCTCCGAGAAATCTTCAATCGCTCGAAATGAGCTTATCACGGTCGGGGTGTGGACACCCTATCTCAACGCGGCAACGCGGGCAGTCCAGGCGGCGGATTTTCGCGCAGTTTCGCGTCCAGCACGCCTGCAGAATCGAGAGCTGCGATATCGGTGTAACCCCCCACGGGTTCGTTGTTGATGAACACCTGGGGAACAGTGTCTTGCCGCGAAGCTTTCAGCAGCCACTGCCGCAGATCGGGACGACCCTCCGCGTCGACTTCTACGAAAGCGACTCCCTTGTTCGAAAGCAACCGCTTGGCGCGATGACAATACGGGCACCACGGCGTCGTGTAGATGATGACGACAGCAGGCATTGGCGCATGATTCGCGTCCCCGCGTACTCGTGCAAGCAACTTCCTCGCTTCGTTGGATCCAGCGTGTCTTGGAACAACGCGTGTCGTCGGACCTCCAACGATTTTGGCCCACGGAAAATCTCTGGATACCGTCGACGTCCATGGACCTCCGCGACAAATTCGCTGTGCACATTGCCGCCGCCCTCGCCGGTGCTCTTTCTGATCCGGCACAGATTGCTCGGCGTTCCTACGATTATGCCGATGCGCTTCTTGCTGAACGTGCACGACGAGTCGATGCCGACGAAGCTCGCGCCATCGCCGAGGCTCTTCCTTTCGGAGCGATCGAACCCGAGTTAAACCCGGACGAACTCGATCCTCAATGGGTCGAAGAACGTTTCGATCCCACATGGGACGTCGAGCCGCGATGGAGTGCAGAGCAAGCCGCCAACGAAGCTGTTCCGATGGAAGCATCGCCCGATACGACGCGCGCTCTTCAAGGCCCACCCACCGAAGTCGCTCGACCGGGTTTGGCTCGTACACAACCGGCAGATGCTGAGCCCACTCGGGTCGCAAACGGCACTGGTGCTTGACGAGTTGACCTTTCGTCAAGACGTGAATCCCTAGCAATCCTCGACGATCGAGGTTGCTCATCAAAGCCCTCTCTTGCGCCTCCTCTACGCGAGGTGCGAAAACGACGGTATGGCGGATACCGAGGGCACGATTCACCTCGAACGATTTACGAACGATGCACGGCAGTTTGTCGCGAGTGCTCAACAACTCGCTGACGACCGAAAACACGCCGAAGTGTCGCCTTTGCATTTGCTCGTACGGATGGTCGAGCAAAGCCGCGGAGTCGCGGAAATCTTCAAACGCGCCAAGGCTGATCCTGGTGAAGTTCTGACCCTCGCTGAAGCTTCGTTGCGCAAGCTGGAAAAAGGAACGAGCGGCGTTGCATATCTCGATGCCCGACTGCTCGATCTTTTGGGACGCGCAGATCGCGAAGCCCAACGTGACAAGGTGCAAAGCGTGGGCGTCGAACATCTCCTGCACGCGCTTGCCCAAGAAATTCGTGGACCAGCAGGCGAAATTCTCTCGTCCTTTGGCATCGGGCCGGGAGCTTTTCGTCCGCATCTTGCCGTACTCGAACAGTTTGCCAAGGAACCAATGGTTTCTCCAGCCAAACAAGACGCATCCTCTTCGGCAGCTCCTGCTGTTGCGCCCACGGAGACGTACACGCGGGACCTCGTGGCCGAAGCCCGCAAAGGACAATTCGATCCGGTCATCGGTCGAGATGGCGAAGCGCGTCGGCTTCTGCAGATTCTCGAACGACGCTTCAAGAATCATCCGCTCATCGTGGGTGAGCCGGGTGTTGGCAAATCAGCACTCATTCGAGCGCTCGCGGATCGCATCGCGCGAGGTGACGTACCGTCGAATCTCGCTGGAGCGCTGCTGTACGAACTCGACACGGGAGCACTCGTTGCTGGAGCGAAACTGCGCGGCGAAATCGAACAGCGCCTGAAGGTTCTTGTAGACAAACTACGCGCCGTGCAAGACGCGGAAACGATCCTTGTCGTTGAAGACATCGACGCGTTGTTTGGCCAAGGCGTTCAGGGAGCAGGTGTCGGTGAATTGCTCAAGCCGCTCTTGTCGCGTGGTGAAATTCGCATCTTGGCGACCACGACGGCGGAAGGCCTGCGCAAGATGAACGAGCGCGATCAAGCTGTCGTGCGCCGGTTTTCCTTGGTGAACATCGATCCGCCGAGCATCGAACAAGCGACGGAAATCGTGCGTGGTTTGGCGACGAAGTACGAAGCGCACCATCGCGTCCGGATTGCTGAAAGCGCGATTGTCTCGGCCGTGAGTTTGGCGAAACGGTACCTTTCCGATCGCGCCTTGCCGGATACCGCAGTCGACTTGTTGGATGAAACGAGCGCGCGCAAACGCGTCGAGGTCGATGGCATCCCGGCGGAAGTCGATGCCATGAGTCGTCGTGTCGATTCGCTCAAGGCGCAAATCGGTGCACTACTCGACGACGACGATCGCCTCAGTGTGCAGACACGAAGCCGTCTCGAAAAAGAGCTCGCTGATCTCGAGCCCAAAGCGCAAGCCGCGCGGACCGATGTTGCTGCTCGACGTGGCGTCGTCGCGGCCGTGCAAACGCTGCGCAAAGAATTGGCTGTCGTGAACGAAGCGCTCGCCAAAGCGCAACGCGAGAAAAACTACGCAAAGATCGGACAGATCGAACACGAGACGATGCCAGAGCTGCGTAAACGTCTCGATGCTGCGGAACTAGCGGCGCAAGGTGCAGGAGCATCGCCCCAGACAAACATGCTCACCGAAAGCGACGTTGCGGCGACGTTGGCGGATTGGACGGGCATTCCCGTCGCCAAGATGCTCGAAGGTGAAGCGGACAAACTGCTCAAGATGGAAGAGCGTTTGGCGCGGCGAGTGGTTGGTCAGGACGAAGCCGTTCGCGCCATTGCGAAGGCGGTTCGTCGGGGTCGGGTTGGTCTTCGGGACCCGGGCAAACCCATTGGGTCGTTCATGTTCCTTGGGCCGAGCGGTGTTGGAAAAACCGAGTTGGCCAAGGCGTTGGCCGAGTTTCTTTTCGACGACGAACAAGCCCTTACGCGCCTCGACATGAGCGAGTTCATGGAGCGGCACATGGCGCAGCGACTCATCGGCGCGCCGCCGGGATATGCGGACAGCGAGCAAGGTGGGTTCTTGACGGAAGCTGCGCGCCGTCGGCCCTACAGCGTGCTTCTTTTCGACGAAGTCGAGAAAGCACACGCGGACGTTTTTAACCTGCTTTTGCAGATTCTCGATGATGGACGATTGACGGATGGTCGCGGTCGAACAGCAGACTTTTCGAACACCGTCGTGATCATGACGTCGAACATCGGCTCGAAACGCATTCTCGATGCAGACGCGAAATTGTGGTCGACGGAAGACGGGCGTGAAGCCATTCGCGATGTGTTGTTCGAGGAATTGAAAGGGTTTTTCCGACCGGAATTCCTCAACCGCATCGATGACATCGTCGTGTTCAAGGCGCTGACGAAGCTCGATTTGCGAGGCGTGGTGGACATCCAATTGCGGCGCCTCGAGCGACTGCTTGCCGACCGTGAGATCAAGGTGCAGCTCGATCCGGCGGCGAAGGATTTGTTGGTGGATAAAGGTTACGAACCGTCACTTGGAGCCCGGCCGCTCAAACGCGCGATTTTGAAGGAGATCCAGAATCCTTTGGCGGAAGCGATTTTGGCTGGTGGGTACAAAGAAGGGCAGGTCGTTCAGGTTGGAACGGCGGATGGAGCGTTCACCTTCACGAAGACCTAGTGTGTGCCGCGTTGCGGCGTAACGCCGCGCAGTTATCAAAGATTGACGCCCGATGCGTTCCAGAAGATCCTGGAAATGAGGAGGCTTGGCATGCCTGGCAGGAACGTTTCGCGGCGCTTGTTCGTTGGAGTGATGGGGAGTGGCGTGATTGCGGCACCCGCAGCGGTGGCGTTGTCGACGTCGCACGCAAACGCTGCGGATCACGAAGCTGCCTATGTGGCGATGCGTGGGCGTATCGCGCAGCTTTTGCGGCCGCTTGAAGCAGGTTCGCGTTTTGCGAAATGGACCGTCGCGCAAGTCGACCCGCTCGTGGATGGCGCAGTGAGCGTGAAGATTCGTTCGGACGAACAACACACGTTCGACCTGGAAATCATGGCGCGCGACAATTCAGCGCTGGCGCAAAAGCCACCGGCACAGACGGCCAAATTTGCGATCTTCGTGGTGAATCAAGGTGATGGTTGGTCGCCGACGCGTGAAGAGCAGGGTTTGGCGGCGATGACCTTGGCGAAGATTGTCGAGAAAAACGAAGCCGCCGTCGAGCTTCCCGGATTGCTCACGCATTCTGAACGATTGCGTCGGCACTCGGGTGCTTTGATGGTTCCGGCTTCCGGTACGGCGGACTGACGCGTGATGCGGGTCATCGCGCTCGGTTTGACCTGCAACAACGCGTGCATTTTTTGCGCGCAGGGGGGCCTTTCTGTCCACCGTTCAGGTCAACTCGATGTGCAGCTTGATGATCTTGCCATGGATGAAGTCGTCGCGTTTGTCGGCGGAGAACCTACCCTCGACGAACGATTGCCAGACCTCGTGAAGGCAGCAAATGCGCGGAATGTTCGGCGCATCGTCGTGCAAACGAATGGTCGGCGTTTTGCGTATCGCGCGTATGCGCGGGCCATGCGTGAATGCTCGGACAAACTCGTCCTGGATGTATCGCTGCACGGATCAACCGCACCGATGCATGACTACCACACGCAAACGGTGGGCAGTTTTCAGCAAACGGCGCTTGGGATTCGCAACGCGAGTGCTGAAGGGATCGAAGTTGGCGTGACCACGGTTGTGACGAGATCGAACTATCGGCATTTGGTCGACGTGGTGCATCTCGTTCGGGGCCTTGGGGCCAAAGCAGTGAAGTTCGTCTTAGCGGAACGGTTTGGCCGGGCGGAACGAGCCGCGGACCGAATCGTGGCACCAGTAGAACTGGTGGAGCCGTATTTGACGCGTGCCATTCGAGAAGCGGCACGATGTGGACTTGGGTGGATCGTTGGTGATCGAGCAAGCGATCCGATGATTCGCGAGAGATTTGCAGGGCTTGGAGAAGTCGAGCGCCCAGCGGCAAACAACGCCCGCGCTGAGGCAATGAGGGGCCCGCGATTGCGGTTGCCCATGGTGGCGCAGTTCCAAACGGTCGAGCAGGGAGCGGTATGACAATGGCGAGCAACGTCGAATTCAGTGTCGGAAGCAAACACCTTCGTCGAGTTGCCATCGTGGCGTTTCTTGGAGTGATCGGAGGATCTGCGGCCAGCTCCTGTGCCGACAGCGACACGGTGACGACGGGTGGATCGAAAGGCGCTGGTTCCTCGTCTTCGTCTTCTGGTGCTGGCGGTGAAGGCAACGCTGGCGGTATGGGCGGTCAGGGAGGCAAACCCACCACCAGCAGCAGCAGCTCAAGTGGAAGCAGCAGCAGCAGCGGTATGGGCGGCGGTGGCGGCATGATGTGTGTCCCCACGACAGAGATTTGCGACGGCGAAGACAACGACTGCAACGGCACGATCGACGACGCTGCTGGCGGTTGTGAGTGTGTCATTGGACAAACCCAGGATTGTTACACAGGCGATCCGATGACCAAGGACAAAGGCATTTGCAAGGGCGGTAAGCAGCCCTGTGTCGACGGCAAGTGGGGCATGTGTGAAGGCGAGGTTTTGCCCGGCACCGAGGTGGGGAATTGCAACGGCTTGGATGAGGACTGTGACGGCATGCCGGACAACGGTTGTCCGTGCAAAGAGGGCGATACCCAAGCTTGTTACACGGGGCCGGTGGGCACGGAGAACATCGGCGTTTGCAAACCTGGCAAGCAGAACTGTGACGTCACTGGGATGTGGGGTGCGTGTACTGGCAGCGTCACGCCCACCGTCGAAACATGCAACGGACTCGATGACGACTGCAACGGAGCGCTCGACAACGACGATCCAGGTGGCGGTGCCGCATGTACGGCGGTTGGTCTCGGCGAATGCAAGAAGGGCACACAACATTGCGTCAACGGCGCGGTGAAGTGTGTTGCGGCGATGGTGCAGCCCGAGACATGCGACGGCCTCGACAACAACTGCGACGGCAACACCGACGAAGGCAATCCTGGCGGCGGCATGCAATGCATGACCGGATTCATGGGCATTTGCGGCACGGGTTTGACCCAATGCGACGGCATGAACGGCATCATCTGCAAGCCGAACGTTGTGCCCGGACAACTCATGGAAGCGTGCAACAATCTCGACGACGATTGCGACGGCATGGTCGATGACAGCATCGCGCTGGTTGGTCAAACGTGCACGAAGCCCGGACAACTCGGCATCTGCCAGTTTGGCACGTACGAATGTCCGATGGGTGCACCGCAACTCAATTGCAACGCGCCGCTCCCTGGCACCATTCAGGAGACGTGCAATTCCAAGGACGACGACTGCAACGGGACGATTGACGATCCGACGCAGGTGAACAACCAACCATGCGGCACGGGTTTGCCCGGGGTGTGTTCCACGGGCAAGACGTTCTGTTCAGGGGGTTCGTCCACATGCAACCCCGATGTGACACCGGGCGCGCAACCTGAGATTTGCGACAACAAGGACAACAACTGCAACGGCATGGTCGACGATCTGAACGCGACGGCTGCGTGTTCTTCGCAGAACCCGATGGCCGGCGGCGTTTCGTCGTGGGCCTGCACGATGGGTTCTTGTCAGATCTCGACGTGCGCTTCAGGCAAAGCCGACATCGATGGCGCACCAGGCAACGGCTGCGAATGCTCGAGCGATCAGCACGCCAACACGTGCATCGCCGCAGGCTCCCTCAGCGTTCCCGCGATGGCTGCGGCAGTGAACATGACCGGGGTCATCGAAACGGCGATGGGCAGTGACTGGATCACGTTCAACTTCATCACGCCCATGACCCTGGGTGTTACGTACCACCCGAAAGTTCAGCTCGTGAACAACGCTGGTGGCCAATACGCGATGGATGTCATGACAAACTGCATGAGCATGGCGACGTGCAACGACGGTGGTGGCGGCACCGACATCAGCGTGTGGGAACAGAATCATACGTATGTTCAGGGCGGCAATCCGGCGGGGCCGTGGTCGGACATGGATGCGAAGATCAACTCGGTCAAGGTTCGTGTGTATCGCAAGAACGGCACCATGCCGACGTGTGATCAATATGTCGTCACTGCGTCGAACCAGTGATGGGTGTCCGGGACAATCGGAGCAAAAGAGCGCATGAGCATGTCGTTTGAGATGGGTGAAGGCTCGGTGAGCGTCGAGTTTGACGAGACGCTCTACCCTCGAGATGCGGTGTACGGCACAGCGTACGTCTTCATCGATCGCTGCTACGTGCACCTCGATCGCGTCGCCGATCAACGTGTGCGGGTGCAGCTCAAAGCCAAGAAGGCCGGCGTGGATCCACAAGCTTTGGCCGGCGAATTCCAGAACGAACTGCTTTCGCAAGCTTGGCGTCAGCGGATTGTCGAGCAAAACCGTCAGTTCGTTGAGACAATCACGGCACGTGCTCTTGGTGGTGCCGCGGGTGCTCCGGGACTCGACGAACTTCTCACGATGGACATCGGCGAAGAGACGGCGTTCGACGATCCGCTCGGCATCGCGATGAGCTGGGAAGAGAAGTACAAGAAGAAGGGCAAGTCGGGAGAAGCCAAGGCCGAAGGCGAAGATGTGACCACCTCCGAATCGTCCGGAGGCAAAGCATCGTGATCGAGATGCGGTTTCATCCCGAGTATTACGACGGCTTCAGCATCGACGAAGCTGTGAAGATTTTTGCCCCGTTTGCAGGGACCAACCTTCGTCGCGAGAACGATGTGTTCATTGTGACGGTCGAGGCCACGAAGAAGGCCCTCGACGAAGGTTTGGACGAACGAACCATCGCGCTCGAGCTTGGCAACTACGCGCTGGGCCTGACGATGGAACGTGCCCGTGGGAGGTCGTTGCAATGAGCGGCCTTTTCACAGAGATCGGGCCGGAAGCCAAAGCGCCCGAAGGACTCGTTCCTTTCCGCTTTCGCAAAGTCGGCGGCGATTATTTGCTCACCAACTTTCTGGGCGATTGGGTGTTTGTCTCGCCCGATGAGATGCGTTTGTTGGCTCGAGGCGAGTTCGATGCTGGTTCGCCGCTCCATGCCAAACTGGCCGAGAAAAACTTCGTGCGTGCGTCGCTCGACGTGACCCAAGCGGCTGAACGCATCGCGCGTAAGAAGCGCTTTTTGAACTACGGTCCGAACTTGCACATGGCGATCGTGACGTTGCGTTGCAACGAGACGTGCGTTTATTGCCATGCGAGTCGCGCGAACATGGACGCGGTGCACACGGACATGACGCCGGAGATCAGCGAAAAGGTCGTCGATCTCATGCTTCAGTCGACGTCGCCCGGCGTGACGCTCGAGTTCCAAGGTGGCGAACCGCTCGTGAATTTCCCGGTCATGAAGCACATGATCGAGTACGCGATCGCGCGCAATCGTGCGTACGGGAAAGACCTCGAGTTCACGATGGTCTCGAACCTCGCGCTGATGGACGAAGAAAAACTCGCTTACCTCATCGATCGCAAGGTGCAGATCTGCACGAGCATCGATGGGCCCGAGCATGTGCACACGAAGCAGCGCATCCTCGTTGGTGGCAACTCGCATCGCGAAGCGGTGAAGTGGATCGAGCGGATCAACAAGGCGTACATCGACATCGGCTTGGATCCGACGCTGTACCACGTGGAAGCGTTGCTCACGACGACCCGCGAGGCGCTGAAGCTTCCGCGCGAGATCGTGGATACGTACGTGTCGCTCGGGTGTCGGGCGATCTTCTTGCGACCTGTGGATCCGTTCGGTTTCGCAGGAAAAACTGCGCAGATCGTCGAGTACGATCGCGCTGCGTATCACGAGTTTTACCGCACGGCGGTCGAGCACATCTTGGACTTGAACCGCAAAGGCGAGCAGGTTCTCGAGCGGTATGCGTCGATCTTTCTCACGAAGATCTTGGCGGACGAAGAGCCGAACTTCCTCGACATTCGATCGCCGTGTGGCTCGGGTATCGGGGCACTTGCGTACAACTACGATGGGAAGATCTTCACGAGCGACGAAGGGCGGATGATGTACGAGACGGGGGATTCCGCCTTCCAGATCGGCGATGTTTTCACGTCAAACTATCGCGGTCTGATGAAGCACGAGACGGTGCGAGCGCTGGTGATGGCGTCGATCCGCGAAACGCAGCCGGATTGTGCGAATTGTGCTTACGTGCCTTATTGCGGGGTGCAGCCTGAGCACAGCTATCGTACGCAGGGCACGATTTTCGGTAGGATGAGAGAGAGCACGACGTGCGCGGTGCACAAAGGCATTCAGGACTTTCTCTTCGACAAACTTCGGGAAAACGATCCGAAAACGACAGAGATCTTGCGTCGCTGGACAACGGTCCGGCCACGAACCCATTTCATTCAAGCGTCGTCTGCGTCGTGAAATTGGTGATTCGAGTTTGTTACGGTACTTGGAATTAGGGAGGCCACGATGGCGGCAAACAGCGTAAACAGCGGACTTCCGACATTTACCCGCAAGCCGGGTGGCATGCTCTCGAAGACGGAGGCCGATGTGGCCGACAAGGCGAGTGAGCAAGCCGATCGAGCAGCAGTGATTGGCGATGATGCGGGCGGAGTGATTCCGGCGCAGCATTGCTCGCACGGTTCGCACGGCTCGCATGGTTCGCACGGGTCACATGGCAGCCATGGTTCGCATGGCAGTCACGGCTCGCATGGTTCACACGGCAGCCATGGTTCGCATGGCAGCCACGGTTCACACGGCAGTTGGTAAAATTGGCCTGACGAGCGGCCCAAGCAGCGGATCGAAAAGAACCGTATCGATCTGCTTGCGCGGCGGAGACTTCTCCGTATAATCCCGCTCCCTTCTTCTCGGCGTCGTCGTCAGAGAAGCGCGATCTCGAAGGAAACGAAACACATGTACGCGGTCATCAAGACGGGCGGCAAGCAGTACCGGGTCAGCGAAGGACAGATCCTGCGCGTCGAAAAACTCGACGGCAACGCCGGTGATGCGGTCACGTTCAAGGAAGTCCTGCTCGTCGGCGGAGAGTCGACGAAGATCGGTCGGCCGACTGTTCCTGGTGCTCAGGTGTCGGCTCAAATTTTGGCGCAAGATCGTGCCAAGAAGGTGGTGATCTTCAAGTTTCGCCGCCGCAAGAACTACCGCCGCAAGAACGGCCATCGTCAGCCCTACACCGAACTCAAAATCACCGGCATCAGCAGCTGAAAAGCTCGCAGCCAGCTAGCAGGAGAATCGATCCATGGCTCATAAAAAAGGCGGCGGCTCATCACGCAACGGCCGCGACTCGAACGCGCAAAAGCGCGGCGTGAAGGTCTACGCAGGTACGACCGTTCCCGCAGGGTCCATCCTGGTTCGTCAAGTTGGTTCGTCGATCCATGCCGGGAAAAACGTTGGTACCGGCCGTGACTTCACGCTCTTCGCCCTCATCCCGGGCATCGTGAAGTACGAATGGCAGTCGAACACAAGGAAGCAAGTCTCGGTTTATCCGGCTTGATTCTTCATGACTTCGAGCCCGAGTTTGTCTTGGGCCTCGACGTAAAACCCTCGAGCGACGTGACCGTATGAATCGGTTCGTCGCTCGTTTCGTTTTCTGCCCCGAAGAGGACTCGCGATGAAATACAAAATCCTCGCCCTCGACCTCGACGGCACGCTCCTCCGCCACGATGGCTCGCTGCATGAACGTGATCGTTGGGCCATCAAGCAAATCCAAAACGCGGGTGTTCAAGTCACGATCTGCACCGGACGCCTTTATTCGGGTTCACGTGCGGCCGCTGTTGCTGCGCAGATTGAAGGCCCCATCGCTTGTGTCGATGGCAGTCACATCGTCAACACGAAAGACGACAACGAACATCTCCACATCACGCTCGCGGGTGATCACGCGTCGACCTTGCGACGCATCGTCGAGCGCCATGCCGTAGCGAGTTTCGTGTTTGCCCAGGACGCGATTGTCCACGATGCCGAGGGCGAACCTTGGGCGCCGTACGTACGCACCTGGTCACCAAACATCTCGGTGGTCGATCGGGTTACTTCACATTCCGTCTGGGACCATGAACGCGGTGTGCATGCCGTCGTCGCCATTGGCGACAAGGACGACGTGGAACGAGCGGCACAAGACCTTCATGGCGAACTCGGCAACGAAGCGTTTGTCGTGCGGTTTGCGGTGCATCGTCGAGGTAACACACACGCGATGATCGTTCGTCGAGCTGGAACCAGCAAAGGCACCGCCATCACTTGGCTAGCGGCACATCATGGTTGCAGCACAAACGAAGTCGTCGTGGTTGGTGACTGGCTCAACGATGTACCCATGTTCAACGTCGCAGGACGATCGTTTGTCATGGGCAGCGCGCCTCCAGCCGTAAAAGAAGCGGCCACCGACGCACTTCGTGCCTGGTCGGCGGATGACGCCGGCGTCGCTGAAGCGATCGAACGTGCGTGGGGCACGTTGTAGTTCTTACGCCTTCAAAGGAAGTTCGGAACCCTGGATCACGCGGGCCCCGGAGCGGCGCCTCGGTACGTTCATGTAAAACAGGCGTTCGACTTCGTGGATGAGCCTTTGCGGTCCGATGGGTTTGGCAAGAAAACCATCGATGCGCGCAGCTTCCACCTCGGTCTGCACATCCTGGCTGCCGGAAATCACCAACACTCGTCCGGAAAAACCCGCTGCTTGTGCTTTCTCGACAAGCTCCGTTCCGAACATGTGTGGCATGCGCTGATCCACGATCAACACATCGACACGATCGAGCATCGTGAGCGCTTCTGCGCCAGAGGGAGCTTCGCGGACATCGCAACCCTCCGCCGCGAGACACATACCCAAAACCTGCAAGAGGTCAGGATCGTCATCAACGACGAGCACCACAGGTCGCCGGGGCTTCCACGTGCGCATGTGTGGAAGCTACTCGCGTTCGCGAGCGCTTCCAAATGAGTTTCGTGACGAAAACGAGCTAAGAGGCGGGAGATCGAGTGAGGACGGAGCGGTTCGTACGAGCTACGACGAACTCACGATTTGCGCTGTTGCTGTTGGCCTTGCGCGCCCATGAGTTGTTGTTGCTGTTGCTGAAGGAATTGAGCCACGAGACGCGAGCGTTCGATCGCGAATTGCTTCACTTCCTTGTTGGGCGATCCTGCAAGCGCGTTGAGGAGCTTGGTGACCTTTTCGATCTGTCGTGATTGGAAAAGCGCCTCGAAGTAATTGTTCGCGATGCGCACGTCGCGGCTCATCATGGCTTCGGCCGGTTGGAGCAAGCGGATGACGGCTTCGAGATCGCCTTTCTGGCCGTAGAGCGCAGACAAGCACAAGAGAGCGAGCGGGTCGTTCGGAGCGACTTCGACGCCCTTCTTGGCGTACGCGATCGCGCGGTCACGCGTGGCATCGTCGCCCGCGAAAAACCCTTGGAGGGCGATGTACGGAGCGGCGCTCTTCTTTTACGTCGCGAGCTTTTCAATCTCGGAGATGGCGGTCTCTTCGCTGTCCTTGTTCTTGAGGAATTGGAACAAGTAAGCCCACGCGTCGATGCAGCCGACGTTGATCGCGATGGCCTTGTCGACAAACTCGCGCTCCTTCGCCTCTTCCTTCTTCTGTTGGTAGACCTTGGCGAGGTGCAAGGCGGGGTAGGGGTTGTCCTTCAAAAGGTTCTGCGCGCCTTTCAAAGTCCCTTCGGCCTTGTCGAGTTTTTCCTGTTGCAACTGCGCAACACCGAGCGCGAGCCAGTCGTCGCCCGTGCCACCCTTCGCGACGACCTTCGACAACACCTGCTCAGCACGCGGCAAGCGGTTGTACTTGAGCAGTTCTTGCGCGTAGATGCGCGCGCGATTGAGGTCGTCGGGTTGCTCTTGCCAGTGTTTTTCCAGGCCAGCGAGCAAGTCTTCGAGACCGATGGCAATCGGACGACCTTGATCGTCTTGAACTTGCACGGCCGGTCCGTTGAAGCCGAGCATTTTCCACATCTGTTCTGGCGTGACGAGCGTGGGGCCCTTGTCGAGCATCTCCTTCGTTTCGTCTTCGAGCTTCGCCAGCGGAATGACGATGAGAGCATTGCCGGGAACGCCATTCGGGAATGCGCTCACGGGCGCGACGATTGCTGCGCCACCCTGAATCTGAAGCCCTGCTGCCGTACCCTGCTGTCCGTTCGTCCCTGACATGTATCGCTCCACCACCGCCTGTCCGTCCGCGCGCGGTGCATACGCCTTTTGATGCCGCCAAAGACGCTCATGCGTTGGGCATCGGACGGGAAAATCGTTTCTTTCGCGGGGCGGGAGGCTAGCAGGCTGCATCGAGCAGAGCAACGCGATCCGCGGGGTTATTTCGACGCTTGCAAACGCATCCGAAGTCCTGTCAGCCGCTCCTCTTTTCGCGTCTCACTCAGCGCCATCGTCAACGCTCGTCCGTCCGTGACGATGATGACCAGCTTCTTTCCTCGCGTGACCGCTGTGTACAGCAAGTTTCGAGAAAGCATGACGAAGTGCGCCGACATCATCGTCACCACGACCGCGGGGTACTCGCTGCCTTGGCTCTTGTGAATACTCGTGGCGTACGCAAGGACGAGTTCGTCCAGGTCAGACGGTTCGTAGGTGACTTCGCGGCCATCGAACGAAACGAGCACTTCGTCGGCCTCGGCATCGATGTTGGTGATGCGCCCGATGTCGCCGTTGAACACCTCGCGCTCGTAGTCGTTCCGCAACTGCATGACCTTGTCGCCGAGGCGAAATGTCTTGTCGCCGCGTTTGACCGTGGGGCCGTCCGGATTGAGCGCGCGTTGCATCGATTCGTTCAGCACGATCGTTCCGACCGGACCTTTGTTCATCGGTGAAAGAACTTGAATGTCGCGAATGGGATCCAGACCGAATCCTCGTGGGATGCGATCGGTCACGAGATCATGAATGGTCGTCGCCGCTTCGGCTGGGTCTTCCCGGACAAACACGAAGAACTCGCCGTTTTTCGAAGTGGAACCTTCCGGGCGCAAACCATCGTGAATACGGTGCGCGTTTTCCACGATGAGGCTTCCGGCGGCTTGCCGAAAGATCTGCGACAACTGCACCGTGGGAATGACGCGCGAGCCAATGATGTCGCGCAAGATCGCTCCAGGACCAATCGAGGGAAGCTGATCGACGTCGCCCACCAGAACGAGCCGCGCATCATCCGCAACGGCTTGTGTGAGCGCGTCGCAAAGATGCAAATCGATCATCGATGCTTCGTCGACGATGATCACATCACCATCGATCGGATTCTTTCGGTTACGTAAGAATCCTCGTTCCTTCGGTTCGAACTCGAGCAACCTGTGCAACGTGAGCGCTTCGCGTCCCGTCGCTTCGCTCATGCGTTTGGCAGCGCGACCCGTGGGTGCGGCAAGACGAACCTGGTGCCCGGATTTGTCGAACACGGACAAGATGGCCCGGACAATCGTCGTTTTTCCGACGCCAGGACCACCCGTGATCACCAAAATTTTGTTGCGAGCTGCTCCGATGACGGCGTCACGTTGCGCCGGAGCAAGTGTCACGCGGGCCCGGTTTTCAAATCCCTCGATGGCGGCTTGGGCCAGCCCTTCCGGGTCCTGCGTCCGTTTGCCCGTGACCGATTTTCCTTTGGCCCCGAGCAGTTCCAACAGCCGTTTCCCAACGCGGGTTTCTGCTTCGTGCAAGCTTTGTTCGAACACGGCGGTTTCGCCCGCCGCACCGCGTTCCACGATGACGCGCCCCGACAAACCGAGCGTATCGATCGCCCGTTCGACGTTCGCGTCGTCGAGCTCCAGCATCCCTGCGGTTCGGGCGATGAGGTCTCCACGTTCCGCGTAGACGTGTCCGCGCATGGCGAGGTCCGACAAAACTTGCAGGACACCAGCTTGTGCTCGTTCGGGTGCGTCTGGAGAAACTCCCACGACACGCGCGATTTGATCGGCCGTTTTGAAGCCGATGCCCCATACGTCGAGGGCCAAGCGGTACGGCGAACGCTTCACGACATCGATGGCCGATGGACCGAAGCGCTTGATGATGCGCATCGCAATCGCCGGCGAAACGCCGTGCTCCTGCATGAAAATCATGATGTCGCGTTCGGCTTTTTGCGAAGTCCACGCCGTCGTCAGCGTTTGCGCTTTCTTGCGTCCGAGGCCCGTGACTTCCGACAAACGCTCGGGGTTTTCATCCAAGACGCGTAATGTTTGGAGCCCAAACGTTCCTACGATGCGGGCCGCAAGTGCCGGACCAATGCCTGGGACCATGCCCGAACCCAGGTACTTTTCGAGCCCTTGCAGTGTCGTCGGCGCGACGTGCAAAAGCGTCGTCACGCGAAGTTGTTCGCCATGACGTGGGTCGCTTTCGATCTTTCCCGTCGCGCGCACGCGCATGCCCGGAGAAACCGGCTGCATCTTCCCGACCCACGTGGCAAGTGTCTCGCGTCCGTCGACGGCGACACGCACAACGCGAAACCCTGTCGTGTCGCTTTCAAACGTGACCCGGACGACTTCACCCTCGACCGTCACCAGGCCGTCGGCCGAAGGTGCGGGCGATTTGGCGGAAAACAACGCGGTCTGCGTTGGTCCCGTCGAACCGGGCTTGGGGGTGCGTTCGTCTCGATCCATCGGCGGCCTGAGGCTAGCCGTGTTTTACCAGGGCGAGGGGCTTTGCGACGTCCAAGGTTTAGGTAAGACTCGCCGCCCAATGAGCCTCGAGCATCGACTTCACGACCGTTGTGCCTGTGGATCTTCG
>JBGAOI010000870.1:0-3477 GCA_044221885.1 Polyangium sp. (in: bacteria)
GTTTGGCGCGCGTCTCGAAGCCATCGAAAGCAACCAAGGTTTGGCGTTGCTCAGCCATTTGCGACTCGGCGCCAGTTATGCCCGGGCCATCGAAGCGTCGTTTTATCACTTGACGTCGTTTACCCAGGACAAACGGCAGCTCAAAGAAATCACTGATGCCAACGTCGACGTGACGGGATTCGAATTGCGTGGCGACGGAGGAGCCATTGGACGAGCCGCCGTGGACATTTCAAGCGTTTCGGCGAAAAAAGGTAGCTTCATTGCCCCGGCCATCGAAGTCATGCATTCCGCGGGTGGCCGAGGTTTGGAAGAAAGTTATTTCGGCACGGAAAAAAGCAACAAAGGCACAGGCTCGTTGTTTAATTTGGCTTTTCAATATGACGTCAACGCCAATCCACTCTTGAAAAAGTATGGCGGGACGAACATGGGCCAAACCGACGTGCAACTGACGCTATTTGGAATGTACACGAAAGTCACGAGCGATCAGAAAGACCCGGATCCCTTGGTCAATCGCGATGGTCGACAACTCTTTAAATGGGGCGCAGAAATTGCCGCTTGGCCCTTGTCGTTTCTCGGAGCCTCATTGCGTTACGACCGCGTGATTTTCGATATCGTCGACGATCCTTCGGCATTTCGCGTCATTTCGCCACGCATTACGCTGCGCACGCATTGGATGGGCGACGCGTTGCTTTTCTTGCAATGGTCGCACTACGTGTATGGCGAACGCGTCCTTTTACGACCAGGTCAAGTGCCACTCGAAACCAAGCCCGACACGAATCTCATCAAGATTCAGGCCCAAATGAGTTTCTAGGACGACGTCACCCCCCATACGCCAACTGAAATCTTTACGCAACGCAAGGGCACATCTAAGACCCTTGTGTCACCCTCGGGCCGACCGTTCACACTGCCCATGCGCTCTCCCCTTCTCCCTATCTTTCTCACGGTCTTCGTCGACGTGCTCGGGTTGACGTTGATGTTGCCGCTTCTGCCGTATTACGCAAAGGACTACGGAGCATCCGACGTTCACGTGGGTCTTCTGACGTCCGTGTACGCCATCGCGATGTTCATCTCCGGGCCGATCCTGGGGCGCATCTCGGATCGTGTGGGACGTAAGCCCGTTCTGCTCGCGAGTCAGTTCGGATCACTCGTGGGTTGGTTGGTTCTCGCGTCGGCACCAAGTCTCGAGATGCTCTTCGTGGGTCGCGTCATTTCGGGTTTGACCGCGGGCAACTTGAGCACCGCACAGGCGTACATTTCGGACGTTACGACAGCGAACGAAGAACGCACGCAAGCGTTTGGATTTTTTGGCATCGCCTTTGGGCTCGGGTTTGTCTTGGGTCCCGGCATCACGGGACTGCTCACGAAAACGCTAGCCGATCATCCAGACAAACTCATGAAGTACCGAGCGCCAACGTTGCTCGCAGCGGGTTTGTCTCTCCTCGCCATCGTGCTCACGGCGCTTTTGCTGCGGTCGAAAAAGCCGGTGGTCCACCAAGCATCCGGCAAACGATCCGCCGCTTTCGTGGAGTTCTTCACCCGTCCGCACACCCGAAAACTGCTCACGCAATTTTTCTTCTACAGTTTGTCCTTCTCCGCACTGACCGGCGGCCTGGCGCTCTACCTGAAACATCGCTTCTCGTTCGAGGTGGATCAGGCCAGTTGGGTGTTCGGGTTGTCCGGCTTCATCGGTGCGCTCGTGCAGGGAGCGTTGCGACAACTCGCACGCAGGTTTGGCGAGCAACGTCTGGCCCTCTTTGGCTTGGCCTCGATGGCCACGGGCTACGTTTTTCTTGGCACCGCCTACAGCATCGGCGCGCTTGTTGTACTCATCATTCTTGGCGCGATCGGTGGAGCAGTGGTTCGTCCAAGTCTAACCACGCTGATCACGAAAGCAGTTGGCGAAGCCGAGCAAGGTTCGGCGTTGGGTGTATCGCAATCGCTGGGAAGTTTGGCGCAAGCGATCGGTCCGGCTGTCGCCGCGTGGTTGATTGGTCGCGAACAGATTGGACTTTTTGGAATTTTTTGCAGTCTCTTCAGCGTGCTTGGATGTCTCGTCGGCCTGGGCTCCGTGACCAAGGACGTCCAAGACAAACAAGCGGCGTGACAAGCCTGGACAAACCATCAGCCGACGCGTGGTGGTCTGGCTTCAACGCCTTTTGGCGCTCAGACAATAACGCAAACCTTCCTTGAGATTTCGCAGCGTCTTCACTTCGCCCATCCCAACGCCCAAGGTCACCACCGTTTGGGCAACGGCAGGTCGAAGCCCCGTGATGATCGTTTGCGCCCCGACGAGCCCCGCCGCACGTGCGATAGCGAGCAAACGATCGGCAGTGGATGTATCGAGCACCGGAACGCCGGTGAGGTCGATGATGAGGAAGCGCGCTTGTTCGGTAACGACAGCATCGAGCGTGACATTCATCATGTCCGCGGCACGCCCGCTATCGACGACGCCAATGATGGGCAAACACAAGACGCCTTCGTGAACTTCGAGAATAGGCGTGGACAGCTCACGAATCGCGTTGGCTTGACGTTCGATGAGCGCGAGTTTTTCCCGCTGATCCTCTTCCGCGATCTTGCGTTCGGTAATGTCGACGTAGGAACCCGCAAACCGAAGGAGTCCACCATCGTCATCCCATTGCGCATACCACGTTGCACCAACCCACACGGGCGAACCATCGGCATGCACGAGCCGGTACTCGAGGTAGGTTTCTTGGCGGCGTTCTGTGAGGTGTGCTCGGTATTCTGCGCGTACAGCTTCGCTGTCTTCAGGCAACAGAATCTTCCCGAAATCCCTTAGGATTTTCAGCGGGTTTTCCCGGGTCAGACCAAGCATCCGCGAGAAACCATCCGAGACAAACAGGGGCGCTTCTTGATCAACAGGGTTTTTAGGGTCTCGCGGTTTGTAGTCCCAATAGCCGCTGCGAGCGCCGCGCATGAGCAGGTCAAACCGAGCGACGCTCTCTTCTGCACGAGCCCGCTGTTCCTCGACTTCGGTTCGATCAACGGCGATCGTCAGAACGGCGCGCACTTTTCCTTCGTCGTCGGTAAGCGGCGCGTTGTGCCACTCGCAGTGGATGAGTTTTCCATCCTTGGTCACATTCAGTCCGATACCTGAGCGACCAGCCTGCGTTTTCCCATCGCGCAAACCAACCGCAATTTGACGCACTTGCTCTCGCAAGTGTTCAGGAACCACGAGGTCGACGAGTTGTTTGCCCAAGGCTTCTTCGCGCGTGAAGCCGAACATTTTCTGGGCCCCGCTACTCCATTCCGTGATCCCTCGCTCGACAGAAACCTCGATCATCGCCACGGGAGCACGTCGGAGATACGTTTCGAGCCTTCGCGCCGCGGTAATCGTCGCTCGTCGAGGCTGCTCAACCGCTCGTGCACAGCAGTACACAAGCGCGCGGTCGAAAACAACGCGCATGGTCCACTCGATCCATCGGTACGAACCGTCGGCACAACGAAAACGTGATTCTT
>JBGAOI010000871.1:0-3474 GCA_044221885.1 Polyangium sp. (in: bacteria)
TTGGGTTCCTTTCCCCCCCAAACTTTTTTGGCCGGGGGGGGGGTGGTCGGGGGGGGGGGGCGCCTCCCCCCCCCTCGGGTCCGGGGTGAAACCCCGGCGTTACGCTCCTATGGGCGCCAAATAGGAAACTCGAAGACGCCCCATGTAAACAACGCGTGGGCAAACAGCGCCGGCGGCACACGATCGAGACGCATGGCCAGGCGCCCCCACACGAGCGAATACGTGATGCCCGCAGCCACGAGCAAGGGATTCGGTCCCACCAGTGGATTACCCAAAAGCACCATCGTGGGTACATGCGCCAAACCAAACAAACCCGCCTGAACAAGCCATGAACGTAACCAACCCAAACGTTCGGTGAGCACCCGCATCACCAGGCCGCGCCAAACCAATTCTTCCAGCGCCGCGACCAAAAAGACAATGCCCCCAATTGCGTGCCGATATTCCGACGACGGATCACCCAGCGCTCCATACACCTGCATGATCCACGCGGAACGCGGTGATGGTGGCGCTGTCACCGCGAGATGCACCGCAAGCGCAATCAAATAACAAGGCAATGCCACAACGGCACCAATAGACAAATCGCCGGCCTTTGGGCGCAATTGTTCGTCGATTTCACCCCGCAACATCAATCGCCGCACGGTAAAACCCGCCAGGATCGCATACACCGCGCCCATCGATCCCAACATCCACGGACTGTCGGGATGCGAGAACGCCACACCCACCGCCGCAGCACTCGCCAACGTCACACCACCAGCAACGATCACCGCTTCCATCGTCGATGCGTCCGCGACGGGTTTGTCTCGAGGATCCAGTTCGTCCTCGTCAAACGCTTCTTGGTCTTCGACGTCTTCGTCGTCCTTGTCCATGTCGCTCATCGGCACCTCGCCAAGACCCGATCGAGAATCCGATCCGCCAACGCGCGTTTCGTCATCACCCCGAGAGGCTCGTCGCTCTCGCGCGTCACGATCGTTGCGCGATTGTCGTCTCGTCCAAACGCTTCATCTGCGCGATTCGCAACCACCATGTCCACACGCTTCTTGTCGAGCTTGCCGCGCGCGTACCCCAAGATCGCTTCATCCGTGCCTGTTTCCACCGCAAATCCGACCAGCACGGGCTTCGCATCCGATCGAGCATGACCCACTTCGGCCAAAAGATCCGGATTCGGAACAAGTTTGAGCTCCAAAGGTTCTGCGGAACGTTTTCGTTTCGTCGTGCTCGGGTCTGCGGGTCGGTAATCCGCCACCGCCGCACTCATGATCAATGCGTCTGCGCGTTCGAGGTTTGTCCCGAGCGCATCGGCCATCGCGGCCTTCATTTCCAGCGCTCCGCGCACATCCACACGGCGCACACCATGCGGCGTCGGTAGGGTCACTGGACCCGTGACGAGCGTCACGTCGGCACCGCGTGCGGCAGCTCGTTCAGCCAAGGCAAACCCCATTTTGCCTGTGGATCGGTTGCCTAGAAAACGCACCGGATCGAGATCTTCAACCGTGGGTCCGGCTGTGATGACCACGTGCAGTCCACGGAGATCTTTGGGTTCGAGCAGTGCGAGTGCGGTCCGGACAATCTCTTCCGGCTCAGCCATCCGCCCGATGCCGCGTTCTCCCGAGGCCACTTCGCCATCCACCGGTCCGACAAACGTGACGCGACCATCGTCCACGATCGTCTTGATGTTTCGCATGGTGGCTGGATGCGACCACATTCGCGGATGCATCGCTGGTGCCGCCACGATAGGGCACGATGCGCAAAGCAAAAGCGCCGTCACGAGATCGTCAGCGCGTCCTGTGGCCATACGCGCGAGCAAGTCGGCCGTTGTGGGTACGACGAGAATCAGATCGGCACGACGTCCCAGATCAACGTGCTTTTCCCCCGCAAACCCAGGATCGAACATGTCTTCGACCACGGCTTCGCCCGTGATGCCGCTCAACGTTTGTGCACCAACGAATTCCTTTGCGGATCGCGTGAGGACGGGAACGACGCGCGCGCCGGCTTTTTTCAAGAGACGCGCGACTTCCACGGCCTTGTAGGCGGCGATGCTTCCGCTGACGGCCAGCACGATCGTGGGCGGGGTTGAGGATGGGGCAAACACTGGGCGCAGATTTGCACGAAATCCTCCGAGCGTACATGGCTCGTCCCGGGTAGGCTGCGCGCGTGTCCGATTCTGCCTCAACCTTGCAAGCCCGCCGCGAGACGCTCGCTGCGCTCGAACAAGAACTCGTTGCTCGTTCTGGGCGTTTGTCCGGTCTACGCGGCGTGTTGTTTCTCGCCGCAGCGGTTGCACTTGGCTACGCGCTCACCCGCGAAGTGACACCGATCGTCTGGGCGGTCGTGGTGCTCGCATGGGTGGTTTTTTTCGTCGTCGTGGCCATTCACGGTGCGCTGGTCTCTCGCGAAATTGAAGTGAAAGCGCGCATCGGCATCGTTGACCGCTGGTTGCTTCGGACCTTGGACAAACCCCCGGAGCCTCTCCCGGGTTCGCCCGTGCCAAACCCGGGGCACCCGTACGCTGTTGATCTCGACATCTTCGGCGCGTCGTCCGTGTTCCAGCTTCTCGACGACACGCGTACGGCGCCAGGTACATCGACGCTCGCCGCGTGGCTGTCGATGCGCGCGATGCCGTCGGAGATTGCGTCACGACAAGCAGCCGTGCGTGAACTCTCGGGAAAGGTTCAGCTTCGCGAGGACTTGGCGGCGCTTGGTGTGGCGGGAGAAACCCGTGGTCGTCCCGTGGATCCGTTGATCGAGTGGGCCGAGATGCCGCCGGTGTTGGAAAGTTCGCTGGATCAGATGCTGGTTCGCGTCGCGTTTGTCTTGGTACCGACGACGCTGGTGTTGCTAATTTCTGCGCTCGTGATGGGTGATGCGGCGCCGTCGATGTTGCGTCGGGCGTGGTACGTACCGTTTGGGCTCCAACTGCTCGTTCTTTTTGTGCTTGGCGGCAAACTCGCGCCGATCCTTTCCAAAGCCGGTTCAAAAGAAGCGCCGTTTGGTCGGTACAAAGGGATGTTTGCCCGCATCGAATCCGAGCCATTCGAGGCCGAACGACTCAAGGCATTGCAAGCCACGCTCGGCATGGAGAAAAACGCGCGCCCGGCATCGCATGAACTCGATTCTTTCGAGCGTATCCTTGGGTTTGTCGAATTGCGCTACAGCGGTCTTGTGCACTTGATCGCGAACGTCTTTTTGTTGTGGGACGTTTTTTGCGGCCATGCATTGGAAAAGTTTCGCGCGCGTGCCGGGAAAAACATGCGCGGTTGGTTCAAGTCATTGGGCGAAATCGAAGCGTTGTCGAGCATGGGGGCATTTGCTTACGAGCATCCCACGTATGCATTTCCAGAAATCGAAGATGGCTCACCCCGATTCGATGCCGAAGGATTGGGCCATCCGTTGATTCCATCTGGACGACGCATTGGTAATTCCATTGATTTGCCTGGTCCTGGCCATTCGCTGCTCATTACCGGGTCGAATATGAGC
>JBGAOI010000872.1:0-3452 GCA_044221885.1 Polyangium sp. (in: bacteria)
ATCGCGGCTCGCGTTGGATTGGAGTGAGAGGGAGTCAGTCTATCAAGCTGCTGCGCGAACCGGTGCTTTCTTCAGCCTCACTCAGCGCGCTGAAGTTGAGCGGCGCAAAAAGCGCCTATTTCTTGGGACCAAGTCCTTTGACCCGAACGGGTTTCCAATTCGTTTTATCAAACGGAATCCCGACGTCCCATTTGGAATTATCCCCCCAACACGACACCGTTTCATCGCGGTGCAAAACGCAGCGATGCGTCCTCGCCACCAAAACGCGGCTCGCATTCGACAATCCGAACACGAAGACGGGTTCTTTTCGTTTTTCAGTCGTCCCATCCCCCAATTGGCCGTGATCATTGTCGCCCCAACATTGCACCCGACCATCCGATAACACCGCACAACCATCCTCGGCCCCACCGTCGACAGCGACAGCATGGGTGATTCCAGGTTTCGCCTTCTTCCGCAATTGAAGATGCTCGTCCTCCATAATTGCTAAATCCCAATACCAACATCCCACGGTCCCATCGGTATGCACGACACATGCGCTTGGAAAATCCCCTTCTGTGTTCATGCTGATGGTAACCACATCGCTCACCCCAAACGCTGCCAGCGGCATTGTGGTCGGACTGCTCCGTCGGGCCACATCGCCCCAACACCGCAACGTTCCATCTGTCTTCACGGCGCAGGCCGCACGATCGGAATAGGCCAAAGCCTTAGCGTCTCGTAAAACCACTTTCGCCGGTTTGTCCGCGTGCCAGCACGACACAACCCCATCCTGGCGCAGGGCACAGCCCCCCGACCTCTCCGTTGAAAAACGAACGGCTTGCTCGACCCCCGCCACAACGGTTCCATCTTCCAATTCGACACGTCCGTCACTCCGCAAAACATTGCCGTTGTTACAGGCGACGATACCGCTCGGACGCTTTTCCGTCAATTTGGCATTATCGCCCCAACATACCTCGCCCACGTCGTCGCGAATCGCGCACGTTTTCCATTGATATTCGGACGTGCACAATTCCTTCACGTGCTCGAGATTTGGCACCGGCATGGGGACATGATACTCACTCACAACACCGTCCCCCAATCGACCATCCAATCGGTTGCCCCAACAAGATACCGTTTCATCTCGGTGCAATGCACACGTGTGGTCCATACCCAAGGCAATATCGACGATATCGTTCAAACCTTCGACTTTCAAAGGAATCCTCGATTCCCTCAATCCTTGTCGTCCCAAGCGATTGTATTCATTCGATCCCCAGCAATAAACTTCGCCCCCGTCGGTCGATGCACACACATGCGCATGCTCGAGCCCCAAACGTCGCGCCGGAGGTATTCCGGCGATGAGCTGCGGGCGAGCCGATTCATAACCGACGGAAGGTCCCAACGAGCCATAAGAATTGCTTCCCCAGCAAAAAATCCGCCCGTCCTTGGTTCGTGCACAACTTATGTTGTAATCGACAGCGACATCGGCGACATCGGTCAAACCCTTGACTTCTTCCGGGCCTTTGGAATTTCGGTCCGTGCGACCGAGCTGGCTGTAATTGTTGTATCCCCAGCACCATACCGTGCCCGCAGATGTTGCCGCACAAGCGTGTTCGGTACTCGTGGAAACCGCAATGGCGTTCGTAATGCCCTCGATCGGGACACGTTTATTCGGTTCTTTTTCGGCGTCTTTGTTTTGAGTGACATTGGTGCTGGAACCCCAGCATACGACGCGGCCATCTTCAATTGCACAACACGTGGAACCATTGCAGGAAAGTCCTTTGAGCGCTGCGAGATCCGGCCTTGGAACAAAGGTCGCGGGCTTGTCGAAACCTACAAAGGGCTTGGTTTCATACACGTGACCATCCGTGTCGGTGACGAGCAGTCCGTCCCGATGGAACACCATGGACGTGATTTGCCGCTCCTTTACGTGCACGGGGATCGACGACACCGCTGCCCTTGACCTTCCCCAACAAGAAAAATGGCCACTCGATGGAATCATACATGTAGCCCATGCACTTCCCACCAATCGAGGTTCGATCGTGACGGGTGGCACCGACGCAACCGTTGAAGATACGGACGTCACAGGTGTCGGGACCGGCGGCGTTACCCGCTCGTGATGGTTTGTCGTGCCACAGGCCCACGCCCCCAAAGGGAACAATCCAACAGCCAGCCATCGTTTCACGTGCGCCACCGTGGCGCCACTCTTTCCGAACTTCTTTGCGATGTCAAGATCGCTTGCCCAGGCAAAAAAGATTGCTTGGCCAGACCAACTGCGTTTACGATGCCACCCCATGAGCCCGCCGCCTCGAAATGCGATGCCCACGTTCCTATGGCTCGCGTTTGCTGCCTGCACGTCCACACCGACGTCGAAGTCGCATCCTCCCCGTCCCGATGCATCGGCCATGGAATCCAGCCCAGCCGCGAAGTCGTCGGCGGCTCCTGCAGCAAGCACGAGCGAATCCATCGCGCCAAGCGCCTCGGCCACCCCCATCCCCACACCTCCTCCCGAGGATCCAACCCTTGTCCTCAAACGACAACTCGCCCCCAAACCCGATACAAGCATTCTATTGTTCGGGGTTCACCGCGAGAACATCGAAGGGTATGCGCCCATGTTTTCGTCCGAGGGCAAACCTCGAACGGATACGCGTCCGGGCTATACGACATTGGTCATTCGCACGCAAAACGGAACGGCGGAAGTATTGGGTACATTGCCGTATATCGCACTTCCCCAGGGCGATCATTTCATCTACCTGGGAGAATCGAGCGTCAGCGTTCATTTGCCGAATTCGCCCAGCGTGACGATGTACGACGGATCCCCAATGCCGCGCGATTACGACGCAACGGACGTGTGGAAAACGGAGAATCGCAAAAATATTCCACAAACCATGGACGCGCTTGTTCGGAAACTCAAGAAAAAGCTCGCCTGGGGTGCGGAAAATACGTCACAAATCGTATTCGTGACGCCAAAGGTGCTCTGTAAAATCAATACGGAATCCCAGGTGACGGGTGGAGCCCTCTATTTCCGAGCGACAACGACGTATTCTGCAGAATCCATGGACGCAACACGGCTCGACAACAACTTTGCAAAACATGTCAGCGAGTCGGACCTCATTCGTTTCGCGTCCTCGATTTTCGAGATTCCTCTCGAAGATGTCGACTTGGACAAACCATTCAAAGAAATGTTCATGACCTACAGCTTGCGCGATGACATCCAATTGTGTTTCGATCATGTGAATGGAAGCACGCAGTTGATGGGATCGATTTTGCGAGCTGGAAACTCGGCACGTTATTTCAGTGTAGAGAAAGCATTTGGTCCGGCGCCGGAACGGTTCGCCCCGGGAAACGACCCACTCCCATTCGATACCATCAAAATGATTTTTCCCAAAGCGATCGATGCCTTCGCGAGCCGAGCGCACGACACCATGTTCGTGGTTCAACCGTCGTCCAAGAATGAACTCGAGCTGGTCGTTTGGAAT
>JBGAOI010000873.1:0-3443 GCA_044221885.1 Polyangium sp. (in: bacteria)
TTCTTGGAAATGCAAGGGCCCGTCATTCAATGGGGAGCACTCCTGCGGGCTGGGGTCTTGAAAAACAATTCACCCGTGGCGCGTCTCTGGTCGAGCGCAAAGCCACTTGCGGCGAGCGATGCTTCCTGCGTGCGTTTTTTCTCCCCGAAGTGGAACACTCCGGTCAAGAGGAAAAACTAGTCGCCACGAACGATTATTTCCTTGCCATGGCTTGACGCGTATCGGCTGCCGGTTATCCTGTCGGTCCATGCCCGCAGAAATCCAAGCTTCCGCAGCGAGAACCACGGATTCTCGTCATCGTGCGTTCATTGATGAATACGCCAAACGTGCTCGCGGCAAGCGGATCGATATCACCGAAGCGAGTTTCAAAGCGGATCCATTTCCTTTTTACGCGGCGCTTCGGTCGGAGCAGCCGCTTTTTCGCGTGCGCATGGGGCGACTGGAAGGGGCGTTGGTCACGCGATACGACGACGTGTTGTCGATCTTGAAGGACAAACGTTTTTGTAAGGAGCTTCGGCGCATTGCACAAGCCGAAAAGATGTCGAAACGGCCGTGGGCGCCTGGATTCGTTCGCGCAATGGAAAACAACATGCTCGACCAAGATGATCCGAACCACGCACGCCTTCGCGCGCTTGTGCATCGAGCGTTCACGCCGGCGCGTATCGATCAGCTTCAAGGGCGTATTGCAGCTATCGCCGACGAAAAGATCGATGCCGTCATCGCATCGGGACAAACGGAATTGATTCGCGACTTCGCATTGCCTTTGCCGCTCACCGTGATCGGCGAATTGCTGGGCGTATCTGAAACGGAGCGGATCCGCTTTCAAAGTTTGTCGAAGAGCATATTTCTCGCCCCGACACTTGTAAACATGGGGCCCATTTTTTACTCCATCTGGCAAATGACTCGCCTTTTGCGCCGATGGCTGGACGATCGAAAAAAACACCCGCGCGACGACTTGCTGACGGGCCTTGTGCAAGCGGAAGAAGCGGGCGACAAACTATCGGACGACGAACAAGTGGCCATGGTGATTTTGCTCTTGATTGCCGGGCATGAAACCACAGTGAATCTCATCAGCTTGGGTATGCTCGCATTGCTTGAAAACCCGGACGAACTTGAGTGGTTACGAGACAATCCGGATCGCATCAAGCCCGCGGTGGAAGAACTTTTGCGGTATTGCAATCCCGTTGAAACCGCGACCGAGCGATACGCGACGGAAGATGTCGAGATGTACGGCACGACGATCCGTCAAGGCGAAATGGTGATAGCTTCGATTGCGTCGGCCAATCGAGACGAAACGCATTTTCCGGAACCGAATCGTTTGAATTTGCGACGAGAACCGAATCGGCATCTGGCGTTTGGTCATGGGATTCATTTTTGTTTGGGCGCGCCGTTGGCTCGCATGGAAGCGCAAATCGCGATCAATCAGCTTTTGAAGCGTTTGCGAAACGTGCGCCTTGCCGTGCCGGCGAAAGAACTGCGTTGGCGTCCGACCCCCATCGTGCGAGGATTGACAGCACTTCCGTTGCGCTTCGATCGATAAGATGATTTCGCGCAGGAACATGCACTCGAAGGAACGCATCGACAAGCCACACGAAAAGCGCGTCGAGAACGGCTATTTCGGCTCGGAAGTTCGCTGAGCAAAAAATCAATTGACGCCACACCAGGATGAGTCGATGGTCCATCGCGATGCTCTGACGCATCGATGGTTGAGAACTCGACAAACCTTCCTCGATTGCATTGACCGTGAATTCAGACATTTTGCCCATTGTGTTCCAGCATCTCCGTGCCCACACGTTGGGCGTGGCTGTAGGCACGACGCTCATCGTCTTGACTGGGATCACGTTGCGCCCAGGCGAGCGCATGAAGTTTCTACGAACGCCGCTCGCCTTTTTTGCACTGCATATCGTGTGCATTGTGGCGCGATTACCCATCCCCGACGATTCGGATTTTGCCCGTCCGCTGGAGGTCGTGGGACTTGCGTTTCTTCTATTTGCTCTCGGACGGGCAGCGTTTGTCCTGGTAGCCGAAGGTCTCCTCGCTGCACGTCTAGCGAGACCCCTACCCAAAATCATTCGCGATATCGTGCAAGGGTTGGTGTACGTGGCGGGAGCGGCGGTGGTGTTGCGCTCGGTCGGCGTGGACCCAGGGTCGCTGCTCACGACATCCGCGCTTTTGACAGCCGTGATCGGTTTGTCTCTCCAGGAGACCTTGGGGAATCTTTTCGCCGGACTGGCAATTCAAGCCCAGCGTCCTTTCGAGATGGGGGATTGGATCAATGTCGATACGGATCCTCGGCTCGTTGGTCGCGTCATCGAAATCAATTGGCGCGCGACGACGGTGCTCACGACCGATCAAGTGGAACTCATCATTCCCAATTCGGTTCTCGCTAAAAGCACGATTCACAACTTTACGAAACCGACGCCATATTCGCGACGCGAGATCTTCGTGCAGGCTCCTTACGAAATTCCGCCACAACGGGCGCTCGAAGCACTGGCTACATCAACGAAAGACGTCGACGGAATTTGTTCATCGCCAGCCCCCACTGCACAAATGAGGCTCTTCGCCGATAGCGGCATCGAATATCGTTTGACGTATTTCATTGATGATTTCGCGCAGCGTGATCACATCGATTCGGAAGTGCGCCAACGCATTTGGTACGCATTTCAACGTTCCGGGATTTCGATTCCCTTCCCGATTCGCACAGTGCATGTCCACACGGTCACCGACCAAGCGCGCACGGAAGCCGTCAAACTCGATGTGGCCAAACGCAAAGCATCACTTTTGCGGGTCGATTTTCTCCGTCTTTTGCCGGAAGAATCGCTGGATCGCTTGGCAAGTTTGTCCCGAACACTGCCGTTCATGCCCGGGGAAGCCATTATTCGTCAAGGAGAGCCCGGCAGCGAATTGTACATCGTTCAGCGAGGCGACGTCGCGGTGTGTGTCGAACGCGACGATACGGCGAGTATTGCCGAATTGGCTCGTCTAGGTCCGGGCGAATTTTTTGGCGAAATGTCTCTGATGACGGGCGAAAAAAGAACGGCAACGGTGCGCGCCTTTTCCGAATGTGAACTCGTGGAAGTCGGAAAAGAGGCCTTTCACGAGGTGATTGCATCGGATCCAAAATTGGTGGAACCCATGACGCGGATTCTGGCCGAACGTCAATTGGCCATCGAAGAAAACCTCACGGCCCGCGCACGACGATCCAAAACCGAAGAAGAAGCCACCAAAAAAGCGCTGCTCGACAAGATACGCCGGTTTTTTCAGTTGTAAATCAAGCCGCAGCGTTTCGCCCCTTACGCTCGCCTACGTAATGCATTGGAATCCCGCCTTTGGGGCCAATGGTTACATTTCGACGAACAGGTCCGGGAATTTCGGTTGAATCGAGCGTGAAGCAGTGTTGAGCGACAATCGTGCCGAGGACGATGCGCATTTCGTAACCGGCG
>JBGAOI010000874.1:0-273 GCA_044221885.1 Polyangium sp. (in: bacteria)
ACTGCGACCACTGAAGCCTATCTTCCTTCCCGGGTTGCTCCGGAACCGGCAGTGTCGCGCTACTGATACGCGTGCCGTAGCGCAGCGTCGCGTTGATACCAAAAGCGTCCTTGATCCTGTACTCGGCAAACCCTGCGGCATCGACGCGAATGTCCGTCCAACCGGGCTTGTTGAGGATGCTCGTGGTGTGAATCGAAGGATTGACGAAAGCTCCCGCCCCCGCATCGACGATGATCACGAATTTGCCGCCCAAGTAATAGGTCAGCTTGAGGT
>JBGAOI010000874.1:283-3442 GCA_044221885.1 Polyangium sp. (in: bacteria)
GAGGTAGCCGCGATCGCGCTCGAAGTACGAACCGATGTAGTTGTCGTAGAAATCGCGTGTAAACCCGAGCGCGAACGAAGACATCGACGAGCTTGTCGCCGACGGATCCACGGACTTGCCAGGCGACAAGAAGTAGCGAAGTTCTGCTTGCCCGATGAAGCTGTCAAAGTCTTGGACTTGCCGGCCATCACGCTGTTCTTGCTTGTTCGGGTCGTAAAAGCTCGATCCCCACCCCGCCAAGAGCAACGCGCCGAAGTTCTGCGTAATGAGACCGTTGTAGCCAATCTCTGCACGAACCGGCATCGAGTTGGCCTTGTCCACGGGGTCCAAGTACTGGATGAAACTGAAGCGAGCGTCGTAAATCAGCGCGGATCGCGGGAGAAACCTCCAACGACCTCGCATCTGCAACGTGTGGTTGAAGTTTGTCAGTCCTTGAAAACGATCCGCTTCGAAGACGACGCCGGTGAAGTTGTACCCAAGGCGCCAGTCGAGCGTTCCATTGTTTGGAGTCCAAACGAGTTCCGCTCCGCCGGAGGGAACCATGCGGTTGAAGCCTTGCCCGACAAAACCTTCCTGCGAAGGCTGGATCAAACGTGCAAACCCGCCGGTGATCGATCCCGACCAAGGTCGTCGCGGATTGATGGAAAGACGAATATCGGCTTGGCCGCTGATGTTGCGTTGATTGGAGATGGTCTGTTTGTCTTGGTCTGACCCGGTTATCCCGAAAAACTCGTTGTAGGTCGCGGACAAACCCCCATACACTTCCATCGCGGGAGGCGGCTGATTTCCACCCCCGCCGCGACGTTGCGGACCGAGCGTCGAAAACGAGAACGATGGTGTGAGCCGCAAACGCAGTGAGCCGATGGGATCACCCGTCGCATCTTGCTGACTCGCACGAAGAAAAAAGTTCGAGTCGTAACCAAATTCGGTTGCGAAACCGGGGTGCAACTCAAAATCGCCAACGCGATAGCCCGGGCCAATCGTGTACTTGCGATCCGCAAGCCAGAGTTGGTCCTGGCAAAACGCAGTCGTTGGCATCAGCACCGTGAGAAGCACGGCCGCGATCAGGAGGCCACGTAGGTTCATCGGATACTCGGTCAGAACTCCCGGAAGACTCGGACGAACCTTATTTCACGCATGTGGCGCAGGGAGGAGGAATGATGATGATGTTTCCGGGTGGATAATAGGCAGGGTCATCGGCGATCGCGGGATCAACAGTGGGAATGACAGCGGACGCTCCGAGGACTTCGGCTTCCTTGCCAATGCAAAGGTTTGCCTCGGCCACCAGTTGGTCCGTTCGTTGGCGAAGAACGCCAAGAACCGTAAATTCATGGCTCGCGAGATCGGCATCGTTTCGTTGCGCCGCACCATCAATCGCCACCTTGCGATCTCGTGCGTTGCGAAGAGCAACATCGATCTGGTTGAGTTTGTCATCCAAGCACAGCGTCTTGACGACATCACGTTGCGCCCGCGCTTCTTCGAGCATTCGGCGCACGGTTCCTCGCGAACCGTCCATACGCAGAAGGCTTTCTTGCGCTTCTGAAGCTTGCTCTGCCGGCGACAAACCCACCTTTTGCTGAAGGCCGAAGTCGACAGGTGTAGGGGCTGTTTGACCAACATCGGCCTGCGCTGACGCAACACCGTGCACAACAAGCAGCGAGAGTGCGAAGATCGCGCCAAAGCCAAGCATCCGTTCCCGTCGCATCGATGTCCTCCTAAACGAGACGCCAAGTGACTCTAGAAGAGTACCGGCAAAAGTGTCAACGCGCCCGCGCGTCGTCAAAACAACTTGGACGCACGGAAACTGACACACCGGCATCCTTCGTTGCACGGAATGTGCGCGATATTCATGCTTGCAGAAGTTTTTTTTGAGGTGGGCTGAGCCTCACTGGCTCACGAACGAAACGGGGATGACCACGGTCGCGCCACCACCGTCCGGCGGTGCAAATTGCGCACTCTGGACACGCGCAACGACGCATCCAATCACGTCACCAGACAAACCGCCGCCGCCCGAAGGGCTTGCGGACAAGACTTCGCCGTTGGGACCGATGCGAGCCGTAATCCTGACCGAACCTTTCATGGTCGGGTCGGTTTGGAGTCCTCGGTTGTAACAACGTCGGAAACCTGCGCCCATGCCCGCGACGACACTTTGCGCATTGGCCACGTTGCCCGTCACGGCAGCTCCACCCACTTGCGCACTTCCTGTCGGTCCCTTGACTGTCTTCGTTGCACCTGCAGCACTTGCAGCCGTGGCTGCGGCAGCTTGCGTATCACCAATGTTTGCCAAGCTATTGCCAGCAGCGCCCGGACGAACCGCGCCACCTGAGTCACCCAGTGCCAATCCTGCCATCCCGCCAAGGGCCGACGCTCCAGCGCTCGATGCGGCAGCGTTGTCGAACAAACCCATCGGCACATCGCCACGTTCGAGCACGCCAGCAGTTGCATTGCCCATGGTGTTCAAAGCGCCAAGCATCTGCAAATCGAGTTGCTGAAGTTCATTGCTGATCTGCGACGCACGCGCGTCGCTCACTTTGCCACCACTCTCCGCTTTCGCCGCGGGTTGTGGCGTTTTTGGAGCTTCCGCTTGTGCGGGGGTGGGCGTTGCGTTTTCCGTTGGATCCTTGGGCTCTTCGACCGGCGGAGGCGCGGGAAGATTCTTGATGGTGTCCAGCAACTGCGCCACGTCAAACTCGTCGGTCACCGGTGGATCCATCCAATCCGAGTAGATTGTCCCGACCAACCCGAAGTGCAAAAGGAACGAAAATGCGGCGATGATCGTCGTCGACCAGTCGATCGAATAACCAAACGTCACTTGCGCCGAACTCGGCATCTGCACCTTCGCAGGTGCTACAGGTGCCGCGACAAACTGAAACAAAAACGTCGTGTCGCCGACGACAACCTTGCCGCGAGCTTCTTCGGTGAGCGGCACTTGGTACACCGTCACGTTGGAAACGGTCGTTCTCGTCGCTTCGGCTTTCATGTCCGCGAGGTCTGTCACGCCAGACTTCTCGGCAAGTCGCCCCGACATGTTGTCGAGGAAGTTCAGGACATAGTGATTGCCAACGAGTTCGAAGAGACGAAAGTTTGACGGGACGTTCTTACCGGGCGTGACAAACGTGCTTTTCTCGCTCGGGCCGATCGTCACGTGACCGCGCTCTT
>JBGAOI010000875.1:0-3439 GCA_044221885.1 Polyangium sp. (in: bacteria)
CGTACAACGAACAAAACGGCAAAGACCATTGGAACGTCACGAGCATGCTGTTCGCCGGTCCAGGCATTCCCGGTGGTACCGTCATTGGCGGGACGGACGACGAAATGCGTCCGCTTTCGGTCAGCAAGGGCAATCCAAAACAATTGCTCGGTTATGACGATCCCATGGGCACGCGTATTTTCCCCGCACACGTTCAACGTGCATTGCGGAAGAAAATCGGCATCAACGCGGCGCTCGATGAAAAGTTCCACCTCAGCGTGGAGTCTCCGCTCGATGATATGCTGACCTGAAATCGGTTGGCTGGACCAATGAAAGCGAACCGAGGCGTTTTTGCTTGCGTCTCGGTTCGCTTTGTTTACTGCGGTTTCGTTGTTTTCTCATCCCTTGTTTGCAAAACATTGAAGTTTGTCTGGAGGTGATTCATGCGATTCGTGAACATGGCTTTGGTGGCGGTTTGTATTGCGGGTATTGGTATCGGTTGCGGCCCTGGGGGCTCGTCGTCTTCGAATGCCACGACGCAAGGTGCTGGTGGAAATGGAGGTCAAGGTACAGGAGGTCAAGGTACAGGCGGCGATCCAGGAACAGGCGGAGGGTTGCCGAATGGTTCGCTTCCCGAGGGAAATACGGGAATTGCGTCGAAACATCCTGGCGATATGGGAATTGCGTCGAATTCTTCCGTGATTTTTGCGGACGACTTCGAATCGTACAAAACGGTGCAGGATTTGTACCAAAAATGGGACGCTGTGTACCAAGAGAATCAAATCCGCTTTGCTACGGAACCGGGTAATTTTTATGCTGGCAAGCAAGCGATTGAATTCACCGTGCCGCAACAGAACAACGAACTGAGCAATTCCACGGACAAAGCGATTGCGCCGGAACGTGATGTGCTCTTCCTACGATATTATTCCAAGTTTCAAGCGCCGTACGATGTTGTCGGTTCGAGCCACAATGGTTCGTCGATCTCGGCCCATTATTTCATCAATGGTCAAGCGACGCCGGGCGTGCCTGCGGACGGGACGAACAAGTTTCTGGCGAATTTGGAAAACTGGCGCGGCGAAGCGGCAACGGCGTCTCCGGGCTACTTGAACATCTACATTTACCATCCCGAGCAAAGAAGCCAATGGGGCGACCACTTCTTTCCTTCCGGAATGGTTTTACCGAACTCGAGCATGGCGGGTGATTTCGGTCCTGAGTTCATCAGCCGCTCCGATATCATTCCGGAACTCGAGAAATGGTATTGCTACGAATTCATGCTGCAAGCCAACACGCCAGGCAAACGTGATGGACGTATCGCCGCGTGGCTCGATGGCAAACTCATTGCGGATTTTGGCAACCTGCGTTTGCGCGACGTGGCCGATTTGAAAATCGATCGTTTTGGATTGTCCTTCCATATCGGATCCAATCCCAATGGGGCGTCGAAAAAATGGTACGACAACGTCGTAGCCGCGACCTCGTACATTGGTCCGATCTCACCGTAGGACGCAGTTCCCCACGATTCGTCCGCAGTTCGCTCCTCACAGCAGCGCCTCAGCCGCTCACCAACTTCGCTTCGCCCGATGGAGAGTGTCGAGAATTCTCATTGCTCAACTTGCCAATTCGTGCAATCGACCAGGACGTTCATATGCGCGGGCCAAGTGTTTGCATCGATTGTGATTTCGTAAAAGGCGCCGTTTCAGGAAAACCCTGATTCAATCTCTCCGACTCGACCGACAGACAAGTCGCATTGTGGTGACTATTGTCCATTGTCGTCGCGGTCGTGGCGGGCCGCTTTCGACGCAAGGGCACACACTCCGGTTGTCGAGGAGTCGTAGCGGCTATTTGTGCATCGATTCCCGCCCGATGGTGGCGTGTGCGCCAAACAATTTTCTTCTCGATGCAGCATCGCGGCGGAGGGACATTTCAATGTTGAACGTAGAGCAAGCTTTTGCCGAAGTGGCGAGTGTGTACCAGGCATTGACGGGCGAGCCTTTCAAACCAGGCCGTCATGAATTGCCACCGGAAATCAATCCGCTCGAACACGCCGAAACCAATTATCGGCAATTCAAGCGTTTGATGGAGCAAAGGACGCAAGCGGGAGGTGAACCTCGCAAAGGCACGAATGCGGTAGGGGCTCCGGTTCCTCCGCCCGTCGATGTCGTCGAATTCGAACGCGAAGTGCGCGTGTTTATCGATTTGCCCGGCATCGTGCGCGAAAACGTTCATGTAGCGATGCAAGGCGAAGCGCTTTCCGTACGGGCTGAACGCCCGGCAAATCGAAATGGCGCTGGCAATTGTCGTCTCGAAGAACGCACCAAAGGAACGTTTCTTCGTTCCATTGCTCTTCCGCCTCGTGCTCGTCGGGAAGGCATTGAAGCGCTCTTGCGTGACGGCGTCTTGACCATCTCGATTCCGACGGACGGATCGCTCAATGACAAGACGGAGATTCCCATCGAGGTCAAGTGACGAGCGGTGAGTAAAACCAAAAGTGCGGCGCGACTGCGCCCCGCAGAGAATGGATTGTCTCTGCAAAACAGCGGGGAGAAAATCCCCGCCCCACAAGATTTCCCACGCGATAGCGTTGGAAAGGTAGTAGCGCCACGAAACAATGAGGTTTCGGGGCGTCAGTCGATCGAAACAGCCCTGAATCAGGGGGGTAACATCATGGACCAGAAGTCGTTTGAAATCAATCGCCTCAACGTGCTCAATGAATGCCTTTGCGAAACGATCGCCATCTTGGCGCGTGCGCAACGCATTGGTATGCCCTCGACGGGTGCGGGTTTGTCCCATACGCAGTTCACACCGAATTACTTTGGTGTTCCGACCGTGGATCCTCGCGCACTCGTCGATTACTCGGGATTCTCGCATTCGCCCTACAACTATGGCGGCGTGTATCCCTATTACAACGCGCATAACCTCGCCGGTTGGACAAACCCCTCGGCCACGCCGCAAACCCACATCGATCCGTTCCTTCGCGATCGCGTGGGATTCAGCCACACGGGTTTGCCCAATACGCCGTGGACGCTCTCGCCCTACGCTGCTGAAATCGAACGCCAACGCCTTTTGCTCGCGCGTCAACAATACGAAGCGATGGCCAACGGCTGGCGTCCCTTCGGCATCTGATCCCGCAGCTCTGAATGCATCGAAGCCCCGATTGTCCGTCGACAATCGGGGCTTGGCCTCGTTCATCATTTGGGGCTTCGAGTCGCCTGCGGCGCTCTGCGCCCCAAACCCCTCGTCACGTTTGTCCGGACGTCAATACGTCACGGAATACTTCGTCACGGAACGCAAATGTCGTTATTCCCATCCATTCCGGGCATGCCCATGGCGTCGAATTTGTCCACGCACTTCAATCCCATGGGACACATATCGGGTACGGGTGGCATGAATTGTGCGCCGCAGAAAATGCCGCAAACACTCTTGATGGTCCCCATGGCATCCTTTGCGCCCAACGCACAAAGTC
>JBGAOI010000876.1:0-3439 GCA_044221885.1 Polyangium sp. (in: bacteria)
GATATCCCTCCGGTTTACCTCCGCAGGCAAACCAATCTTCGCCAAACGCGTCAGCAAGCGGCGTATGTGACGGAATGACCATGAGAATGCGCGCTTTTTGATAATACGACCACGTCGGCCAACGCGACTCCGCTTCTTTGAGGAGCTTCGCGTAATCGTCATCGGAAAGGTTTTGCGCAACGAACGTCATGCGCGCAGCAGTTTGAATGCCGTAATTGTAGGGACCGATGCTCTCGGGTTCATGCGTGAAATTGACGACTTCGTGTTCCTTGTAGCGTTCAAAGCGAACACGAGGCGCAGCAATGACACAGTCGAAGATCCACCCAAGACCAAACTTGGCCATGGATGCTTCGGTTATCGCCCGCATGACCGGAAAACATTCGGGCTCGCAATTCAGATCGAGCAACCATTCAACCGCTACGGCCGCGAGCGGAGAAAGCGGTTTGGGTCCGTCGCCCAAAATCCACGCATACGCCTCCTTCACCGCTGGAGCCAATTCGGCGGAGATGATGTACTTGTCAAACGGAATTTCGGTTTTCCAGCCTGACCAAGCAGCTTTTACAGCCAGCCACGGATCGGCATTACGTTGGGCTTCCGATGGACGATACCGACTGTGTCGGTGCGGCGTCAAAGCGCGATTGATTTCGAGTTTGTCCCAATCGATCTCCACGTTCGCGTTGGTTGAAACAACAACCTCCGCTGGCGCAGCGGCGACAGGTTTTGCTGGCGTTGCCCCGTCGCTCGTCGCCCCGTCGTTTGTCGCAGCGGGCACGGGGGCAGCTTTGGGCGCTCGAGGTTTTGGCGCAGGCGCAGAAGCATCGGCAACAGCCGCGACTTCAGTGTAGCCTTTTTTCGTCTTTTCTTTGACGAGTTTATCGTGTTCGGCGGTTGCAGACGCGTCACTCGGGAAATCTTTGATTTGGCTTTGACCGGCGGTGCCAATCTTCCCCCACTGAATCGTCAGTTTGGGGCCGTCTTGTTCGATTTGCCAAAACTTGCTCGAGGAACCTTCGACGAGTTCAAACCTGCGCATGGCGCGCCAAGTTACCAGAAGCCTCGGTGGAAGTGTAATTTTTTGCGTCCATCCGTAAGCATATGAAACTACTTGGAAAATGGACGAGAATTCTTCAGTCCAGGCCGCCTTCGGCGAGGAACTTTTCGAGCATGCCGCGTAACGTATCGCGGGCCGTACGAAAGCGAACCAGCAGCTCGTCGCGACCAAGGTTGAGATCTTTGCTGGCAGGATCCGGAATGGGCCAATGGAAACGTTGTGCTTGTCCTAGAAACACCGGACAAACCTCTTCGGCGCACAAGGTGATGACGATATCGACCGACGCGGGGTCAATGGTTTGCACCGACTTGGAATGGTGCGTCGTCACGTCGATCCCGATTTCTCGCATGACTTCAATCGCGTAAGGATTGACTTTCGACGGCTCGGCTCGATCGCCAAAGATCATGCGCCCAAGGCCCTCGGCCATTTGACTTCGGGCCGAATTGGCCACGCACAAAAACAAAACCCCTGGCTGAACGATTGGGGCTTCCGATCGCCTTCGGCCTCCTTCTCCCCAAACCTCATTTTTCTTGGCTTGCATGCTTTCGAATCTCCGTAACATCATTACCAGCTTGGCGATCGCAATCGAGTGAAAACGATGCAAGCCGTTGTCCGGTGCGAGCGCCGATGACGATGACCGAAGACGAGATCGCGGGGCAAGAAAGTTGCTGTATTTTGGTTTGGCAACGGACGGCATCGGCGGCATCGGACCGTGGGACGGGCTCGCGTTTTCACTGAATTTGTAGGCAACCACGGCAAAAAAAGATGCCCTTCAACCTTGTGTTGAATTTTCTAGCGGTTTGTGGCAACGAAGCGCGAAGCGCTCGACAGTCGGGCGCATGCTCTGTGATTTTGGTCGCGAGGAGCAGATTCGTATGAAGAATGTTGGCCATAGGACCGCTTGGGAATTTGCTCAACGGTTATGGGTCGCCATAGCATTGACTGTGGCGGCGGGATGTAGTTCGCAAGCGGCGGGTGACCTACCTGGCGCTTCCGGAGACGGTGGAAACGGTGGCTTTGCCGGACGACCCATCGCTGAAGAGGTGGTGGAAGCTGACGATGCGAGGGTGGCGAGAACGCCGGGCGAGGAGTCGCTGATCGCGCCGCCCGCGGCGGCAACGACGTGCACAGCAGGCAATCAATGCCAGTCCGGGTTTTGCGTGGACGGCTTCTGCTGCGACACGAAATGCGATTACCCGTGCATGGCGTGCAGCGCCGCGAAAAAGGGAACGGGTGTCGACGGTGTGTGTGGGTCTGTCGCGTACGATACGGATCCCGACAACGATTGTCCCGTCGGAGCGTGTGACGGGAAAAACCAATGCAAGAACTACAACGGCGTTCCGTGTATTTCGACGGCACAGTGTTTGTCCAACTATTGCGTGGACGGCGTGTGTTGCGGAAATATCTGCATGGGCGCGTGCCAAGCCTGTACCGCAACGAAAAAGGGTAGCGGTTACGATGGCGTCTGTGGATCCATCAAAACGGCGACGGATCCAGACAATGAATGCAATCCTGGCGAATGTAATGGCTCGGGGGCCTGCAATTCGAGTCCTCAGGCGACGTTTGCCAATGGCGCTGCATGTACATCGGCGGCGCAATGCCAATCTGGCTATTGCGCCGATGGTGTCTGCTGCGACAGTTGGTGCCTTGGAACCTGCTTGGCGTGTACGGCGGCCAAGAAAGGCGGCGGAGTCAACGGTGTCTGCGGGTTCATTCCGGACGACAAAGATTACGACGACGAATGCTGGGCAGGCGCGTGTAATGGCGCGGGCGTGTGCAAGA
Source organism: Polyangium sp. (in: bacteria) (assembly GCA_044221885.1). Taxonomy (GTDB): domain Bacteria; phylum Myxococcota_A; class Polyangia; order Polyangiales; family Polyangiaceae; genus Polyangium. The sequence continues at coordinate 2,834 of JBGAOI010000876.1, forward strand.
ATTACAACGGCATGCCGTGCACGGACAAAGCGCAATGTTTGTCCAACTATTGCGTCGACGGCTACTGCTGCGGCAACATCTGTACGCAGCTCTGTTGGGCGTGTTCCAATGGGAAAAAGGGTTATGGCTTCGACGGCGTGTGTGAACCGATAGGCGCAGGTCGGGACCAAGAAAGCGAATGCAATCCTGGCGAATGCAACGGCTCAGGCGCTTGCAATCAGGCACAAACCCCACAAGGCAATGGCACGACGTGCGTATCTGGTGGACAGTGCGCTTCGGGTAATTGCGTCGATGGCGTTTGTTGCGACACCGCATGCGCAAGCAATTGCATGGCCTGCACCGCGGCGAAAAAAGGCAGCGGCGCCAACGGCATCTGTGGCTTCATCACTTCGGAAACGGATCCCGACAAAGAATGCGGGTATGGACGATGCGACGGAAAAGGCGTTTGTCGTTACTACAACGGCAACACGTGTACATCCGCCGGCCAGTGTTTCTCGAATTATTGCGTGGACGGGTTTTGCTGCGGCAACGTTTGCACGAGCGCCTGCATGGCCTGCTCCACGGCGAAAAAGGGTTATGGCTTCGACGGCGTTTGTCAGAACATCG
>JBGAOI010000877.1:0-3438 GCA_044221885.1 Polyangium sp. (in: bacteria)
ACCAGAAAATCGGATCTGTACCGCATGAACTTGGGGGGTTTGGGGGACTTTGCCCGCCCATCGTCACCCAAAGCGCTCGACGCCTACAAAGTCATGGCGCAACGGAAGCCGATGACCGGCGTGGTTGCATCAGGCACTTGATGGAAGCGGAAGGCGGGGTTCAGCCAAAGAAGGTTGCCACCGTTGAACGCTCCTCCACGGATCGCTTTGCGATCGCCATTGGGTGCGCCTTTGGGATTGACGACCTCGTCGGGCTTGTACGTCTCGAACCAGTCCGACGTCCATTCCCACACGTTGCCGATGAAGTCGTCCGCGCCAAACTTGGTTTTTCCTTTTGGAAAACTGCCAACAGGTGCAGTTCCTTCGAACTTGTCGTCGATTTCGTAGAGTCGTTGGCTCTGGGCGATGCCGTGTGCCTTTTCCCAACGCGTAAATTCGGCGCCACCAGCGTTCATTCTTCCGATCGGATCGGACTCGTCGCCCCATGGGAACTTGCGTCCATCGGATCCACGGGCAGCGAATTCCCACTCCGCTTCCGTGGGCAAACGCTTCTTCTTGAAGGCGCAATATCCATCCGCGAGAGTCCACGTCACACAGTTGATGGGGTGTTTGTCTCGTTCGGGTTTGCCGAAGTTACAGAGTTCCGCATACGCCGCTCGTTTCTTTTCGTGGTCGGCATCCGATGTGCCGGAGGTCTTCGGCCAATTGGGCAACTCGGGAGGTCGTTTGCATTCGCCGAGGTCGGAACAAGCTCTGTAGTCGGCAGCCGTGACTTCATGCACATCGATGCAAAACGTGTCGAGGATCGTCTTGTGTGCGGGTTGCCAGAGTTTGAACTCGGGTTCGTCCGAGCCCATGAAGAACTTGCCTCCGGGCACGAGCACCATGCCTTCGGGGCACGTCGTGGGTCGAGCGACGGCGCTGTTTTGTGCGCTTGGTGCAGCACTTGGTGCACTCGTTGCATTTGTTGCCGAAGACGTAGGTTGTGGGCCCGTCGGGTTTTTGTGGAGAAACTTGTACAAGCCGAGCCCACCGCCCACCAAGGCGACCGCGGTGGCGATGGCGATCCCGACAAACATGCCTGTGCTGCCCTTGGACTTGCCGAAATCCGGTTCCGTTTGAACCTGGGTCATGGGCGTCGATATTTGCGGTCGCGCACCTTGGTTGGGCACGGGAGGCGGAGCACTGAGCGAGTGAAGAGGGATCGTTCCGCCCACGACGGGACGCGATTGTGCCGCGCTTGGGAACGGAACCGAACCCGCTCCTGAAGGTCGAGAAGGCGCGAAACTCGCGAACGAGCCGCCGGAGGTGTTTTGTCCGAAGGCACCAGGAGCCCAGATGCCGCTCGTGGTTCCTGGATTCCACGTCATGCCCGGAAAAACTGCCTGATGAAGTGCAGCCCAAAACAGGCCCATCGAAGCAAATCGATCCGCTGGAACGACGGCGAGGGCTTTGGCAAAAACCGCTTCGACTTCTGGCGAAACAGGAATGCCAAACGTTCTGGGTGTGGGGCGACGCGACGGATCACGCGATGCAACTGCGAATTGAATGATGTCCGCGCCTTCGAGGGCTGGAACGCCACCGCGGAGAACTTCGACGAGAATGAGCGCCATGGCGAAGACATCGGTCCATGGTCCTGTGGCCCCGTGCGATCGACTGAACTGTTCCGGAGCACCGTAGTTGGGCGTGAAAGCTGTGATTTCCGTGCCTGTTTTCGCGGCACTCGATGCTTCTGCGGCGTGGTCGGCCATCACCTTGGCGATGCCGAAGTCGAGCACTTTCGTGAACGGTGTTGGTGATGAAGGATCACCGATCACGAAGATGTTTGCGGGCTTGATGTCGCGGTGGGCGATGTTCTTTGCATGGGCGATCTCGAGAGCCACGATGACGGGCTCGAGAAGCGCCATCGCTTCGTGAATTTGCCTGGCGGGAGTGCCCGATACGCGTTCTTCAAAAAGAACCTGCTCGAGCGGTTTTCCGTCGAGCCATTCAAGAACCATGTACGGGATCCACTGACCATCGGCGGTCGTGAACTTTCCGATGTCGCGCGCTTGAACGATCGCGGCGGAGCGACTGGACAAACTCGCTAGCAGTCGGCCTTCTTGGATGAATCCGTCGAGCAGCTCGTCACGTTTTTCGATGGGCGCTTGGGCCAGGATTCGAAAGCACTTGATGGCGACGGGTTGGCGCCAGATGAGGTGTTCGGCGCGATAAACGAGACTGAACCCACCTTCACCAATGAGCGCGTCGATGCGGTATTTCTCGGCGAGCGTCGTCCCCGTAATGCCGAGCGGATCCTGTACCGAGCTACTAGTCATGAGAGCGTTACGACTCGGGAGCGCACGAGGTTCCACCGAATCCCCAAGCACGAGCCTGCCACGGGAACGCCCAAGGGCAAAGTTCATCGCGTTGTCGCTTACGAAGCCGACGTTTCTGCTGTCGATTGGATGTTTCTGTGCGGTGAGCCCTGTCGAGTGGGGGGAATGATCACCATGGATCGTGGGTATAAAAGGGACAAACTCCGTGAAGCTGGTGGTCAAGCCGCGAAGTGGTGCGTAGAGCATGGTCGAACACGAGGGTTTGTCGTTCGAATACCGTCTCTGTTGCCGCCGGTTTTGCGGTAGCCGGAGTCGGCAAAGATCATGGTGTTCGAGTTTTCAACGACCGCGGCGTTCGATGTGACGTGATGAGTTTGTCGTTACTGAATGGCCTTGGGCGACTTGGCAGGCGCTCGTTGTGGTCGTTCGCGGTATTTCGAGACGAACGATCCCGGCGACACCACGGCGAGCCTCACGCGTGTCGTAGATCGATGTGATGTTCATCGCGAACTGCCTGAGCGACGGTTGCACTCGCTGTCGGCGTTGACCGCAGCCGTCGCGGGAATGCTTGCGCGTGTTCGCGCGGTGATTGTGCAGTTCAGGTGCGACTTTCCGCCTCGGTGAAGCGTGGTCATCGTGGCCGCTTGGTTGCGACTGTCGCGCGTGGGGCTTGGTGCACAGCGTTGATTGGCGCGGCGCGTGCAGGACGGCGAGCGACGAGGGGCATTGGAGCAAGATGCATCAACGCTCCAAGGAGGAATCCATGCGAACAGGGTTGGCTGTGTTTCTTGTGGTTGTTGGGTTGACTGCGCCTTTTGGGGTTTGCGCTGGAGAGTCCACGGAATCGCAAGCGTCGCGATCAAAGGAGCCACGACGTTCGGACGAAGGGCGTGCTGGGGGGCTGCCTCCGGCGGATCAACCCATGTTGCGGCGAATCCCGCAGCCGGTTTTGAGCGTTGAAGGAGGTGGGGGTATCGTTGGGTTCGTCGGGGGTACAGGAGCGCCTGGTCCTGGGTGGAATTTGAGGATCACGGGAGCGCTTTCGGATCGCGTCGCGATCGAAGGCAACTACTTGGGGAGCATCAATGAACGAATCGATACGAACGACTCGCTCGTCATG
>JBGAOI010000878.1:0-3434 GCA_044221885.1 Polyangium sp. (in: bacteria)
CTTCCCGCCTCATGCATTCTCCCCGAGGACCATCGCAATGGCGCCGCCGCGGCTCGGTGGCGCGGCGACATGATCACGGCCCTCGCCCGCTATCAACTTGGCGGTGATCAAGCCACGATTACGCAGATCAACCAGCTTTACGGCAAGGTCCAGATTCGCGCAGCCGGGCTTCCCACGCCCCGTGTATTCACGTGGCAGGGAATTATGAACTTCAGCACTGAAGGTAAGAAACTCGTCGATCGAGCAAAGGCTGATTTTCCAAGCAGCGGCAATTACGACGGGTACCTATCCCCCGGAATCTACGTCCTTGCAGCGGGCTACAATCCGAATCACGTCGAAGTGGCTTTCGAGGTGAAAGCCAACGAAACGAAAGTGGTCAATTACCCCTGAAGAACGGGCTCATCCCCAGAAGCTGTAAACCTTCATCGAATCATGCTGCTCAACGTACCGGCCTGGCAATAATCCCGGTCTCCAAACGAATCCGTCGCGACGCCCATCGCGTGGCAAAGCGTCAAAAGCAAGCGATTATGCGCTTCGCCCGGATACGACAAGAGCTGCCCCGTCTTGAAAAATCCCCCCGCATTGCCGCCCAAAACCCATGGCGTTTTCTCGTGCGAATGCGTACCTCCGGAACCAAGTTCGTTCAGCCAAACCACTACGGTCTGATCCAATACGCTCCCACTTCCTTCTGGGATCGAGTCCAGTTTGTGCAAGAAATACGCGAATTGCTCAGCATACCACGTGTTGAGCCGCACGAGCTTCGCCCGCGATTCCGGATCCGCCTCGCGATGCGCCAACGCGTGAAAACCTCGCGCTTGGCAGAACGAATTGAGCAAAGGATCGTTCGCGAACTCTGGCCCGAGCCACGTGAATCGATGGTTCGAACCAGCCTTGCCAAACTGAATGGTCGCCACGCGTGTCAAGTCGCACGCCAGCGCCATGGTCACGAGATCCATTTGCATTTTTGCAATCGCCGGGAGATTGCTGTTTTTTTCGATATCGATCGGCTTACCCAGTTCCGGTTGTCGACACACGCGCCCCGACGTAATGCCCGCGCCCGTCGTCAAACTATGCCCAACTTCACGCACCGCCTCGATATGCGCCTCCATTTTGAAGCGATCGTCCGTCGGCAATCGTTTTCGCAAGGCCTCCAGATCCTTCGCCGCCGCTTCGAGCACGCGTTGACGATCCTCGAGACTCTCTTGCGTGGCCGCGGAATCCGACGTCCCTTGCTCGGGAATGTTGCGAAACAAGCGATCGAAGACGCGATACGGGCTGTTTTCCGGCATGATGGGCGAATGCGGTTCCCGATAACCAAGCGCGTAAAACGCGGCATAATAGGGCTCGACCTGAATTCCGCATTCAATCGAGCGAAGTTTGGTTGCCCCGCCAATCTTTCCAGCCAGGTATTGATCGAGCGAAATCCCCGTCGCCAAACTGTGCAATGGCTGTGCCGGGTCGACGATCTTGTTGTTTCTTCCCGTCAGAGCCGTATTCATTCCGGCGGAATGCCCGCCTCGATCGCTCTTTTCGATGATGACTTTATGGCTCAGACCATCAATGACCAGCAGCTTTGATTTGAGCTTTTCGAGCGGCGCGAGAATGGGGCTCAGTTCGAGCTTGTTGCCCGCCATCTTGGGCAACCAGCTTTCGTGAATGGTCCCGTTCGAGCTGAAAATGAAGACAATACGCTTGGGGGCCGGGGCCTGAGCGGCGTGAGCATCGAGCAACGGGACAAACGGTAGCGTCGAAGCCGCCGCGCCCATCGTTTGCAAAAATTGACGACGATTGAATCGTGAAACGCTCAAGGCTCCACCTCTGGCAATGGTTCTGCTTGGTCAAACCCGCCGTATCGAAATGCGTCGCTCGTGACAATGGCGACAATGAGTTCCCGTAGGTCAAACCCAGACCGTGCAAAAGACTGATACAAAACGTCGATCGAGGTTTTGTCTTCGCTCCGTTCGACACGACCGAGCCCCGCGCGAAACCATTGCGTGACCATACAGCGCCGCACCTGGGTGCTTGCACTGAGCCGCTCGGCAAGGCCCACGGCACCCGTAATCGGACCATCCGCGTCTTTTGTGCCTTCGAGGTCGCCCGTTGGATCAATGTTCGCCGGTCCGTCCATGAGACGAAACGCGCCAATTGCGTCGTAGTGTTCGAATGCGAACCCCGGAGGATCCAGTTTGTCGTGGCAAAATGCGCACGACGGATCCGCACGATGCTGCATGAATCGGTCTTTTTTCGTGCGTTTTGGATCGGGTGCCGGCGGCAGAATCGTGATCCCAGCCGGAGGCGGACGAATTCGTTCACATAACAGTTTTTCGCGGACAAACTTGCCGCGCAACATGGGTGACGTGTCTTCGGCGCCGGCAAGAACCGACATGACCGCCGCCTGGGTCAACAAACCCGAACGTTGATTTGGAGGCAAATCGACCAACGCAAAACCTTCGCCGTTTGGCGCGGGCACACCATACAGTTTGGCCAGCGAAGCATTCACGAACGACTTCTTCGACGTGAGCAACGTCGTCACCGAGTCGCCGCCCTGAAGCACCGCATGTGTCGCAAAACGCAGCGTTTCCTCGACCATGGCTTCCTTGAGCTCCGGCGAGAACGCAGGATACAACACGGGCGATTTCGACGCCGTCGTGAGCATTCGCAACTCGAGCCATTGACGAAAAAAACTGCGAATGCCATCGACAGCTTGGGGAGCCGCGAGCATGCGCCGTGCGGTTCGTTCCACGTCCTGTCGCGTGGCGAGTTTGCCTGCGGCGGCGGCATCGAGCAGCGTTTCATCGGGCGTGGAGGCCCAAAGGAAATACGACAAACGTGTCGCGATTTCATATCCAGAGAGCGGTCGAGCTTTGGCGCTGGCATCGGCTGGCTCGGGTCGGTACAGGAAATGCGGCGACACGAGCATCGCTTTGAGGACGAGCGCAATAGCGCGGACATACCCGGCTTGTTTTTCCTTGTCTGCGAAGAGCCCGAGTAATGTTGCACGTTCGTCTTCCGAAAGCGGGCGGCGATATGCACGGCGGCCGAATCCATCGATGAACCCTCGTGCGCATACGAGCGGATCCTTGCCTGTTGGGCACGGCGCGAGCGTATCGATATGCGTAACAGCGCGTGTTGCGAGCGCTTCTGCAGTTTCGAGCGTTCGCTCGACGATGTTCAGCGTAATGGGGGTAACGGTATTGTTTTCAAATCCGCCGATGGCTTCATCGGGTGGAAAAGCATCTGCGGGGCGGCTCGTATCGCCAAGCAGATCGCGGATGGTGTTGTTGTATTCCTCGTTGGTCAGTCTTCGCAGCGGAGCAGGCGCTGCGGTTGCGGGTGCTGCGGCAACGGGTGCAACGGGATGTGCGATGGGCCGCGAGACGTCCGCGGGATGCGAAACGGACGTACCCGCGGGCACGACGGAGCATCCACCGAAC
>JBGAOI010000879.1:0-3432 GCA_044221885.1 Polyangium sp. (in: bacteria)
CTTCGGGTTTTCCCTCTGGAGCTTTGTCCACTCCAATGGCGAGGTAGTTTGGCACGCCAGACGGATCGGGGCGGACTTCAAAAACACCCGGAGTCCATAAATCTTCGTGAAACTCCATGCCCCGAGCGCGTTCCTCGAAATACTCGAATCTTCGCCACCAATCAGGCGAACCGACAAACGTTCCTTCGTACTTGAAACAAAGACGCGGCAAGGCCTTCATTGGCCGCACACGCATTTCACCTGCACGCAGCTCGACACGTTGCTCGGCGGCGCCATGCTCACGCATGACTTCGTGCATGTGACGCATCGCCAAAAGGGGCCGCAACGTGCACACGACCGCTTGCGGGCCGCGCCAGGTGTAACGAAGTACAACCGCGTTTTCCCCGGGAACAAGGGCCAAAAGCACTTCGAGTTCACCGCCGGCAATTGCGTAGGTCCAACGGGGCAAAGGATCCTGATCGAAGCGATCGAGGTAAAAAGATCCGCGATCGGGATCGATATTGGGAAATTGATGCTTGGCCAGGTCCCAAATCCCCCGAGGTGTGCCGGGTTTGGCAGGTACAGTTATCGTCACGTCGACGTGCGAAAGCGTAACGTGACGACCTCGCGGAGGATCCAACGCTGCCACGAGAAGCCCGTGATAACGCCGCGTGTGCAAACAAGCGATCGTCGAGCTCGCATAGGCGCCCGTGCCGTTGCCCAAAATCCACTCCCGACTACGGGCAAGACGAACGTCCCCACGTACATCGAGGTGAGGAAAAACCTCTGCGTCAGCGAAGCGGAATTCCTTCGTCATACCGTTTGTCCTCGCTGAACCAGAGCATTTTCCGCTGCAAGTTGCATCATGTCTATCGGTGGGGACAAACCCGTCCACAATTCGATGGACTTCGCGGCTTGCCGTACGAGCATGCCCAAACCACCTCGTGTCAAGAGCTGGTGCGCCATGGCTGCTCGTAAAAACGGAGTCACCGCCGGAGTATAGACGACGTCGTATGCGAGTGTGTGTTCGGCGAGATCGTCCCATGGAACAATCTCCGCAATCGGCTCACCTGCGTCAGCTCCAATCATCCCTGCACTTGTGGCTTGAATGACGAGCGTCGATGCTCGGACAAACGCCAACCAATCGTTCGGCAATGGTTTCGTTTCGAAGTGATTTTTTTCGTGAGGACGCACCGGCCATGGAAAAACATCCACTCCAAGCGATTGCATTCGCGACGGAACCGACGCCTCATCGAGATATTCCCGGGTCGACCAAGAGCGCGAGGTTACGGCAATACGCGTAAAGCCAAGTTTTTGACATGCGACGATTGCCGCCAATCCTGCACCTCCCCCACCAAGAATGGTCGCGTGTATGCGCGGCTGATCAGGTAGCGCGGTCGCGATATCTTCAGCCAACGCGTCCGCGTCTGTGTTGTGAGCACGAATGCATTTGGAATCGTCAACGCACAGAACGTTGGCAACACCGGGCAATTGTGCGCTCGGTTCGACGACATCGGACAACTCGTAAACCAACCGCTTGTGGGGAATCGTCACGTTTGCCCCGCCAAACTTGCCCAGACGCAGATCGGCAACTGCGCGTGCGACATCGTCCGCTTTGGGCAAATCCACAACAACGTAGCGATGAGACAAACCGAGCGCAGCGTACGCTGCCGCGTGAATGACAGGAGAAAGTGAATGCGACACGGGATGTCCGAAGAGCGCGAAAAGACGTCCTTCACTCATCGGTTCCCGAATCCTTGATGGAGACATGTTCGCCTGGACGAACTTCAACGACGTCGGCGAGAAGATTGCCACGATGCACACGTACGGAGATGCGATCACCCACGGCGACATCGTTTGCGTCGCGTACGGCACGTCCGGCATCCGTCGTCGCGATGGCGTAACCGCGCGACAAAACGGCCAGGGGCGACATGGCATCGAGACGCACGGCTTGACCCGCAAGAAGCGCGCGACACTGTTCCAATCGTCGATGCATGGCTGCACCGAGACGAACCTCGAGCGGTCCGATGGAACCTCGCGCCGAAGCAAGAACTGCTCGCGGGTGACGTGTCCCCATACGTCGTTCGAACTGTGCGAGTTCGGTTTGACGTTTCGCAAGCAACCGACGTAACGCTCGTTCGAGTCGCATCTCGACTTCATCGACTTGTTGTTGTCGTTCGGCGACGAGATGCGCGGGCGAACCGACACGCGCTGCAAGGCGATCGAGGTTCGCTCGGCGCGTGGACAAACCATGTTTCAACGCGCGATACATGCGCTTGTAGAGCTGCACCAAGAGTGCTCTACGCGCGGTTCGATCAGGTACGAGAAGTTCTGCGGCTTGTGAAGGTGTCGCTGCGCGAGCATCCGCGACGAGATCGGTGAGAGTCATGTCGATCTCGTGTCCGACAGCGCTGACGACAGGCACGGACAAACTCGCCACTTTCCGCACGAGCGCCTCGTCATTGTAAGCAGCGAGATCATCGGCCGATCCGCCGCCTCGACCCAAAATGATGACTTCAACTTCGGGCACACGCGCAAGCATGTCGAGCGCACGGACCATGGACTGCGCGGCGCCTTGGCCTTGAACGGTTGCGCGCGCAAGCAAGATGCGTGGAGCGCCGCGACGAAATGAAACGGTGATGATGTCGTGAATGGCAGCTCCGTCGCCACTCGTGACCACGCCAATCACCGATGGATCCGTGGGCAAAGGTCGCTTGCGTTCCGGGGCAAACAGTCCTTCGGAGGTGAGACGTTGCTTGAGTCGTTCGAGCGCTTCGAGCAGAGCACCTCGACCTACCGGACGAACGTCTGTCGCGACAAACTGAAGTTGTCCTCGCGGTGCGTACACGGTGGCGCGACCGACGAGCACGACACGAGAGCCATCCACGAGCATGCTTCGGGCGCGTGGCGAAGCGGTTTTGTACATGACGCAGTCGATGGTTGCGGCGTCGCCTTCGTCCTTGAGTTTGAAGTACGCGTGACCGCTGGAGTGCAGGCGCATGCTGGCGACTTCGCCGAGCACACGAACGTCTTGTGTGTTGCTTTCGATAAGGCGTTTCAGGCGATTATCGAGTTCAGCGACGGAGATGACGGGGGGTTCGTCCGGACGACGCGCGGAAGGGCGTTGCACGATGGCGCCGTCTCCAGCGGGTCGGAATTCCGCAACCGGATCGGAGTCACTACGACCTGCGAGGGAAAAATCGGGACCGGGATCACGCCTTTGCACGAGGCGCGTGAACTAGCTCGTACAAGCGCCGAGGGAAAGTGAAACCAACGCAAAGCGGGTTCCTTCCCGGCATGTGGGTGTGCTACGTCCTCAGCGTGATCCGCAAGGTACTCATTGCCAACCGCGGCGAAATCGCCGTCCGCATCATTCGCGCCTGCCGCGACATGGGGATTGCGACGGTCGCCGTCTTCAGCGACTGCGATCGTTCCGCCAGGCACGTGCGCATG
>JBGAOI010000087.1:0-17702 GCA_044221885.1 Polyangium sp. (in: bacteria)
CGCTCGACCGCAATTTTGCGTTCTTCCGCAGCTCGCTCCTGCACGAGTCGCGCTTCGGAAACACGCGATTCCGAGCTGATTTCATTCAGGCGCGATGTTTCGCTCGATTCTTGACGCCGCGTCTTGATTTCAACTTCGGCATTGAGTTTCGTCAATTCAATCGTGCGACTCGCTTCGGCCTCGACTTGCTTGATGGCTCGTTCCGTTTGTAGCGACGCTTCTCGCGCTTTTTGCTCCTGTTCCTGGCGAAACCGCGCCTGCATGTTGCTGAAAACGGCTGCCGACAAAACCCGCACATCTTGAATTTCAATTGTATCGATAACGACGCCCCAACCCTTGTCGGTATCGTCTTCCAATCGACCGCTGCCCGAAACGACCGGCGCAATTTCGCGCATCAATTCTTGCGCAATGCCTTCCTTGCGCCGCACCAAACATTCTTCCACCGTCAGATTCGCCACGAGACGCCGGGCGGCACCGACAAACATCTCGACAAGCATTTCTTCGAGTTTTTCCTGCGCCCGTTCCGGAAACGAGAAATTCAACATCCGGAATGCAATCATCGGCTCGGCAATGCGATACACGGCCAAACCCGTGACTTCCACGCCGACTTTTTCACTCGTCACTTGATCGGCTGAAAAACGCAGCTTTTGAATGGTTGTCGGGACAATCGCGACAGAATCACCAGGCCATTTGAAACACGACGCGCCTTGTCCGGAACTCGGCATGAGTTTTCCGCGGCGCATGTGCACCAAAAATTCACTCGGACGCGCGCTGATCCATCCCCATTTCTTGGTCTTTTCCGGGTCTTCTTCTGGTTTGCCCGCGCGCCAACCATCATTGTAACGAAGCCGAGAACCATCGGCATCTGATTTCGGCAAAACAATCGCCATGTTCGATGAACTCCCATTGGCACTCCCATTCGCTGCGCCATTCGTCTTCTTCGTCCGATACTCTTCATTCATCGTCATGGGCTCCACCTCGTTTGAATGCTTCAGCAGGATCCGGGCCAAGGTCAAAATGGCCTCTTTTCTCCGAATAATTTCACAATGCACCCCGCTTTGGGTCATCATTGCATCGAATGGATGCCCCGAGGCGCTCCAAATTGGACCGCTCGCTCCATTCTGGAACGGTCACGGCAATTTTATGTACGATGTGTCACGTTCGATCCTATTGGGACCGATGAACTTTCGTGCTACCGTGCGTCCGCGGTCGATGCGGTACCTGCTGTTGCTCGGAATTGCGCTGCGCAAGTCGCTCACGTTGGCGATGCAATACCGCTGGGATTTCGTACTCAGTGGCGGCATGAGTCTTCTATGGACAGCGGCGGGACTCGTGCCATTTTATGTGGCGTTTCATGATCGACCCCCGGTCGAAGGGTGGACGTACGATTCCGCGCTCGTGGTCGTGGCGATGTTTACCGTGTTGCGGGCCGTGCTCGACGGGGCGGTGAATCCATCGCTTCTGACGGTCGTTGACCAAATTCGCATGGGCACATTGGATTTCGTTTTGCTGAAGCCCGCCGATGCGCAATTTCTGGTTTCGACGACGAAGTTTGATGTGTTTCGCATCGTGGACGTCGTGATGGGTTTGACCTTGGCCTCGTTTGCATTCGTCCACATGGGGCGAATGCCCAATGCGTGGAATGTCTTTTCGGCGAGCGTGATGCTTGGAGCAGCGACCGTTGTCTTGTATTCGATATGGATTTTGGTCATATCGGCTGCGTTTTGGGTCGTCAAAGTGGACAATTTGGCCTATTTGTTTTCGTCCATTTTCGATTTTGCGCGTTGGCCTGTGACGGTATTCAAAGGTATCTGGCGGATTTTATTCACATTTGTAATTCCAATCGGCATCATGACGACGTATCCTGCCGAGGCTCTTCTCGGAACGCTCACGCCGCTACTTTTTCTGGGAACGCTTGCGGGAGCGGCGTTATTTGCGCTCGTGGCGAGAATCGTGTGGACGCGAGCGCTTGGACATTATACATCTGCATCGAGTTAGCGCGTACGAGCGCTTGTTGATTGGACCATGGCCGCTGATCTTATTGCCGATACCGCCGTAACATTGGTTCCCGGGTTTTCCCACAAGTACCAAGTCGATTTGCCGGATTCGTGGAATTGGCGTTTGCCCTCGGGTGGCGTGCTCATGACCGTCGGTTTACGAGCGCTCCGCGAAGCTGTAGGTGATCCCGCATTTCAGCCGATATCGGCCACGTCCACGTTTTGCCAACCCGTACCGGCAGGGCGCATTGAAATCGACGTCGAAGTCTTACGCCGTGGAAACGCAGCCACGCAAGCCCGCGCGTCTTTGCGGGCTCCACATTCCGATGGCTTGTGTTTGGAAGTGAGCGCCACGTTTGCGCGCGAGCGCAAAGGCCCAGGCATCGATTTCCTCGATGCGGTTTTTCCGGACGTTGCATCTGTGGAAACAGCACGGGCCCTTGAAGAAGAGCACAAGATCGATGGTCGCGTGCGTCGGTATCGATTCCTCGAGAATCTAGATATGCGTTTGGCGTTCGGGAACATTTGGTGGGAATCCGGATGGTCTGCTGGACCCGCGCGTTTTGCACGCTGGATTCGTTACAAAGTTCAGCAAACCATGACCAATGGCCATTTTGATCCCTTGGCGTTTCCCCCCATTGTCGACATGATGCCTTCGGCGGTGCGCCAAAAGATTGGCCCCGATGGGCCGCAATATTACGCGCCGAGCCTCGATTTGACCGTACATTTTCTCGATCCCACCCCGAGCGAATGGTTTCTCACGTCCACCTACGCCCGGCGGGCTCGCGCCGGTTACGCTACCGCGGAAGTGGAAGTATGGAGCGAAGACAAGAAGCTCGTCGCATACGGAACGCAAACAATGATTTTGCGTGATCCCAGGGCTTGAGCGTATGTCCAGACAAGCACACGATCGCGAAACCCAAACCGATCGAAAACAGCTCTTGCAGCAATTGCTCGACGATTTTGCGAGGCGTGCTCGCCCGATTCGTGTCGTGAAAAAGTCGTTGTATTGGCATCAGCGTGCTGCCGGCAAAGCTCTTTTTCTCATTACGTTTGGCGGACAGAACTCCTACCTTTCCAATTACGTCACGACCCTGGGACATACCATTTATGTGCCAGACGATTTCGATGAATGGCGAGCGGAATACGCCATCGAAGTGTTGCGGCACGAAGCCGTTCATGTCGAGCAATTTGAGCGTTATGGTTGGCTGGGAATGATTTTATTGTACGGTGTTTTACCCTTGCCGATTGGGTTGGCCTATTTTCGCGCGCGCCTCGAATGGGAAGCTTACGAAGAAACCTTGTGGGCTACAGCCGAACTCGAAGGGATTGACGAAGCGCGATCTCCCGAACTTCGACGGAAACTTGTTCGTCGTTTCACCGGGCCGGATTATGCCTGGATGTGGCCATTCCCGCGCATGGTCGAAGGTTGGATCGATAAAACGCTCGCGGAGATCGAAAAGACGCCCGATCGCAAGAGACCCTCGACAAAGCAGGCCAAGGTGCGGTAGCTTGTGAAAACGCCGCTGAAGGTGTTTTTCAGAGGAAACTGCCGTGTGGTACTTGCTCGCCGCTGTCGCCGTACTCATCGCCATCGTGATTTACGACGTCACCCAGACGCGTCACGCCATTTTGCGCAATTTCCCAGTCATTGGGCATTTTCGTTACTGGCTCGAAACCATCGGGCCCGAATTGCGCCAATACATCGTTACGGGGAATGACGAAGAACGGCCCTTCAGTCGTGACCAACGGACCTGGATTTACGCCTCGTCCAAGAAAGAAAACAACTATTTCGGATTCGGTACCGACAACGACCTCGAATTGTCGCCGAATTACCTCATCATCAAACACGCGGCCTTTCCGCTCCCCGAACTGCACGCCGGCGAACCTGGATACGATCCGAGTTATCGCGTTCCATGCGCGAAAATGGTCGGTGCCAAACGCAAACGTAAAAGGGCATTTCGACCCTCCTCTGTCGTCAATACATCGGCCATGAGTTACGGATCGCTCAGTGGTCCGGCCGTGGAAGCCATCAATCGCGGCGCCAAGATCGCCGGATGCATGCAAAACACCGGGGAAGGGGGCGTTTCGCCCTATCATCGCAACGGTGGGGATCTCGTTTGGCAAATTGGAACGGGTTATTTCGGTTGTCGGGACGAGCGCGGCCGCTTCTCGATGGAAAAGCTACGCGAAACCGTCGCCTCCGCGCCAATCCGCATGATTGAGATCAAGCTGAGCCAAGGTGCCAAACCGGGTCTCGGCGGCGTTTTGCCCGGAGCCAAAGTCACGGCGGAAATTGCACAAATTCGCGGCATTCCGGTCGGCGAAACCTGCATCAGCCCCAGCGCCCACACCGCGTTTTCCTCCGCGGACGAACTGCTCGATTTCGTCGAAAAAATCGCCGAGGAAACAGGTTTGCCCGTCGGTATCAAATCCGCTGTCGGGGAATCGAAATTCTGGCAAGACCTGGCGCGTCTCATGACTCGAGGTGATCGAGGCGTCGATTTCATCACGATTGACGGCGGTGAAGGAGGCACCGGCGCCGCGCCGCTCGTCTTTACCGACCACGTGTCCTTGCCGTTCAAGATTGGCATGAGCCGTGTCTACCGCATTTTTGCCGAAGCGGGTTTGACGGACGAGATTGTCTTCATTGGTTCCGGAAAACTCGGATTCCCGCAGGTTTCATTGCTCGCGTTTGCCCTGGGGTGTGACATGGTCAATGTGGCCCGAGAAGCCATGCTCGCCATTGGCTGCATTCAAGCGCAAAGGTGCCAAACGGGGCATTGCCCGACAGGCATTGCGACGCAAAACAAGTGGCTCATGCGGGGCCTCGATCCGACCAACAAAGCCGCACGCCTTGCGAATTACGTGACCACGTTGCGCAAAGAAATCTTGCAGCTTTCACGCGCGTGCGGCGTTCCGCATCCTGCGCTTGTCATGCTCGAGCAAATGGACATCATCAACGATCGCTTGCAGGCTAAGCCCGCACGTGATGTGTTCGAATACCAACCGAGCTGGGGATGCCCTTCCGCAAAGGATCAAGAATTGATTCGGAAAATCATGAATGGGCAAGATGTCGTTGAAACAGAGAGCGGACTTCTCGTTCCGGCAGCGTGAATGAATGAAGAGGGAGCCATCTCCAAAATGGCTCCCTCTCGAGCCATCACTTGGCTTCGACCGACAACGTCACTTGTTCCACGGCTGGGTTGCACGTTGATTCCGTGCAAACGGCAAATTTGACTTCAGCCTTAATGTCCTTCTTGCCAGCAGCAGCGGAGGTCGATTTTACAACAAATGAAAGTTGTGTCTCCGAATCGATATTGCCTTTGACTTTGGCGGATTCGATCGTCACGCCTTCAGGAGCCGTCAGGGTGACCTTGTGCGGGTATTCCTTGTTGATATGATAGTCGCCCTTGGCCGTGACTCGGATAACCGAAGTGACTTGTTCGTTGGCTTTGCCCTTGCCACCATTGACGACAAGGGAATAACCTTCGGCCGCAAACGCAGCGCCCGTGAACGTCGCAACGGCGAGCGCCGCGAGCGTGGCGATCTTTTTCACAGGAACCGGGAAAGTAACAAGCTTGTTCATGGGAATCGGGACCTCCTGACGAGATCCAATAGACCACGTTTTGGCGATCCTGTCAATCGATGCTTGGGACCAACGATTCGTTATGCGTGATTACGGCAAAGGCCCGCCATCGAGCAGCGGACGACGCAACACAATCGCGACGTGCGACGACATTGGCTGATTGCATTGCTCGTCCATCACCGGCTTCAATGTTTCCTCATGCGTAACATACCCGCTGCCGTTGACGAGCAAATTCACGGCGCCGCTCGTCCATAGTTCGCACACGAGTTGTTCGAGATCCACCGGCGGCGGCTTGGTTCGATCCACATTGCAAACCAAATTGACCCCCTCGTCCAGGGTTTTCCATGTCGCTTTATCGGACAGGACAAACGGTGGTTCCTTCGCCGCACTCCATTCTGCCGATACCTGCGTATCTCCAGGCACAGGCCCGTCTTCTGCCGTTATTTCCAGCACGAACTGCGGTTCGGGTAGACGTACAGGACAACCCCCTTCGCCTCCAGCTCCACCATCGACATGTGGCGGGGACGAACCAGGACCTTTACATCCCAGTACGCCCCCGATGGCGGCGATGACGAGGTGTATGCTCAGGACGAACCCTTGAAGCGAACGAGGTGTTCTCGAAGGGGTAGGCATGACAAACAGCTTGGATGCTGGAGACTCAGTTGGGAGGCGGCGGAGGCGGCGCAATCGTCTTGAGGTTCATGCCACCGGGATATTGATAACTCGTGTACGAACCGTAACCGACCACTTGAATGCCGACAGCTTCTGTCGCCAATAACACGTGCGCGCCATTGTTGCCAGGTCCAAGCGTTACGCGGTTGATGCCGTAATTCGAGCTAATCATTGTGGGTTGCTGGGCGACGTCCATTCCGTCGAGATTGATCTTCGCCGACAACGGTTGCACGATATCGACGATGCTGATGTCGTAGTCGCTTGGTGCAAGGAACACGTATTTCGTCCGAAATTGCTCCACGGCGATCATGTTGCTTTGCGCTGGATCGCCCTTGGCTTGGTCGAGCGCGTTGGGATCGACGATTTGCGCACCCAATTGGAACGAACTCACTGCGAATTCATGATCGCCGATCACTTCGAATGGCGTTTTCACGACACCCAATTCGAACACTTGGCCCGCATTGATGCTGAGTGGCGCATTGGCTGGCAGTCCGCCAGGATAGGACAATTGCGTTCCATCGACATTTCCGTAGATGCGCACGACGTGTCCCGCGGTTCCACCTTTCGGCGACGTTGGTGGTACGACGAAATAATGTTTTCCGAGCGTTTCTGCCGGCAAAACCGTCTCTTCGATATGATCACACGCTGCCGTGCCAATGGGCATTTGCATGCACGGTAATCCCGAAATGACTTGAACGGGTTTGTCGGCATAGACCAATGAACCCGCGGGATCCGACCCAGGATCGAAAACGACTTCCACAACCTCGCCTCGGTTGATGGTGAATTGCGCCAATCCATTGGGTCCCGTTGCTGGCACACCGCCACCCGGCGAAAGATCGCCCTTGCCCGAGACTTTGACTTGAACCGACGTTCCATCCACCGTGCCCGTAATGGCGAAATACGCCCCGATGTTCGCCGCGGCCCAACCTTGTTGTGACGTAATGCGGTAATTGCCCGTCATCGCCGTGCTCGGCAAAAGCAACGACGCATCGTTCGAATACGAGAAGCAATCATTGGCACATTGTTGAGCCGGACAACTGCTCCAATTCTTCCCGGGCGGGCCCCCTTGCGGCGCGTACTCGAGCGCATTGAATTGATACACCGTCACCGGCCGAGAACTCACCAAGTGATAGGCTCCGTCGACTTCGCGCACCGTCGCTGCCAATGGTGTCGCTTGCCCACAAGCGTTGGCATCGGGACCTTTGAGCGCCGGAATCCACGGCAAATAAATCTTCGCCAAACTGTTTGGATCGACCATCGTTGTCGAAATCGACTGCGCCCCGCGCGTGACCGTCACTTCCGCCGGTTGATCACCGGCGTTTGCCACGACAACCGCATAGTCGAACACCGACCAAACGTTGTTCGCCACGACCGTCGGCCAGAAGTCGCAACCAAGGTACGTCCGGTACGTTGCCGCTTCGTCGCACGTTGTCGGATCACCGGTCGGCCCTCCATTGCCTCCACCACCCGCACCAACAAAGACCATTCCGCCGTCTCCCCCAGCACCAGGACCGCCAGGGCCGTTCGTCACGTCGCCACCGTCGCCTCCAGCTCCCATCGTGGTCTTGTTGCCAGTCGCTGAACACGCCGAGGCGAGGTAAATCGGCAGAGTTAATAGAGACAAACCCAGGAGGATGGTATGCGAGAGTCGATTCTTCATGGAGGACGATTATTCGTTCCGCACGTGCGTGATGACAAGACGTGAGTTAGCCGCCCCGCACGAATCAAGCGACGGACAAAAGTTTCAGTCCATGAAAACGTGGGACGAAGCGGACGGAATTTTCAGGAATGTGCAGCTTTGCTGCGTTCGTTGATGCTCTCGAGAATGATCACCGCGGTCTCTTCGATCGCGCGGCCGGTCACATCGACCACGGGCCACTCGGGATGGGCTCGGAAGATCGAGTTGGCAAATTCGAGTTCCTGCCGCACATGCTCGCGCATCGCGTAGTTTGTCTCGGGCGGCATCCCAAGCTGACGCAAACGCGCCTGCCGAATCTCGCAGAGTTGGTCGAGACCAATCGTGAGCGCCACGATCCGATCACTCGGCGCTTCTTCGATTTCATGCGGCAACGGCACGCCAAGCACCAACGGCAAGTTCGCTACCTTCAGTCCACGCTGCGCAAGCAACGTCGAAAGCGGCGTCTTGGACGTACGCGACACGCCCACCAAAATGATGTCCGCACGCCGGAAGTTCCTCGGCTCCTTGCCGTCATCACTCTTCACGGCGAACTCCACCGCTTCAATGCGCCGGAAATATTCGTCACTGAGCGGCAACATCGCGCTCGGCAAGTTGATGGGTTCTCGATCGAGAAACGCACTGAGCTTGCCGATCAGTGAACCAATGACGTCAATCGCTTCGATGCGTAGCTCTGCTGTCGCCGAATGGATGAACTCACGCAACTCGGGACTCACGACTGTGAAAACGAGCAGTGCGTTTTCTTTCGCTGCGCGCTCGAGCACCGGACGTGCGACTTCCTTCGTACGTACGCGCGTGTGCAGGCGAATCTGCACGCCGGGTTGAGGGAACTGAAGTAGCGCTGCACGGACGACTTTTTCAGCCGTTTCACCCGTCGAGTCACTCAACACGTCGATGAACTTCATCATGGGCTCACTCATTCTATCGTGAACTCGTTTCCAAGAGGGGAGCGAACAAGAACCGCTCGTCGCGGTTCGCTCGCCGAGCCTATCTGAATCCCGGACAAACCTACTGGAAAAGACTCTTCAGCTTGTCCATGAAGCTGGGTTCTTCTTCTTGTTCCGTGGGGCCAGGTGCTTCGCCAAGTGTACCGGCGAGACGCTCGATGATCTCGCGTTGTTCGCTGCTCAATTTCGTGGGGACCTCGATGCCGATTTCCACGAGTTGATCACCGCGACCACCGACCGCACGTCGAGGAATTCCTTTGCCTTTGACTCGCAACACATGACCCGGTTGCGTGCCCGCAGGAATGCGGAGTTTGCCCTTGCCTTCGAGCGTCTTGATTTCGATCTCGCCACCGAGCGCAGCGATCGGAAACGAGATGGGTACGGTGCACACGACATCATCGCCAGCGCGTCGGAAAAACTCATGCGGCGCGACACGAATCGTCAGCTCCAAGTCTCCAGGTCCACGATCCGGTCGCGCGCAATTGCCTCCGCGTTCGACCAAACGAGTGGCTCCGTTTTCGATGCCCGGAGGAATTGTGATCTCGATCGTCTTCTTCTTCGTGAGCAGACCGGCGCCATGACAAACATCGCACGGGTTTGTCACGATACGACCCGTTCCTCGACATCGCGTACAGGCTTTTTCAATCGCGATCGGAAACATCCCTTGCTGCATGCGGATGCGACCGCGTCCCATGCACAAGTCACATGCTTTGCCTTCGCCACCTGTGCCGACACACGTCCCGCACGGCTCGACACGATCGTACGTGAGCTCCTTCGTGCAGCCGAAGGCCGCTTCCTCGAAGCTGATTTTGATCTCTTTTTGGAGGTTACCGCGATCGCCAACCTTGATGCCGAGGGCTCCGAGCAAGTCGCCGAAGATGCCATCGATGTTGATGTCGTTGATATCGACAAACCCACCTGGTCCGCCAAACGGACCTGACGGTTGTCCTCCGGCACCGCCCACACCCATCGGGCCAAACCGGTCAAATGCCGCGCGTTTTTGAGGATCACTCAGGATCTGATACGCCGCGTTGATCTCTTTGAACCGCTGTTGAGCTCCATCGTCGCCGGGGTTTTTGTCCGGATGATGCTGCGCCGCAAGCTTGCGGAACGCGCTTTTGATCTCGTCCTGTGTGGCCGTACGACCAACACCGAGAACGTCATAGGGGTCGCGCACGAGGCGGAAATAGCACCGATTGGAAATGTTTCCCAGCGCAAGCTGAGCTTTCGTTCCACAACGAGTTCGAGCATGGCGCTGGCGTGGCGTTGTCGATCTGCCGCGGGGTCCGAGACATAGGCGCCTGCATCGTCGATTCGTGCGTCCACGAATCGCGCCAGCTGCTCGCTCGTCGCCTGTCGCTCGACGGATGGGCGAAGTTGCTTCCTTGCACCCGCAACGATGTTTGGAAAAGCAAACGGCACATGTTTGTCTCAACGATCAACATTTGGAGGAACGACGTTTTGTTATGAACACAAACGATCGGTTCGAGAGCTATTGGTGTTGAGTTTGTCTCGTGGTACGATTGACGTTTTCATGGTTGGGGCGTAGCCGTCGACCATGGAAACAATTCGTCAATGACTCGTGATTGATTTGAGAAAAGTATGGTCGTGGATTAGCGGCTGCAAACAATTCCATTTAACAATACAATAAGAAATCATGGCGAACAGAATACACACGAATCGATTGCGAGGTTTGCGAGGTCCTGGGAGTTTGTCCTGTAGGGGCGTGATGAATTGCACTCCAACTGCATGAATTGCAGCAATATCCTGCTGAACACTGCTCAATTACGCCACGCTTGTTGCCACGCAGCGCGCACGTCTTCGGGTATCGTAACGTGTTCGTAGAGTCTGTCGTCGGGCCCGATATTGGCGCGACCCCATGCAAGCAACGCATCGATGTAGGTTGGAGGCGTGCAACGCATGACCTCGGCCCAGGCGCGCTCGAAAGCGAGGTAGCCAAGCAGCAAACTGAGCCCAACGAACGGACTTCCCTCCGGGTTCTCTCGCCGGATCTCCTCATATACGACCGCATCCCAGCCGGACAGCGGCTCCAGATCCGCAGCTTCGATCCGCTCTTCGTTCGCATCGTCTTCTCTTCGAAAACGCGCCGCGATCTCCCTGATGTTTCGAGCCATATCGTTGGGGATTCCATGGGCCACGAGCGTGCTCGGATCGTCGTCTCCCATGCGATAAAGCAGGATGCCCCACATGCGGTGCCAGCCGGACCTTGTGTTCCCCGCGAGCACCGGCCCTGTCAGCCAGGCCGCCAGATGCTCCGCGTCCTTCGTTCCGGCCGTTTCGTTGATCGTGCGGAAACAGGTTTTGGCAAGGTCCTCGAGGAAGTCCATGTAGTCCAAGTCATCACCCTCCTCGGCGTCCTTCGCGTATTTGGCGCGAAGCTCCGCGCGAACTGCCGATTTGACAGCGTCGACGTTCCCGAGAACGAGTCCGACGTCTGGCAAGAACCGCTCAAATCGGTCGAGGCTCAGCCATTGCCTACCTTCGAACCAAGTCCAGTTTTCTTGCCGATCCCTTAGGTTGAGGGGAAAATCAATCATCTTTGTCTCCGGCGGATGCAACCAGCCACGACAAGGCGGCTAGTTTCATTTCGACGCTTTCTTTGGTTGCGGAACGATCATGATGGGATTTACTGCTTGGGGTGTCCAGATCGGTGTAGGCGCTGGCTCCAAGGGTTTGCCCGGGCCGAATTCCGGCGTTTGCGCCGCGTATTGAAGAGCGTTGTGTGGCAACGTATAGCCCTTTTGATCGCACTTGTCTTTGTACCACTTTGTCAACGCCTTCATGAGTTCCGTTTGGCCCGCACCATACGCGTCCAGGTGGCCCTGCATCTGTTTACTTGGACTACCGTCCGGCTTCGGTCCCCATTTGCCCTTGTTTTCCCCAATTTCCCACCAGCGCCACTTAATACCCTTTCGACCTTGAGGTTTGCCACCTGGGGGGGTCGCATCCCGCTCTTTATTGATGATTTCGTCGATCTTCGCAGTCGTCTTTTCACACTTCGGATCCGGCTGCTTTTGCGGCGCGGGTTCCGGCGAAGCTTGCGGACTCGGAGCAGGCGGCGGCACTGGCGCCGGCGGTGGTTGCGACTCCGTCGACTTGATGTGCGCCGCTCGTCGTTGCTGGATTTCCTCCGGCGATAACCACTGTACTTCTTGGTACTCGCCATAGCTCGAGTAGGGCTGCCGCGTGATTGGATTCAGCTCGGACGACCATGCAGGAGCGTCGGTGTCCAACCAGAAATAGACAATGCCAAACACCACCAAGGCTGCTACGAGTGGATTGATCGGAATCACAAAAACGCGCGGAATGCGGCCTGTCGGTTCGTTGGCGAGCGGTGGCTGAATCCGACGAATACCCGATTCTGGCCCTGGATCTGGTTGCGGTTGAACAGGGGCGGGCTGGGCGAACAATCCTTTTAATGCGACGGGTGCTGCGGCTACGTTGGGCGCGCTCTCCGGCATCGCGGACCATTGCGTCGATCGAAAGATGTTCGCCACGCACGCGTCGAATGGGCGATTCTTTAATGTCGAAGTGGCAACGAAGGCCGCTACCGTTTGACCGCTGTTCTTCACGTACACATGGACTTGCATCGTGTGCTGGATTGGATCCACCTGGCCATTGACCAACCTGCCACACTTGGCCAACTCGTCGGTGAGCGCCTTGGAAACAGCCTCAGGACGGCGTTCGTGGAGCAACAAATTGACCGCTGCCACAGGAAGCGGTTTGGTGTTCGATTCTTTCGGTCGCAACACCGAAAACCGTTCTGGACACGTCAGGTCATTGTAAGGTGCGGGCAAATACTGCGGGCTGTTTGGATCAGCCTCGGGATCGTACTCAAATACTGTGCGCGCATTCTCTGCCACGCGATCGGCGACTTCCGGATCGAAATTCGAGATAGGAATGTTGTTCTCCGTGAAAACATATTCGGTGGAATCGTTTTCGATTTCCTGCGGCAATACACAAACGGACCGCCGATCGAGATGCGGATGCCTTGCCGCAATGGTCGTTGCACAGTTCGTATTGGCCAGGGCGACGAGTCCAAGCAGCGACAAATGGCGGCGATAAAACCTCATACGCGACAACCCTCCTGGAGCAATGTAACGGTCGGACAACCCGGCACGCAAATAAGCCCTTACAAGCAAGGCGTCGAACAAAATAGTTTCACGCTCGGACATTGTCTGGCCGATGTCGAAGAGCGCTTGGGAAACCGTTGCCGGAGGCGGGCGACGAGGGGCCGCAATGCGGCCATTTCTCGAAAGCTTACGCGTTATTTCACACCAAGGCGCATGTACAATATGTACGTCAACGCTCAGTTGGCGGGGCGGAGATCGTCAACGCAGGGGACGTAATCGTCAAGCCGGTGGACGATTGCGTCGACTCCGTTGACGATTGCACCAACGATGCGCGATGCCAGCGTCGAACGCGGCGACGACATCGTCGAGGGAGGCGACGATAATGTCAACCGGCGTCAACGAACTCGTCAAGTGTTGTCGACGAGAACATCAACGTTTATCGCCGCATTCCACGAACGTCCGATTCGCCTTCAGCTTCTGCGTCCGCTTCGACGTTTGCCTCGGATTCGTCGATAACTTCGCTAACCTTGTTTGTCTTGTCCACTCCAACACGCACCTTCTTTCCTTCTGTGATTCGAGGTGACGTTGGTGCGGCGCGTATCGCAGCCGTGAGTCGCCGCATCAGCACCTGCTGGGATTTCGCATGGCGTCGGCAGATCGCTGTGTAAAGGACGCGGGCGAGAACAAAGACGCCGGCAAGCATTGCAAACACGGCAAATATCGAAATAAGTCCCGAATAGAAGGCCTTGTAAACGATCAACGCCGTCGGGATGCTCCCGCCAAACCCCAAACCAAAGCCAAGGCCCAAAAATAGGCCCGCCGCGAGGTTTCTATGGAGTTCGTCCACCCGCACCGACGTTCGACCGTTGCGCGCTCGCACCGTGACAGTAAGTTGTCGAGACGAACCTGACGGCGTTACTGTGGGCGTCCACGTCAACGTTTTGCCCACAATCTGCACTCGTCCAGCATCCCCCATCACAACCTGGATCGCATCGACCAGATCCTCATGGCTGTCGGCCGTGATCTCGCCGTCCAATTCTTCTTCAAGCAGGGTTCGTAATGGAAAACCTAACCAAGCGCCTTCCGCGGGGATTGTTTCGAGCGGAGAATCTTCACGTGCGGCTTGTTGCAGCGAATTTTTGGGGATGCCGATTTCGCCCGCAAGTCGTGCGAGTTCGTCTTCAGAGAACGATTGCTCCGTCGCCTGAATTTCCGAATCTTTCTCCGCAAGCTCAATGGCGCGGCGTAAAACGCGGCGTACTTCGGCCGGCGGCAGTCGCCGTTGTCGGAACGGATCACCCATGTTGGCGCGAGCTTACACACGAAGTCGCGCTTGGGACAAGGCTGATTCGACATAAGGCATAACGCTGACACCCCGCTGGACAAGGGGTCTGCGAGGTTGCGCGTTATGAATCGTGTTCGACTCAGCCTGACGAAAAATTCGTCACTTCGTAATGGTCAGCGTATCAATGATGGGATCACTGCCGTCCGCGACCAATTGATGAGACTCGAGCGTCAACGTGGTTTTGTTGGCCTTGAGGAACGAGTAAAACCCAAAAACGGTTTTGCTATCGTATTCTTCGCTCTTGTCCGTCCACGCGCTTGTTCCTTTGCCATAAGCATCGGCACCCGCACCGGCACAAATCATGTAAATCGTGCCTTTGTCTGGCGTGGGTTGAATGACGGGATCCAATGTCGCGCCCGTGAGCGGCCCGGAAATTGGTTTTGAGCGTTCGTAGTTGTGATCATGGCCGAGCGCCGCGAAATCGACGTGATACTTGTCCCAGATTGGCACGAAAAACTCACGCCCCTTGAGCACGTCCGAATCCGTTCCGTGACTCGACGACGAAAATTCCCCGTGATGGTGGGAAACGACAATCCACGGCACGTTTGTCCGATTCGCATTGGCCGCTTCGAGGTCCTTTTCGAGCCACGCTTTGAGCATCGGGGCATATTCGGGATCGCCCGTCGGTGACGTGACCCAAAAATCGTCGACGACAACGACGTGCACGGGCCCGATATCGACCGAGTAGATGAGTTCAGCATATTTCGAGTATTTGGGATCCTGAGGCAACACGACCGACGAATAAAAATGCACCGTGTGATTTTCGTGATTGCCATGCGTGGAGAGCGTCAGAATTTGGCCGAGCGCCGACAGATTTCCAGTGGAATCTTTCCAAGCCAAATCCAGCCACTTGTGCCATTCCGCTTGATCCGTGGCGAAATTGACCATGTCCCCGCTGAAAAGTTCGGCTGTCACGCCAGCCTTCATCATCCGCATTTGAATGAGGCGAAATGCTTCATTGTCTTGCCCGCGCGAATCACCACTGATCCCCAAGGTGATTTCCGCATTGGGATCCGTAGGCGTCGTCGTGAATGAATAGACGTCGCTCCAGACTTCTTTGCCCGTGGGCCCACCACCGACGCGATAATAATAAGTGGTTGCCGGCTCGAGACCGCACACGTACGCTTCGTGTATTCGGTCTTCACCCAAGCCTGGAGCAAGCACGCCTTCGGGCGAAAGAAACGTCACCCCAGTGACTCGATTTTCCGCCGGCCAGGTCGCTGGGTCCATCGTTTTTCCCCACTGAACATCGGTGGCCATCGTTTCGAGGTCAGTTTGCCATGCAAAACCTGCGGACGTGGCTGGATCTGCGTGTCCAGCAGCGCCAACATCGATGTTACCTCCCAGGCCGAGCCGCACGCGACGAATGTCGGGAGCTGCGGATACCACCGGTGTCCCCAGGACAAACGACGGATATTCGGCTCGCGTGGCGATCGAAAAACCGCATCCTTTCGGCTGAAATGTTTGTATTTCAGCGGGGGACGTCGGAGGTGGTTTCGGGTCACCCGAGCAACCCAGGGCACTGGCGGAGATTCCCGCGGCGACGGAAAGACCGCCAATCGCGAGCAAACAAGCGTAAGGAAAGGCGAATTTCGACAAGTGCTTCATGCAACCACCTCGAGGAAGGGCGCGAGCATATCGGAAAGTGGAGGTGAAGGGAATAGGGTCGTGTTGCCGATTGGGACTTGACGCGCCGTCGTGGCAAATACAGATCCTCGCGACGTCCGAGTATCGTACCATGGCTCGAGTGCAAGCAACAATCGTCGCACCAACAGCTCACGAACCGCGTATCGAACGAGCGCTTCGCCAATGGGTTTGGCTTGTACCAACGATTACCATTGCAACGAGCGTTCTTCTTTTTGCTTTGATTGGGCTATCTGAGCGGTATTTTTCTGCGGGTCATTCGTGGATCGTCATTGTTTCGGGACTGCTGACCCATGCGGTCATGGTGGTCGGCGTGCACGACGGCGCGCATCGCGCGATTACCAAAACAACGTTCGATCGCTATTATTGCAGTATCGTTGCCGGTCTTTTGTTCTTGCCCCTGTATGGCGAGGCGTTTCGTCGTTATCACCTCTTGCATCACGCCCACGTCAATGGTCCCAACGATCCCTTGTATTTGCCGTCCAAAGCCAAGCTGTTCGAGAAAAACCGCATCGTGTACATGATTCTCGACGTCATCCCGATGCTGTTGGGATTGGTTTGTAAACAAACGCAGACTGCGCCCAATATCAAAACTCCGCCCATCGGAATTCGTTATCTTTTGGTAGGACTCGTAATGTCCGGCATCATGTATTATTTCGTGCGCCCATCGTTCGTATTTATTGGCCTCAATGTCGTGTCGCTGTACTTCTGGGCTTCGATTCGCGATTGGTGTGAACACTTTGGCCCGGATGAACACCGCGTGGCCAATGCGTATTTCTTTCCGCTCGGTATGGGCATTGGCAACCACGAAGCCCACCATCAATGGCCGCATTATTCGTGGATTACCATGGAACTTGGTTTGTGGAAACGCAAGATGGATACCAATCCGCTCCACGCGGCCTTTCAAATGGTGACAAACCCACGGTTTCGCCATTACAAAGCCGTGGGCAAGATAGAAAACGAAGATGCATGACGCCAACGTCCGTCTTATTTGAAACTGGTCGAGGTTTGGCGCACATACGTAAGTGCATACGTGCGAGAAAGAAAAACGTCTGTCCGGGTTATTTTTTGTTTGCCCTGGCGACCCTGGTCGGGTAAAACCGCGTCACCTGTTGCCCGGGAGGATGATTTCATGTGGAAGAAGATTGTGGGTGGCTTGGCCGCTCTGATTGTGGTGTTTCTCATTGTGGTTGCGACTCGTCCTGACACGTATCACGTCGAACGTTCCACGACGATTTCTGCGGCTCCCGAAGCCGTTTACGCGCAGGTTGCTGACTTCCATAAGTGGGAAGCTTGGTCCCCATGGGAGAAGCTCGATCCGAAGATGAAGAAGACATACGAAGGCACCCAAGGTTCGGTAGGCGCTTCGTACGCGTGGGAAGGAAACGACGACGTTGGTGCGGGGAAGATGACGGTTTTGGCGGTCGAGCCGAATAAGCGTTTCCAGGTCGATCTTCACTTCATCAAGCCATTCGATTCATCCGCGAAAAACGGATTCGCCTTCGAGGCCTCGGGCAAAGAAACCAAGGTTACCTGGTCGATGGACGGGACGAACAATTTCATCAGCAAAGCCATGTGCATTTTCATGGACATGGACAAGATGATCGGCAAAGACTTCGAAAAAGGACTTGCCGACCTGAAAAAGGTTTCCGAAGTCGCGCCCGCGCCTGCCGCCGCGAATTGATCTGTTAACACGACTCCGCCAGACTATTCTAAGC
>JBGAOI010000880.1:0-3429 GCA_044221885.1 Polyangium sp. (in: bacteria)
GTTCGTTCCTGGGGGCGACAAACGCCTATTTTTGTGGGATTCGGTGCAACGTCGCGAGGTCTACATCAACAGCCGCGTGTATTGGTTCAACGATTTCGATTACCACGGAGTTGCGTCGGCGCCGTTTTTTCGGTATTCCATTCGGGTCGACGGCATCTTTCACGACGATTTTCTCGAACGGCTTCGCGATGACGCGAAAGCAGGAGGCTCAGAGAGCAGATGAGTTCGCCGGAGAATCCTTTCGTTCGCGATGAATGGCTCGACAAACCCGGCATCGTTGGTGCTCGTTGGTGGAACCAATCGCTGCGTGACGCAACGAAGTTGGAGACACGGCGCGGGCTCCTCGCGATTGCCGGAGGAATCGGGGTGCTGGTCGCTGTCGGCGTTCTCGAAGCGCAGCTTGGTAGTGACGACCAGGACATCCAGACACGCGAGGAAGTGCGCACAGCGCTTTCTTTGCAGCGCGATTATGGGTGGAACTTTGGAGCGTCTGATGAGTCGCTCGTGTATGATGGCATAACGACGACACCGTTCGAACGCTCGACCCTCACGCGGATGGTGTACGAACTCGGGCCGGTACGTCAGGACCTGAAGCCCTATAACATCAATACGCTTTTTCAATCGCCTGAAGCATTGCCGGCGAAATTGCTACCCGGTGAAGATTCGCAGACGCCGCACGTGCCCATTGCCGCGGCGTTACGACCCATGTTCACCGCGAAAATGGACGAACTGTACAAGATTGGGCGAAATCTGAGCAAGCTGCTCATCTCGGGTTCGGCGGATCCTGTGGCGCTCGTGATCGATATGGACGGGCCGAACGCGGTGGCTTTTGCCGCAGGCATAGCGGAGGATTTCGATCCGGTATTCCTTTTTGACAACTGGCCTCATCCTCGAGGTGTCGTGCCAGCTCATCGAACGCTCGCTGCGGCGGCGTATTACCAGCCGCGATTTGTGGCCACGACGGCCATTCGATCGCCGCAATGGCCGGCCTTCGTGCTCGATCGCAATCGACTGGCATCGTATACGGACGATTCTCGCCAATTCGACAATCGATGGTTTGCCAAGCTTCCGAGCGCGTCAGCCATGGCCGCATTAAAGGTCGCGCATATCCTTTATGTCGTCGAGCAGGTTGCGCATTTGCCCGAGCTCGACGATTTGAACCACGCATTCATGGCCTTGAATGCGTGGAATATCGATGTTCGCGCCATTGCATGCAATGCGTTTGTCGCTCGCTCGTCGCCCGATCCAACGCCGGGAAGCCGAGATTACTTTTATGGTGGGACCGAAGCATCGGAGGCGGGGTTTTTCGCGCATTACCCATGGAAGGCTCCGCCATTGCCCCCAGAACCGGGGGCATCGACTGCGGAAATGAAGGCGGCTGCGTATCATCCAGCGCCTCGTTCCAATAAGGTTGGCTTGACGGCGATTGCGGACAACAACGCTTCAATAGAGCTCCCCAAGATTGGCTTGGTTCCTGTGGTTGTCGCAGTGGGAACGGGGGCTTTGCTCGGGGCAAAACTTGCGGGCCGAAACGGCTCGTGGGGTCGCAGTGGTGGCAGTTCGGGATGGGGAAGTTGATATGGCGTGCTCCATTTTTGCAATCGAGATGTGCTTGATATTGGACCCATCGACGAATCTTCACCACGAGCTCAAGCAGCTCGTTACGAGAAACAACGAAAAACTCTCGTATGAGCACAAGTGGAACATGTACAAATCGGCTTCGCTCGCACTGGCGGCGAATCACCATTTGTGGCATCGTGGTTGCTGGGACTTTTTTAATGACGACACAAAGGCGCAAAACGACTTTCGTATGTGGGTAAGTGGTATGGTGACCGAAGAAGGGGCGCGTAAAACCCCTTCGGGCTTGCCGGATCCTTATCGAGGCCAACCGCGGTACATGACGTTCACGATGGCTTGTTTGCTTGTGCAGGGGTCGAACGTCGAGAACACGATCCGCGAACATTGCGAGATTCCGCAGGCCGTATTGTGGCACAAGAGCACGTTCGAACGGGTGCTTCAAGGTATGCGGTGGATCAATTTCGCGTTTGTTGAGACAGACACGATGTATCTCATTCCGGGCGATATGGGCTGGGGCCTTACGCAAAGCGATTTGTCCGACAAGAAGTTCGAATACTTGCGGCCGATTGTATAGTCATGTGTCGGGCCTCGGAGGAATCGTTGGGTTTCGGTGCACAATCACCGGTCATATCCGCATGCAGCCACGAGCCTGGCCAGTAAGAGGCCGGTTGGTTTCACATGGCCCGGTATTTCGCCAAAATGATACCTCGATCGGTCGCCAGTGGCGGTCCCGAACCGAAATCGAGCGTGTGACTACTGCTGACAACGAAGACTTCTCCCGATAGGTTGCCGCCCAATCCTACCGTCATGTACGTTGTGGAGTCGCGTAGGTCAGCATGCCAGACGATATTGCCATTGGTATCGAACTTCGCGACGAAGAGCGTGCCCTGCAATAGACCATTGCCAAGATTCGTCGAGCCGGCATAAAGCCCAGCAATGGCCATGTCATTCGTCCCCGTACGCGTCAGCCGCACGGCTTGCAAATTGAACGTGGACGAGCCGAATTGCTCTTGCCATACAACATTTCCTGTGGGGTCGATTTTCGCGAGACCGAGAGCATTGGGTCCCGCGCTCGTCATGGGGGTGTTGCCTAGGTTGATGGTGCCGTCGAAGTTGAATGCAACGAGCAGATTGTCCGATCCATCGAGGGCAAACCCTGCGGACGGAGTAGCTCCCGAACCGACGGTCATGGCAATGGACTTCGTCCATAGGTTTGTCCCGGTGGCATTAAACTTGTGAATCGTTAGCGTTTCACCCGTCCGCTGGGCAACGTAGACGTCATGATTGGACGAAAGCTCGACGAACCACGGCAAACTAAGCGTAAACGGGAAATACGCATTGAGGGCGACACTGCCACTGGAATCGTACCTCACGAGGCGAGGAGTAGAATATTGCATGCCGTCGCCATAATCAACCGGATACATGGAGTTGCGCGCCTGCGCGAGAATCACCGATTGCCCTGCAAGATTCCCTGCAAAACCATAGACCGATTCCACCGAGCGCGACCAATTCGGTGACACCTGTTTCTCGAGCTGCCCCGTGGTACTGCCGCTCG
The DNA here is from genome assembly GCA_044221885.1 of Polyangium sp. (in: bacteria). Taxonomy (GTDB): domain Bacteria; phylum Myxococcota_A; class Polyangia; order Polyangiales; family Polyangiaceae; genus Polyangium. The sequence continues at coordinate 3,134 of JBGAOI010000880.1, forward strand.
GCGACGAACTCGAATATACCGTACACGATTCGACGCCCCCTTGCGTTTTGATAATTTGTCGACTGCAATAGTGCCCGAAACCGTCAGCGCACACGATGGAATCGACGTTACCGGGATTTCCCGTAGCGGTAAAGTCCATGCCTATAATCTGGTCAAAACAGCATGCGGCATTGATCGTGGTGCCATTGATTGTGAGAGTACCCCATTCACGGCCGCTGACGAATGCAGATCCATCATCGCGGGCGACGACTTGTTGCACGTCCATATCGGCGCTGCCCAGATAACTGGTGGCGGCG
>JBGAOI010000881.1:0-3425 GCA_044221885.1 Polyangium sp. (in: bacteria)
AGAACCTGAAACGCGAACTCGCAGCAGCGCAACAGCAGGGCGAAGAATATGCCCGTGAACTCGCGGCGATGTTTGCGAGTACGTCCGGAAAACCGACGGCTGCAAGTCCATCCATCGAACCCATCAGCAGCGATGGCCTCGTCTCGCTCGTAGCCGGAACTCGTGTCCTTGCTTCGGAACTGCGCGGCATTTTTTCCGCCATCACGCGGGACTTGTTGCCGCTTCGCGATCGCAAAGACGAAGTCGGTGAAGTCATCTCGAGTGCGATGCGGCATGTGACCGCGGCATCGGAGACCATGGCGGATCTTGCTCGTGTGGGTTCATGCCCCATCGGCGAACTTCCGCGTCACGCCGACATCGCCGATGCCCTGCGTGAAGTCGTGCGTGACGACATGGGTCGTGCAGCTCGACACGACGTACGCGTGAAGGTGGTTGCCCCGACAAACGCCTACGAAGTGGTTCCTGTTGGAGCGTTGTCCACGTTGATGCACGCGTTGCTGGGACACGCCGTCAATGCATCACCGCCAGGTTCCGAAGTGGTCGTCACGCTTGGCGAAAGCGCAGACGGTCATTGGGTTCTCATGTTCGACGACGCAGGTCATCCGGTGCCTGCTGCCGCGCGACGCGGTGTTCTCAGTCGTGACTTCGAAGCCTTGGCAACGGGCCGAGCCACAAACATCACGCTCGTCGCCGCCATGTCGATCTCTGCGAACACTCGCATGCCTCTCGAGATCGAGGACGCACCAAGCGGTGGTGCTCGTCTGCGATTGTCGATTCCGAAATTGAGCGGCTGATCCCCGACATCCCATCTCACTGTGCATCATCGCGCATCACGACGTATGCGCGACATTGCTCCCAAGAACGCCATCGCTCGCTGCACGTCCGCAGCCGTCACCAGACCGACGATGTGTTCTTGTTTGTCGAGAACAACCAGGGCGTCGACGTCTCCGTTCATCAACGGATCGAGCGAGGATGCAGCCTCGTCATCCGTATGCACTCGTGGCAACTCTTGACGTAACGCCGCTCCGACCGTCGCAGTTGGTGCACGCATCAATTCGGGTTTGGCGAGGTCCGAGGCGATCACGACTCCAACGACGTGGTCATTCACATCGCTTGCATTCGTTTGACCTCCATCCATCACGAGTGCCCCTTCGTGATGCTCGCGGAACAACCTTCGTGCGACATCGCCCGCGGGTTCGTCCGCGCGTGCAGCTCCCAATTGATCCGTCATGACGTCACCAATCAACGTGCCGGTGAGAATATCTTTCAGATCGGTTCGAGCTTGTTCCGCAGTGGCGCCCATGTAGACAAACCCAGCGATCAACACGAGCAAAACGTTGAAGCTCAAAAGGCCGTACAGGGCAAACACCACGGCCATGACCTTGCCAACGCGCACCGCGATGTGCGTCGCTCGATGCATTCCCATGCGCGGCGCAAGCAGCCCGCGAAGAACACGCCCGCCGTCCATCGGAAACGCTGGCAGCAGGTTGAAGGCAGCAAGCACGATGTTGACGATCGCGAGCACGAGCCACGCAACGCGCACTTCGCCTGAAAACGGCAGCAAGTACATCGCCCAGCAAACCAAGGCGATTGCGGCACTCGACAACGGCCCGACGAACGCCATCCACGCTTCCCGCTCGGGACGCACATCACGTTCGAGCCGCGAGACGCCACCGAGCATCATCAAGGTGATGGATCGGACGGGTGTGCCTCCGCGCAACGCGACGACCGAATGAGCAAGCTCGTGCAGCAACACCGACACGAAGAGTCCGACCGCGAGGATCGCTCCCCAAGCAAACGGCGGTAACCGTGTAGTCTCGAGAGACAAACCCACGAGGTCGGCGACGTATCGAAACTGACGCGAGGCGACGAACGCGACGTACGGGAGAAACAGCAGAAGCGACACATGCAACTTCACAGGAATTCCGCGAACGCGAAAAATGGTCCAGCCGCTTTCGAACATGTTCCCTCCCGTGCCACCGATGGCTTTCGCTCGACGTTGGCCCGTTGTCCCCGCAACACCCGTGCCGCGATGCACTCATCCACGACGGAATCAGGGATGGATTGTCGGAACAAACCACGGAAGCGACGGTTCGATCTGTAGCGTCAGGTCAAACCCGAGCTGGTGACGTTCGCACGTAGATTACCCGTCGGTCAGCGATCACCGGCCTTGCACATCATTGGGAATGACGACATACGCGCTGGTGATTGTCCAGACGCACCGCCGTGGATGTGGGCTTGAACCAAACGCAGCGGCTCTATGTTACGAGCAGCGTGAGGCGATAGCACGACATGAGAATCAATCTCTGAGGTTCGCGTACCGACGTCGCGAAGCGGCGAGACTGACGGCGAGCAAGAAGAGCAACGGGGACATGGTGCGCCCCTCGCCTTCGCCATGATGGGCAACGACTTCGCAGGTGATGGTTCCACCGCCGCCACTACCACCGGCACCACTACTGCTTGCTCCACCACCGCCTTCGGCGTTTGTTCCACCGGAGCCGGCCATTCCTCCAGCGCCGCCGGAGCCCGCCATTCCTCCAGCGCCGCCGGAATTCATTGATTCATTTTTGCAGGCAATCGAGCACCCATCACCGTTGACGTGATTGCCGTCGTCGCATTCTTCAACGCCGCTGAGCGTCCACCCGTCGCCGCATTGGGCATTTTTGCACGTCTCCAAACACCCGTCGGTATTGGTGGAATTACCGTCGTCGCAATCTTCGCCGGCTTGGATGATCCCATCGCCGCAACCGGGTAAACTGCAATTGTTTCGGCAGCCGTCCTTATCGATTTGGTTTCCGTCGTCGCATGCTTCGACGCCCGCGCGGACATGACCGTCACCGCATTCAGCATTTTGGCAAGCAATGCAGGAATCGGTGCTGGAAAAATTGCCATCGTCACATTCTTCGACTCCGACCTGGACGAAGTCATCCCCGCAAACGGCTACGTCGCAGGTATTGAGGCACGAATCGGTATTGGACGAATTGCCGTCGTCGCATGCTTCGGGTCCGTTAACAACGCCGTCTCCGCAATGAAGCCCGATGTTCGACGACGGGGCTCCTAAGAAGACGCAGTCTCGAACAAAGACGTTGCTGGTATACGAACCTGGTGCGGGCGAAACGGCAATGCCTTTTTGCAAATAATCGAGCAAACGGCATCCCATGATGCTGAGACTGGCCGAATTCCCGATCGATACGCCCACTTTGCTATTTCGCACCGTAATGTTGCGGAAGACTTGCGCACCCCGTTGAATCTGCAAACCATAATCCGTCCCGTCAATGTTCACGTCTCGGATAATGATCCCCGAATCTATTGATTCATAGGTAATTCCGGTATACGCATTTTGGATGTTCGTGTGGGCAATGCTCGTATTCTGACCCCGCGGGATGGTGATTCCATACCACGACGATGGCGAAAACACGGATGCT
>JBGAOI010000882.1:0-3425 GCA_044221885.1 Polyangium sp. (in: bacteria)
CTCGGTGCGGTTCTCGTAACGGCGTGGATTTCGCCGCAAAAGAAGGCGCTCGATGCATGTGCACCCAGTGGCCAGTCGGCTGAAACTCGCATCATTTGGACGGCAAAAGGTGGCAAGATGGTCGCCATCGAAGCCAAAGGCGATGCGAAAGTGAAGGCCTGCGTGGAAAAAGCGTTACGCCCGGGCAAACCAGTTTTCGACGGGAAATGCGCGGCGACGGTCGCGTACGGGAAGAAGTAGTGAAGCTCGGATTATTTCCCCGCCCCACCCATCACGCGCCGTTTGCACGCTTCTTCGTCGGCTTGCGCTTCGGTCTCGCTCACGCCTAGAAAGTCCACGCGTTTGGCCGCCGGAATGCAATACGATGTGACGGACCACAAGCGAGCATCGTCTGTCCCGGAAAACGGTTCGACGCTGGGCCAAACCCATGCGAATTTATCCTCGTAATGCGTCGCAATACGTTCATCCCTCGGACTCCAATAGGAAAAACTCAGCGCTGGAGTCGCATTGTCGAGGACAAACGGGGCGCCCGTTCCATCCGTGCGCCGTACGCGGACCTTGCCATACGGGGTGCTCGTCAAAAGGCGCCGACCATCCGCACTGAAGCTGGCAGTGACTGCGCCTTCTTGCACGACCCCGGCGCCAATCGGATCGCCAAACGATCCGTTGCTCCAAGGCAACAATGTCCCATTCTCGAGCATCAACACGATGCTTCGTCCATCCGCTTGCCACAAGCCATTATGGACGATGTGGGGCGCCCGAATCTGAATCGGCGGCTCTTTGCCCGCAACGTCCCAGATTCTCACTTGACCTGGCGTCGATACCGCCAAGACCTTCGATTCATCCGGGCTCCATTTTGCAATACGAACCGCCTCTCCCATATCGCCAATCGGCGCGAGTTGCGATGATGGTTCGCGCTTCCACTGATACACGACCGAATCCGACGTATCGACAACCAAAATGGTTTTGCCCGCAGAATCGAAGGTTGCCCAGAGAAACTTGAATTCACTCGTTGTTTTCTTGGAAACGCGTGACAATTCCACTCCATCGACGTTCCAGATCTGAAACACGCCGTCATTGGCCGCGGTTACGAGGTGCTGGCTATCTGGACTCCAATCGACGGATTGAAAAACACCGTGTGCGCTCGAAAGGACTACGGGTGGGGCCGCGTTTGTCTTCTGCCAAATGCGGATGGTTTTGTCAGCGGCAATCGTGGCCAAACGAGCGCCATCCGGGCTCCAACGAACGACCGTCACGTAGCCCGAATGTCCGCGCAAAATCAATGGATCGCCGGAGCCATCGGCGTTCCATATACGCGCCGTCGTATCGTACGAGGCCGTTGCAATATGTTTACCATCGGGACTAAACGCGAGCCCACGAACGGTGTCCTCGTGTCCCTGGAGCACCATCGGCGCAACGATATCGTCGAGGAAAAACCGGCGCTGCGTCCCATCGAGCGAATCTGTGAGAATTTGTTTTCCGTCGGGACTCCACGTTGCCGTATACACCCAATGCGTGTGGCCGTGAAGAACAATGGGGACACCTTTGCCGTCTGTCCGCCAAATGCGAGCTGTTTTGTCTTTGGATGCCGTTGCGATACGTTCCCCGTCCGGGCTGAATTCGACGGCTAGAATTTTTTCTTCATGGCCGCGTAAAACCAAAGGCTCCCCTTTGCCTTGCAAGGGCCAAACTCGAACCGTTCGGTCCCGACCAACGGTAGCGACAAACTTGCCTTTCGGGTGAACACTGGCCGCCATGACGATATCGGTATGTCCGATCAAACTCCGCGGTTCGCCTGTTCCATCGGCATTCCATACACGCACGATGGGATTGTTTGCTGCCGTAATGATTTGTTTTCCATCCGGGGTCCATTCGGCCGCAGTGACTTCGACGTCGTGGTGCAAAATGGACAATTCGCGACCATCCTGAGCATTCCAAATCCGAGCCGTTTTGTCATCGGCTGAGGTCGCGATGCGTTGCCCGTCGGGGCTCCATTTGGCTGAATTCAGCGCATCGGTGTGTCCTTGCAAAACGATGGGCGTTCCTTGGCCATCGGCGGACCATATGCGTGCCGTTTGATCGTTGGAGGCCGTCACGATATGCCGACCATCGGGGCTCCAATCGACGCTCCATACGAGTTTTTCATGGCCACGAAGCACAACCAATTCGCGTAAATGTTCGTCCAAAATGCGCGCCGTGTGATCATCCATCGCCACGGCAATACGCGTCCCGTCGGGGCTCAGGACGGCATCATAACCGCAACGAGCGGGATCCGTGCGCCAAAGATCACGCGCCACGCCTGTCGAGAGGGCAGCACTGACGAGCTCGGGCCAATCTTTGGGCACATCGGGCGCTTCAACTTCGCGCAAAAGAGCCAACACAAGCGTGGGATCGTCCTTGTGTTTTCGTGCCGCTAGCAGGCGTGTGGCATTGCGACCACGTAATGCTTGAATGGCAAGCTTGCCATTTTGATCGCGCACCCGATCAGCTTCATCGTCAGCGCGTCGGGCTTCTTTTCGAGCATCCAAGGCAAAAAACAATACAATGGCCACGACGCCACAAAGAATGCAAAATCCTGCGGTGATCGCGCGATTTCGGAGGCGCCGATTTCGGTCCAGATGATCGACGACCGCCTGCAAGTATTGTGCTTCGAGCAAACCCAGGGGCGCGCGGTTGGGATTGGTCTTTTCTTGTTGATAACGTTCGTAAAACCCTCGCGCTTCTTCTGCGGCCCGGTCCCGCCAAAGCAGTCCGATCCCGCGGTCGCCTGCTTCCCATTGCATGGCGGTTACGCGCAAGCGGGTGAGAAAATGCGCATCCCCGGCACTTTCGTCCAGCCATTGCGCTAGCGTGGGCCAACGTTCAATCAAAGACTCGTGGACAATTTCGACTTTGGTGCTGGTGTTCCCGGCATCCGTATCCACCTGCAGCAACCTTGCCGCCGCCAATTGTTGCACAATCGCTTCAATGGCGGAAGCATTTTCGGCCAACGTCGTCAATTCTTGAAGATTCGCGACCGTTCGCGTATGCTCGGGCGTGACGAGGCGCATGAAAATCGCTCGACAACGCGCTTGATCATCTGCCGATAATCGCGAAACGACAGTGTCGGCGTGTATCGCCAATGCACCTCCGACGCCCCCCATGGTTTCATACGCTTTCTGCGTCAGCAATTTGCGGTTCGTATCGCGGTTTTCCCATAACTTGGACGCGGCAAATTGCAAAAGTGGCAGAGGGTTTTTGGCCCGAGCCAGCTCGTCGAGCATGGTTTCGAGCAACGCTTCGTTTTCAAAATGATATCCTGCCTGTTCCGCAGGTAAAACCAAGGAATCTCGTTGGCCATTGCGATCGACGGGAGGCAAGAAAAACAGTCCCGCAGTCACGTTCGCCATAAAAGCCGGATCTTCGACGACACGATCTAGAAAATC
>JBGAOI010000883.1:0-3424 GCA_044221885.1 Polyangium sp. (in: bacteria)
AGCTCCACCGAGACTGACGATTTGCGCGCGCGGGCTCAGTGCACGAAATCGATCGGGCAAGGTCGTGGGAATCCAATCGCCGCTCAGCAACACGAGGCGCACGTTTTCTGCGGCGTGAGCTCGTTCATGTTGAGCGACTTCGACAAACATCTCCAAAAGAGCCGGTACGGAGTTCCAAACGGTTATCCGATGTTGACGCATGAGATCCATCCAATGGGCTGGATCACGTGCGCCTGGCGCGTCGGGCAGAACCAACGTTGCTCCCGCCGCGAGCGTGCCGAAAATATCCCAAACGGACAAATCGAAGCTCAGGGAAGACAATCCCAAGATCTTGTCATTCGCGGTCAGGCCAAATCGAGCATTGATGTCGACGATCGTATTGAGAGCGCCACGGTGGTCGATGACCACGCCTTTTGGCGTGCCTGTCGTTCCCGAGGTGTAGATGATGTACGCGATGTCGTCCGGTTTGGCTGGGCAATTTGCGGGCGAAATCTCAAAGGCCTGAGGCGGTTCGATATCGACGAGAATACGCACCGTGGCTTCAGGCCAATTCAATTTTGCATCGAGGTTCGAGCTGATAAGCACGTAATGAATGCCGGCGTTGGCGAGTAATGTGTGCACGCGTTGTTCTGGCAAGCTGGGATCGATAGGCACATATGCCGCGCCAGCACGAAGAATACCCAATACAGCAGTGACTTGTTCCCAGCCTTTTTCCGCGACAACGGCCACGCGATCTCCCGGACGAATTCCGAATTCTTGGAGACGCGCGGCGAGATGAACCGAACGACGCCACAATTCGTCGTAACGCAACGTGCGGCTGGGCGTGATGATGGCATAAGCATGGGGCTGGCGTAGAGCTTGTTCTTCGAATGGCGAATGCAGAAGTCCTGGTGGCACCGGGGCATCGGTTTGGTTGGTCGTCTCGATCAAGCGTTGATGGGCGTCGGGAAGAATGGCGCATAGGTTTGTCCAAGCAGCGTCGTCTGCGGCCAAAAGCTGAACGAGGTGTTTGTACGCGCCAAACATATCATCGAGCATCTCCGGTGGAAAAAGGGCTTCGACGGCGTCCCAACGCAGTTCGAGCCCGTCAGCAGCTTCATAGGCGCCGTGGTTGATGAAAACTTGCGAGCTTTGGGTCAAGCCAAACGCGCTCGACACGCCTGGCAATTCGCGGAACGCGGCCATACCCAGGGCGCTCGTGAAGACCATTGGCATGAGTACATTGGATTGCCCTCCATTTTTTCGGGACAATTCACGGAGAACTTGAACGCCGGAAAACCGCGCATGCTCCAGGTCTTGCCAAAGCTGCGTTTGGACTTGCCGGACAAACGTTTCAAATGACGACGCTTGACTCGAGTCCACGGCAAGCAGCACGAGCGAGCTGAAATTGCCCATGATTTCGCCAATGTGCGGATGCTGCGCGGGTCGATTGAAAACCGTAATGTTGAGGGTAAATCGCGGCGAACGACTCCATGCCGATAACACGACGGCGTACGCGGTGAGCAATACGCTTGCCGGTGTGACGCCAAACCGTGCGGCTCGTCGTTTGAGGGAAGTCCAGTTTGCCGCGTCGACGTGGAATTGACGCCGTTGAAATTGTGGAATTCCAAGGTTTGTCGGATCCATCGCGAGTGGCAATTCGGGGGCGGGAGGCAGGTCATGCAAACGTTCGAGCCAATAGGCACGGGATCGCTGCCACGCGGGGGTTTCGCGGGCCGCAATGTTCGCCAAGACGTAATCGCGAAACGTAATGTCCAGTCGAGGCAAAGGTTTGTCGGATGAATGATACAAGTGCATCAAATCGCGGAGGGCAATCTGCGTGCTCCACACGTCCGAGATAACGGCATCACAAACGACGTGCAGACGGAGATGATGCTCGTTCAAACGGGACAAACGAATCTCGAACAGTGGCCATTGATCAAGAGCCCGAGGTGTCCCGGTCATCGCGTGGCGAATGGCCGACAATCGTTCGTGAACAGTCGATTCATCCATGGCGCGCAAGTCGACGATCGGCACTTCAAGTGGCGGAACGGAGTTCAGAATGCGTTGCGTCCCATCGGGCAGAATGACCGCGCGCAGCATTTCGTGGCGCTGAACGAGGTGTCGAAATGCATCGAGCAGGCGGTGAATATCGTACCCATCCAAGTCGAGTTCTTGATAACCCTGCGTTGCCACATCGCCGATGGCAAAGTCACCGCGGCGTCCAAGCCAAAATGCAGCTTGCACATCGGTGAGTGGAAATGGTTTGTCATTGTCAAGTGGCGCAGATACGATGTCGAGCGTCGTTGCCGGGACGAAGTTTTTCTTTTCGGATGACGACAAATGTGCCAACAATGCTTCAATCGTAGGCGCTTCGAATAACGCACGCACCGGTATGTCCGCGTGCAGCAGTTTTCCCATGCGGGCAGTGACCTGCATGGCGAGCAAGGAGTGGCCTCCAAGCAAAAAGAAATTATCCCGCAGGCCAACTCGTTCCACGCCCAACGTTACGGCCCATAGGTCAGCAACAGCCTGTTCCAGCGGTGTTGTTGGTGGAACGGGCTGTGTTGGCACCGACAGTTCCCACGTTGGCGGTTTTCCTGGCTATCACACAGGCTGTCGACACACGTGGATCACGTTCCAATACGGCGGAGACTTCGGCGGGTTCAATGCGAACGCCGGCGATTTTGACTTGATGGTCGATTCGACCAAGTATTTCCAGACGTCCGTCGGGGAGAAACCGGCCCAGATCTCCGGTGCGATAAAGCAAATCGTTGGTCGCCGGATTCCAAGGATTCTGGATGAAGCGTCGTGAGGTTTCTTCCGCGTCGTTTAAGTAGCCATGACTGCGAAATGGCGTGCGGAGGACGATTTCGCCGAGTTCGCTTAGGCCGGCGAGTTTGTCGGTTTCCGTGAAGACAAACGCTTGGGCTCCCGGAATGGTGCAGCCCACGGGCTGAATGCCGGGCCGCGGGTCGGCTTCGACCATTTCGTAACACTTGGCCAGCGTGGTTTCTGTCGGGCCATAAAGATTGATGATGTTGCCGTGTGGAAAGGCTCTGCGCCAACGCGTCACAAGCGTATCGGCGAGTGGTTCGCCGGCGAAAAACACCCAGCGTAGCGACGTCAACGAGACGGTTTTGGGCACATCGTCCAGCCAGCCATGCGCAATGGTTGGTACCGTGTGGATGAGCGTAATGCGTTCTCGTTCGAGCCACGCCAAAAGGCGGGAAGGTTCGCGGGAGTCGTCGTCGGACGGCAAGCAAAGTGTCGCGCCGCTCGTCAGGGGCGCAAACACGTCGCGAAGCACGACATCGAAGGACAAACCTGTCAATTGTGCGGCCCGGTCCTCCGGCCCGAAGGCAAAGGTTTGTCGTTGCCAATGAAGAAAATGGCTCGAGCCGCGATGGCTGCCCAAAACAGCTCGCGGTGTGCCCGTCGTGCC
>JBGAOI010000884.1:0-3407 GCA_044221885.1 Polyangium sp. (in: bacteria)
ATGTCGTCGTCGAAGCAGGTGCGGATCCTGGGCCTTTTCTAGCGATCGAACGACGTTGGCCAGCGCGAGCGAAGTTTCGTCCAAGCTACGTCTCGTCGTCACAGCTCAGTGACGAATACTTGGAGACATTGATCAAAGAACGACCTGAGGCCATGCGCAGGTTGTTTTTCGTCAACTCGACCATTCCTCCGGCGATGACGAAGTTCATGATGCACCACAACGAAATTTTCACGACGGAGAAAGTCGATACGTTCAACGCCGTCAGCGCTCCGTACGATGCGTTTTACGTAGCTGCGTATGCGATTGTGGCGCTCGGGGACGAACCCATCACGGGCAAAGCCCTGGCCCGTTCAGTGCGCAAACTGGTTCCTCCGGGCGAACCCATCGATGTCGGTCCCGCAGGCATTTACCGAGCCGTGAAGCTGCTGCGCGAAGGGAAAAACGTCGACCTTGGAGGCTCGCAAACGACGCTCGACTTCGATCCGGAAACGGGCGATCCGACAGCAGACTTTGCAGTGCGGTGTGTGGATCCGAAGAAGCAAGCCACCATTGAATCGGGCCTCGTTTTCAGCGCCAAGTCGGGCAAAGTCGAAGGAACGTTGAAGTGTCCGTGAGACGCGTCGAATCTTCGCCGGCGGGTACACAACGACAAACCGACGCGAGCTCGACGCAGACCGTTGCGTTTTGAACGGAGTTGCAGGTACGTTGCGGATCTGCCCGTCTGGTTTCCCATGCGTACTTTTGCCCCTCTGTTCTGCTCCATCGCCCTGGCCTCGACGACGCTTGCGTCGTCGGCTCAAGCCCAACTCGAAGCCTGGTCGGATCCGGATCCGCGTACGCCCATGTCGCGTTACGCCCTCGGAAACATCGGTCTTCGTGGCGGCGCCGAATATCGCGCCAACCTTCTCTATGTGAATCCCATTGCGCTCAACAGCGAAAGTGGGCGCAAAGTGAGTTGGATCGAGAATCGCATGCGCCTTGATTTCGGCATCGATTATCGGGACAAGGTGCGTATCACCACGTCGGCCGATATTCTCGATGGAGCGCTTTGGGGGGACAACGGGACGTTGTTTTCGGGACCGAAGCCCAATTTCGGCTCGAACATCAATGCGCGTAGCCCCAACGTCGCCACGCCATGCGTGACCCTCCGAGGTTCCAATCCGCTCGAAGCCGACAACTACGGATATGGATTGTGTTCGCAAGAGCAGGTTCGTTTCCGCAAACTCTATGGGGACGTTTCTTTGCCGATTGGTCTTTTGCGCATTGGTCGTCAATCGGCGAATACGGGTACAGGTATTCAAGCCGCCGATGGCGATGGTCGGACCAATCGATTTGGTTTTTCGCGCCAAGGCAATCTCGTCGATCGCATTCTCTTCGCGACGAAACCCTTGGAAGCCTTCAAACCGAAAGAAGAGCGAGACACGTCCGAAGATCGCGGATTGATTACGGCGTTTGCGTATGACCGGTGGGTCACCGACGATTTGCATCTCTTTGGTGACGACGTTCAGCAATTCGATGTGGCGCTTCGGTACATGGCGCCTCGAATTGGCCCCATGCGGGATTTCTTTTGGAGTGCCTACTACGTACGCCGCTGGGACACTGTGAATTCGTCACGGGTCAACAGTTTCGGTACGAAACTCATGATGAAGATCGGCGATTTCAACATTACGACGGAAACCGCCGCCAACGTGGGATCGACCCGCGAAATCGCCGACGCGTACAAATACATTACGAATGATCCGGTCGAAGATCAAGCCATCAGTCAGGTTGGATCCCGGACGGTCGTACGGTATGACAAACCCAAGTTTTCGGCGTACTTGGAATTCGATTATGCGTCCGGCGATGCTGATCCGAACAATCGCACGCCGCTGACGCAATTCGTTTTTGCTGAAGATTCCAACGTGGGTCTTCTGTTGTTCGAGCACGTTTTGTCGTATCAAACGGCACGAGTTGCGGCATCGGCCGATGAATTGATTCGACGATTGGGAGCCACGAGTTTCCCGCCGGATTCGATCTGGACACGCGGCGCATTTACCAATTCGGTGGCGTTTTTCCCGCAACTCGATGTGCGTCCCGTCAAGGGCCTCTTGATTCGCGGAGGAGCCTTGTTTGCTTGGGCAGCCGCTCCCGTCGCCAATCCCATTGCGTCCTTACTGGCGCGCGATGGCCTCAGCATTGAAGATGATCTCGTCAACTTCAATGGCGGCAAACCTGGCAAGTATTGGGGCACGGAACTCGATGCCCGCATTTCGTATCGCTATCTCGATCACTTCGTCTTCGACCTCGAGGGCGCCATTCTCTTCCCTGGCGATGCGCTTCGAAATGCCGATGGTTACGCGGCACGCAGCACGCTTGTCCAAGGCCGCTCGACTTTCTACTTCTAGACGGAAAACGACCATGCGACTCCGACTTGCTTCGTCCATTCTCTTGCTTTCCAGCGTTTTGACTGCCGGGTGCGATGTATACGACGCGCCGCCCACGCCAACGCTCGTGGGCGCTGAAGACGGCGTATTGGAAGATCCCAAAGCGCCCCTTTTGGTTTCATTCGCCGAACCCGTGGATCCGGCGACGATCAACCTCAAAGTGATCCGCTTGGAGACGGACCCCGAGGGGAATTTGCTGGACGAAGACGCGGATCCGCTCACGGATCTGAATGTGCTTTTTAGCACGGACCAAATCACGGATGTCGGCGGGACAAAAGAATTGTTGGAAAACAATTCGCAATTGCTCATCACGCCCAATGCGTCGCTTCCCATTGGCGCGAAACTCGCGGTCATCATCGAAGCGGGACTGAAGGACTTGGCAGGCAATACGACGAAGACGCGCAAACGTTTGACCTTCGGTTATTCGTTCAAGCTCGACTGCAATGCGCCTTCCGCCGTATTTCAGTCAGGTTATTACTTCCTCTTGGCGGACATCAAACAACCGCTCAAGGTCCAGGTGCAGCTCTGGGGTTATTTCGATATCGATCCGATCACGGGCGCCGTACACGGACAATGCACGAATGCCGACCGAATCAAGGATCCGAATCGTTGTCCCACTCCGTGCAAATCCACCGAAGTTTGTCGCTTGCTGCCAGCCCCCGCATGTGTGGCCCCGTCGGAAAAGGCGGGCACAGTCGATGAATACAGTGATTACGTGCCCAACGAAACTCCACCGACCGGCTACACGTTTTCCATCGACGGGTGCGTGCAAGATCAACCGGATGGATCCGCAGTGTTTGTCACGGCACCGACGGAAGTCATTGTGCAACAACCGGCCGTCACGCTGCGCAATGTGACGCTCGGGGCATCGTTGACCAAAGACGTTATGGGCGTCGTGCGCGGCGGCGGGTCGCTTGCGGCCGACGAAGTGCTCATCGGCATCAATCCCAGCGGAAAAGGCGAAGGGGGCCTCGATATGCGATT
>JBGAOI010000885.1:0-3406 GCA_044221885.1 Polyangium sp. (in: bacteria)
GCTCGATGTTCCCAAAGCCACGGCCCGCGAAATATGGGACGGACTTTTCATGGTCTTTATCAAAGGCGTGGCCATTGGTGGTGGGTTTGTCGCGGCGGGTTGGTATGCACTTTCCAAGTTTCCTTTGTGGGGAAAACATTACAACAATTGGTGGCTGATTGCGGCCGGCACAATACTTCTGGATTTCGCGTACTTCGTGATTCATCAATTCATGAGCCACAGTCGCGGAAGCAATCCCATTTTGCGGTTCTACCGCAAGAAACACGCGGCGCACCATTCCGTGACGGAACTAGATTTTTTGCGCGGAAATCAATCGTCGCTCGCTGACACTTCGCTTGGACAGTTCCAACCGGCGCTCATCATCATTTCGTGGCTCATGGGAATGGATCTTGCCCCGACACTCGTGGTGTACGGGTTGATTCTGTTGCTCCAAGCCACGGACCATACGAACATTACGTTCAATATCGGCTGGCTCAGCTACATCTTCATGGACAACCATGCGCACAAGTTGCACCATTGCAAGCGGGGCAATTTGATCAACCACGCGGCAGGATTTTCATTCTTCGACCGTTGGTTTGGCACGTATTACGAAGATTGGCGCCTGTCGTCGAACTACTTGCACCACAACGGGATTGCCTTGCCCATCAAGCGAGCCGGTGACAAGAAAAAAGCCAGTTCGCGTGATACCGATTCGGAATGAACCTCGATCCTCTCCCCTTCTCCATCCTCCTCCGTCATGAAAAAAGATTACGCCCTGGTAACGGGTGCAAGCAGTGGAATTGGGCTTTCCATGGCCCACCAGCTTGCCGATCAAGGTTATCCGCTGATCCTCGTGGCTCGACGCGCGGAACGTCTGGAAAAACTCGCCAAAGAGATTCGTGACCGGACGAAGGTCGATGTCCGGGTCATTCCGATGGATCTTTCGGAACCCGACGCAGCCGCACGATTACGAGCCGAAACGCAACGTCAAGGATTACACACGGAAATCCTGATCAACAATGCGGGATATGGCATTCAGGGCAAGTTCATTGACATGGACACGCAAAAACTTGCGGCCATGTTTCGCCTCAACATGGATGCTTTGGTTTTCTTGTGCCGTGAATTCACACCAGCCATGCTCGAACGAAAACACGGCTACATTCTGAACGTCGCTTCAGCGTCGGCTTTTCTGCCATCGCCCTATGTTTCCGCCTACGCAGCGAGTCAGGCATTCGTCGGGCAATTTTCCGAAGCCCTTCGTTTCGAATTATCTGGAACGGGCGTCATCGTATCGACGCTTTATCCGGGCGTCACGAAAACCGAATTTAATGACGTTGCCGGGGCAAAACATCCGCCGCTCATGGAGGCATCCGTTTTGACTGCCGAACAGGTGGCAACGATTGGCCTCCAAGGGATGTTCCGAGGCAAACGCAGCATCGTTCCGGGAATCATCAACAAGATCAATGCGTTTTTCAGCCAGGTGTTTCACCGTGGATTCATTACGTACATGGCGGGAACGCTGCTGAAGAAAGCCAATGGTCACGAATGAGCGCCTGCGCTTTTTCGCTTGACGTGTGCGCGATGTTGCCCTGACAATCAGGTTACCACAAAGCGGGGAACACATGGCAGAAGAGCGTGAACTCAATCCATACGCGGCGCCGAAAGAAGCGGAGAAGTCGGCGAAACGTACCAAGAAAAAAGCCCGCGCCGAAAACAACGACGATGAGACCATTCAAGAGATTGTGCGATCGTTTCAAAAAACGCGGTCGTGGATCGCGCTGTTTGGGGTACTCAGCTATATCGGAACCGCTGTTCTGATCATTGCGGGTATCGCCGTCGCATTCATATCGAGCGGCGCCAAGTCGGGCGTACTTTCTTCCCTTGGCCCAGGCATTTTGCTGCTCTACCTCATTCTTGGCATCATATACGCCGTCATCGGCGCCCGGCTTTTGCGTTATCGCGACGCGATTGACAAGGTCGTTCGCAGCGACGGGCGACTCGAAGACATCGCAGAAGCTGTTGAACGCCAATCTCAATTTTGGAGTTTGGTCGGACAATTTACAGTCGTCATGTTTGGCTTGTACGTCGTCTCAGCAATGATTGGCGCTGTCGCAGGAGCGGCCTCGACACGTTGATTGCATCGCAATTCGACGCCAACCCTCATTTAACGACAAACGTATGCGTCAGGCTCAATCGCGCCTGCGTTCAATCACGGCCATGGCTTGACGCAGGCTTTGGGCAACGAGCACCGAATCGGTCATGGTGATTCCGCTGGAAATAAATGCTCGAGCCAACGATGATGAAATGCCGCTCATCATCGTGCGCGCTCCCAACAATCGAATGGCCCGAGCAAGACGCTCGATATGCTCGGCAAGTCCGGCCATGGCCGCATCGTCAGCGCCTGTAAGATCCAGAATGACCCACGACGTACCGCGCTCGGTAATGGTTTGCAAGAGTCGCTCTTCGAGCGCCTCCGCTCTTTCTGGATTGAGTATTCCAATCAATGGCACGGCGATGGTTTTTTCTGACACTTCGAGAATGGGCGCAACCAGGGAAAGAATCTCGGTTTTCTGTTTTTCAACGAGCGTTAGTGTCGCCCTCAACTGCGCCCCCAATTGCGCTTCCACTTCAGCACGTTTTTCAGCCTGACGACGCACGGTCTCGTCGGTATGCTCCACGAGAATCACCTTGGTTCCGGTCGTGGGATCGTGCATGCGGCGCGCTTTGACGACATGCCACCTCGAACCGTCATTGGTCATGATGGGCATCTCGGTCGCGAAGACTTCATTGTTACGAACCGTTTCGACTAGAGTCGAAGGAATGGTTTCATCCGTAAAACGTTTTTAAAATTCGGCCAGTAGTCCAAATGCCGCAATTGCGGCCGGATTCTGAAAAACGATCGTCCCGTCCTCGGCGAGCACCGTCAGCATGGACGCCGCATGCCTGAGGACTTCCACGCTACGTACCAAGTCCGCGGATGCCGCCGGCTCTTTTTCGAATGCTTGAATGAGTACACCAATACGGCCATCATCCAGAGCAATTCCCGACAAGCAAAGCTCGTCGGTCAATGTTTTTCCTTTGCGATACAGCGTCGAGTCCTAATCCTCATTTCGCCCGCTCCGAAAACCTTCAATGTATCCGCGCATGCGGGCGCGCGTAGACTCGCTCATATCCGAATAATCGCGAGCATAAAGCTCCTCTTTGCTCGCAGCAGACCAAAGTTCCAATGCAGCTTGATTCGCCCATCGTTGCCGAAAGAAGTCGGCATCGAAGACCCATGTCGGAACGGTTGAAGTCTCGAGAGCAGCGAGTTTTTCGTTGAGCATCATTGGAAATCCCGTTGCAATCAATCAACGTAGCCGAACGTGGCACGAAGTCGAGCGCGCTACACTTAGGACGGATTGAAGCACAAATCGGGCCAGGGCTC
>JBGAOI010000886.1:0-3403 GCA_044221885.1 Polyangium sp. (in: bacteria)
CGACGAACTCATTACGCGCACGCAACAGCGCGATGAGCTGCAAACGGCTCTCGATGCGAAAGCTCGCGAGTTGCAATCACGCTCCGACGAACTCATTACGCGCACGCAACAGCGCGACGAGCTGCAAACGGCTCTCGATGCAAAAGCTCACGAGTTGCAATTGCGTACAGAAGAACGTGAGCAACTCAGGTCTGAGACTGCAACATTCAAAGCGCGTGCAGACGAGCTCGATGCGAAACTCGCCAAATCTCTGGAAGAACAAAACGCCATGAACGACGAACTCAGTCGGACAAAAGCCGAACTTTCTGAACTGCGCAATAAATTCAAATCGAGCCGCGGCAAACGCATTGAAGAGGCATTACCGGAACGCGTCGTCAGTGGCCTCGACATTGTCGCTTCGATTCTCGGGCCTCGTCGCCATTGACGGGCATTCCAACGCCGCGAATTTTTCTGCACGTTTGCGATAAGATGAAACACGAATGGGTGAAGCACGCGGTCGCGCGCCACTCGTCCAATGATGCCTGCACCAACACACCTCATCGTTGCCAACCCGGCTGCGCAAAGCGGACGCAATGCAACGCGTATCGACCGCGTCGTGCGGGCATTCGATACGCACGGAATCCGCACGCACCTGCTGGCAACGTTACCCCATGGCCAAACCGTGAACGCGGTGCGGGATGGCATTCGACAAGGCAATTATCAATGCATCATTGCTCTAGGCGGTGATGGAACGTTTCGCGAAGCGGCGCAAGGGCTACTGGAGTGCCAGAAGCAAGAATCCATTACGCTAGGCATTCTGCCTGCAGGAACGGCCAATAACCTCGGACGAAGTTTTGGCATGGATACTTCGGAGCGGGCACTCGAAAAAAACGTTAAAATCATCGCGATGGGCTTGGAAACACGACTCGATGTGGGAATCCTCGAATGCAAAACCGATGGAAAAGCGATTCGGGCAATGTTCGTCGATTCCGTGGGGTTTGGCATTGGCGCTCGTGTAATTGCCGAACGTAACATGCAGCGGCGGCGCATCGAGGGAAACAAACTGCTGCAAACGATGTACCGCGACCATCGTGTGTATACCATTGCGACGTTGCAAACGCTTCGAGCAGCATCAACTAGGGACGAGTTTGGTGTGACGATTATGGCGGATGGACGGTCGTATACGTACCCGCGATTGACTGAACTCTTGATCAAAGGAACGCGAGTTTATGCTGGTCGATGGGTGATCGATCGGACATCGAGGCATGACGATGGTTTCTTTGAAGTAATGGCCTTTCCGGACAACCGTACCTGGGTCGCCAAAGGCTTGGTCGACCTCGCGGGTAGCGACACCTTGGACGATTTACTCGCTGCAGGGGGACCATCGCTACCAAAACCATTTCGCGCAGCGCGATTGGACATTCAGTTTCATGTGCCAAACGGTTTGCCTCCTCCGGCAGTTCAAGTCGACGGCGAGGAGTTTCCAGCCGCGGAGCGGTTCTCGGTTGAGGTCATGCCACGCGCGGTGCGCCTCGTGGTGCCGCCATCACAGGTGTAGAGGGTTTTGAACAAGTAAGCTTAAGTTCATTTTGAAGGTGCCAGCCACTTTGGCAGATGCAATTTATCTTTCATTTTCGGGCCTTCGGCCATAACCACGTCAGCCAACACCAAAAATGGTGACAACTTGGATGGGCGTTAATTTTGTTACCTTTACAAGGTGCCAGCCACTTTGGCAGATGTAGTTTGCCTTGCTATCACGTCCAAAGGTGCCAACCACTTTTCCGAAAACGTAACCTGCATCGCTTTCTCAAAGGTGCCAGCCACTTTGGCAGATGTAGTTTACCTTGCTACTACATCCAAAGGTGCCAGCCACTTTCCGAAAACGTAACCCGCATCGCTTTCTCAAAGGTGCCAGCCACTTCTGCTGCCTCCCGACGCTCCAGAAAAATGCCGTCCCTCGTCACTGAACACTTGCACAGACGCATCTACCCCGACTAATGTCCGCCCCGTGATTGGCGAAGTCATCGCGCAAAAGTACAAGCTCCTCTCGTTGCTCGGCCGTGGTGGCATGGGCGCTGTCTACGAAGCCGTTGCACAGAATACGGGCACGCACCTCGCCGTAAAAGTCTTGCATCATCATCTCGCTGACGGCGAAGCGGCCCAGCGTTTCCGCCGCGAAGCCGATGCGGCGCGGCGAATCAAAAGCGACCACATCGTGCGTATTGTCGATGCGGGCACGTGCGCCGCGACAGGGCATTTGTTTCTGGTCACGGAATTGCTCGACGGCTGTGATTTACAGCAATGGCTCGACCAGTATGGCCCATTGGCTTTGCGCGGAGCCCTTCGCGTTGTCGCACACGCCCTACGTGGTTTGTCCGAAGCTCACGCCGCCCGTGTCATTCACCGCGACATCAAGCCAGCCAATCTGTTTCTTGCACGCCAACACGACGGAACCTATCTCCTCAAAATCCTCGATTTTGGCATAGCAAAAGTGCAGCGAGAACCTTTTTCCCACACCATGACCACCGATATGACCGCAACCGGGAATTTGCTCGGTTCTCCAATGTACATGTCCCCGGAACAAGTACAAGACAGCCGGCGTGTCGATGCGCGTACCGACCTTTGGTCGCTCGGTTCTGTCCTTTATGCTGCGCTTGCAGGACATGCGCCACATCAACATCTCTCCACGATTGGCCAATTGCTCGTTGCCATTTGTGTTCATCCAGCCAAACCACTTGTCAACGTAGCGCCCTGGGTCCCCGCTGACATTGCCGCAATCGTTCACCGCACACTCGAAATCGATCCGGCCGCTCGTTACTCGAGCGCCAAAGAAATGTTGGCGTCCATCGAAAGGTTTGTCACGGATGGCCCCTTGGTGGAAGACGACCTGCTTTCTTCAGGAACGGGATTTCGTGCGGTTTACCTCTCGAGCACGCCACCCAGCGAGCCCGTGGAATCACCGCGTCTCGTGGTCGGCTCGAACAACGACTCACTTCGCGGCGACGAAGCAACAATCCATGCGCCTGCATCGCTGGGTTTGTCCGACACTGAAATCCCGCCCCGCCCAATTGAACGTTCCGCCGTGCCGAAACTCGACAAACACGTTGTCGGACGACACGTCACGGTCGATCCACGGCGCCTTTTGGGCGAGAAAAGCGAATTATGGACCTTATCGCTCGACGTGCATCGCGACTTGTCCACCCTTGTTTCACGCGTTTGGAAAGCATTACGTCGCGGAGGTGCGCAAATCCCTCCCATGACGTATGGCACCGCGTGGATTCTTTACGAACCACGGACTCAAAGGTTTGTCACGTTCGATCACCCGAGCGGCGACAAGAAAACCCTCGAAGATGCTGGTATCCGTTCGGGCGCCATCCTTTGGATCGTCGTGCCCGACGACAAAAATCCGCCGCTGTGACACATC
>JBGAOI010000887.1:0-3399 GCA_044221885.1 Polyangium sp. (in: bacteria)
GTTCCCGCCGAGAAAGGTTTTCCCCCGCAACTGGCGCTCACATCGCACCGTGTTCTTCCAGGCGAAGGCATATGGTTGGCGCCAGCAGGTGTCGGAAAATTGCCTGGGGAACCCAAAGAAGCTCCGCCATCGTTTTTCGAGACGCACCTTCGACCCGACCCCAAACGTCCCCATGCCATCGTGCGTCTCGTAGCGATGGACGGTCGACGTCTCGAACTGCGCCCAGTTGCTGGAGTTCTGGCGCCACGTTCGGAAACAGGGCTTCACGGACAAGGCAAGATCAGCAGCTCCGACGCTTCGATCTCGCTTGCAGTGTTTGCCGGAGGATCGCCCGACGGTGCAAGTCCGGCCGGGTTTGTCGTAGACCAACAGGCGATCGCGGTTCCGCGTCACGGTGCAGCAACCCTCGCCGTGGATCGGCTTGGTCGTGCAGCCCTGGGCCCCTGGCCGCTCGATGAAGACGTTCCGCTCACGCTGCGTTTCGTTGGACAATCCAGCAAAGCCCTCGTCGTCGATGGTCGGTTGGCCGAGTTTGACTCGACAGACCGTGAATCCAGAACACGTTCGGGCTTGTGCGTAACGAACGACGGACATTTGTTGTACGCAGGCGCAGAAAACGTCCCGGCTGTTGTGGTTGCGCAAGCGCTGCTGATGGCGGGATGTCGAGATGCCATGGCGCTGGCGACGAGTCCCGACCCGGTTGGCTTTGGATTCGTTCAGCACGATGGCCAAAAAGGCGCAGGAACAAGGCTTTGGGGTACACAATCTTTTGACCCCCAACGGATGTGGAACGCCTCGACGAATGCGTTTGTCTACGTCGTTGCACGTACGGGGCAGCCTGATGCGCCCTTGCCTGAAGCTGGCACGTGGGAAGTCGATCCTGGCCCGCAACCCGAACCTTCTTGGCGACCAGCACTCTTTACGGCAAGCGTGGCGAAACTCGGGGCCCAAGTAAAACTCACGCTTCTTTCGCCAGAACGATTTCTTTTTCGAATTCGCGCGGGAACGAAGGAAGTTTCGCATCGGTTGGGAGGCACGTTCCCAGACGCACTCGCCGCGGATGAACAGACCCGCGTTTTGCTCGCCGCAGGTCTGGGTACGGCGAAACGGAAAGGCCCACGAGGCTTGGCAATCGGTGGCTCGATCGGCGTGAAATTCGGTGCTGCCGCAGGCGTGTTGGTCGTGGAAAACGAACGGGCCCGCATCGAGAAGAGTGAAGGGTTTGCCCCCACCGCTGACGCTGATGCAGCCGAATTGCCACTCACTGCCGACGAAGGTCGACCGCTTCCAGAAGCCCGCATCGTCGGGTCGATGCGTCCGCGCGCAGCCATCGGCGTGTTGGCCGACGGTTCTGTTCTCATAGCTTCAACCACCTTCGATACGGACGAAGCAACGACCGAAGCCCTCATCGATGCTGGATGCATGCGCGTGGTCGCTCTGGATCGCGGAACGCATCAAAACGCGTATGTGCACCGAGCGGGAGGCGAGACACCGCCAGAAGCTCACTACGAGTCGACGACGCTTTATGTGTTGGGCAATGCGATGCGAGGCCGGGCCTTGTCGCTTCGTTGATCAAGCAACGTCGAGCGGAGGATCGTCGATCGGGTCGTCATCGCTCCAGTTGTGAGGAATGACTTCGAGCAGGTTCGAGTCCGGACAAACCTCTTGCAAATACGGCCTTTGAGGACGCTTTTCGAAGTACGACCGTAAGCGTCCGAGCGCACGAGCGTGGAGCTGAAATGCACGTGTCTCGCTGATGTTCAGCTCGACGCTAATGGCTTTGAATGTTTGATCGTCGGTGTAGTGTCTCTTGATCACGACTCGTTCGCGCGGGTCGAGGATGCAGCAAGCCACGTCTAGAATGCGGGCCACTTCTTTGCGGGCGTAGTGCTGCTCGGGATCTTTATCGATGGATCGACAGAACTCCTGTTCGTCCTCGGGAATAAGTTCGTCGAGACCAACAAACGAAAGGCGTTCGTGAACGTCCTCGCCATCTTGCGCTGTTGCATTGACAGCGTCGCGAGCGCGTCGGCTGAGCCAATCTTGTGAACGCAGTTCATCGAGCACTGCCCCTCGAATTCGGGTTCGTGCGTACGATTCGAACGCGGCTCCACTGTCGCCACCGTTCTTGCTCAATGAATCGGCTAGACCAGTAAGACCTGCGCCAACCAGATCACCATGTTGAACGTTGGCTGGCACGCGTCGTGCGATGGGCCCAACAACTTGATGAACCAGGGGTAGATGTGCAGCGAGGGTCTTTGGACAAACCTTACGCGGCGCAGAAGTTGTACGGTCGGCTCCAACGGCGGCAAGCGCGGCACGATCTGCATCCGAAATAGTGCGTACACCACTCTCATCGAGCGCCTGTCCTGAGGCCTGCTCATCATGATGTGGTGAGGCGTTTTTGGGCGAATGCATACGACCGTGATCTTGCGTGTGTGGAGTTCGGCTTTTCTGAAACGTGTTGGTGTGGATCCTGGCCAACACGCATGGTAGCGGTTGAAGCGATGGATCTGCCCATCACATTGTTAGAGCGGGACTGCAAACGAATCCACAACACGCAGTCTATACCACTTGGGGCATCAGGAAAATCCTTACCCCACGATCTTTGAATGTTTTTTTTGCAACACTTTGGATGTGCTTCCTGTGACACGTCCAAATGACGTCGCATCAGGGTCACTTGTGACCCACATCGAGGCGATTTTTGCGCGCACAATCCCCTGTGTGCTGATTTCTTATGAAATAACAATAGGTTGCATAAGCGTCAAGTGGGTCAGATTGTACCCACCTCGAGACCAATCAACCGTCATTTGTAGTTTTTTCTACACTCGATCCCTCTGTCGGGGTTGGTGTAGGCGTGCGATCTACATCACTCGTCGCCTCATCCGCCGTACTTTGGGAAGATGGTGAATCGTACTTAGGGGCCTCACCAGGTCGAGAGTAGTCGATCCAGAAAAATTTACTTGCACGAACGTCAAGGTGAACAAACGAGCTGTTTGGATAGTAGCCAACGCCCGCATTACGAAAGGTTCGACAGAAGTCTCGTACAACGCTGTTCGGCACACCTGGAATGTTGAAGTCCAACGCTCGTCCATGGTTGTGGTTCGAATCTTTGGTGAATTGCGTGGGCGAGTACGGACGATAACCACTCACGACGTGAATCGGCCTTCCGCCAAAGTGATCGCTCACCATGCCGATGAGTGTTGCGAGACGCGGATCGATGGCGGTTTTCGAGTCGCTCGGAGCGTGTTTCATCATGCGGCTGAGGTGAGGCAGCACAGAAGGAACGAGACGTCCCCGACGCGTGATGATTTGTCCTTCGTAGTGATCGGTGCCCCGCACGAGGCGCACGAATCCTGGGCGTTTGGGGGCAACTGCGTACGAATCGGACTTGGGTTT
>JBGAOI010000888.1:0-3399 GCA_044221885.1 Polyangium sp. (in: bacteria)
AACGTATCGTTTGGCCAGGATGACGGTATGTGTACCGGGACGAACCAATCGTGTGATGGGGCCGGTGTATGCAAAAAGGATGTTGGTCAGTCGTGTTCATCCGACAGTGAATGTTTGCAGACTTTGTGTGAGAATGGTAAATGTGTACCGCGCAGTTGCAGCGGATTACCAGCGACATGTGGACCGTTGGGCAATGAAAATTGTTGCACGTCTCCATTGGTGCCGGGTGGAACGTTCAACCGGAGCAATGATCCGGGGTACGTGGCGACATTGAGCGATTTCCGATTGGATCGATTCGAGGTGACGGTGGGTCGATTTCGGAAGTTTGTCGAAGCATATCCTACGAGCAAACCAGCCTCTGGTTCGGGTGCACATCCATTGATTGCAGATAGCGGCTGGCAAAGTGCATGGGATGCGAACATCGCTGTGGACAAGGCGGGATTGTTGGCCAAGATAAAATGCAGTTCGATGTACCAAACCTGGACGGATCTGGCGGGTGCGAACGAAGTCCTTCCAATGAATTGTGTGAGCTGGTATCACGCGTTCGCGTTTTGCGCCTGGGACGGCGGTCGATTGCCAACTGAGGCGGAGTGGAATTACGCAGCGGCTGGAGGAAGCGAGCAGCGCGAATACCCGTGGTCGAATCCACCGAATTCGACGATCATTGATGGCACCTACGCTGTGTGGTCATGTTTGGGCGATGGTTCTCTGGCGACCTCGTGTGCATTCACGGATATCTTGAAGGTGGGTTCTCGATCTCCGAAAGGCGATGGGAAATGGGGGCAAGCGGATTTGTCTGGCAGTATGAGCGAATGGAACTTGGATTGGCGCGTCGTGCCATACGCGAATCCGTGCAATGGTTGCGCGAATCTCGTTCCAGGCTCGGTTCGTACCGTTCGCGGTGGCTACTGGAGCAACAACGATTCTTTCCTTGATCGCAGCTCGTACCGGAGTTTTGGTATACCCAATCTACAATATGACCACGACGGGTTTCGCTGTGCCCGCACACCGTAATGGATTCGAGATTCGCGAAGCGCTCGCCTGCAATTGCGAGAGCATGGTGGGTAAGTAGCGTCCTGCTTTGACCAGTCGCCGTGCTTCTGTCAGCAAATTCAAGGTGGCGCGGCGGCTTGACTGATAACGCGCTTGTGCGCACCCTTCATTCGTCTTGCGCAACTATTTCGTCACGCCGACCGGCCATGGTGTAGACTGTGCGTAGGAGCGTCCGCGATGGTTCAAATTCGATCATTTATCCTGCAAACGTGCAGTTTCCTCATGGCTGGAACGATGACCATGGGTTGTGGTTCGTCTCCGCCTCCGGCGGTTTCTCCGTCGGCTGAGGGGTCTGCCGCGGCTCCGGCTTTGTCGCATGGGCTGAGTTGCGAGCGCGTTGATCTCTTGTTTCAATTTGAATCGCGTCAAGGCAAGGGGGCGATTTCGCCCATGTATGGGTTTCCCGCGCTTGACCAGGCCGAGCCGACGGACGAAGCGGCGATTCGGTATTTGACGGATGTGCTTGGGTCATTTCGGAAAATGTCCTCGCGGCTTGCTCCCGCCGTTCGGGAGAAAAGCACGCTGATCGCAGAAAAGCTCGAGGCTCAGCGGGTTGTGCGGGAAAAACGAATTGTAGAACAAGAGAAGAAGGCCGAGGAGTCACGGAAACGAGTGGAAGC
The DNA here is from genome assembly GCA_044221885.1 of Polyangium sp. (in: bacteria). Classification (GTDB taxonomy): domain Bacteria; phylum Myxococcota_A; class Polyangia; order Polyangiales; family Polyangiaceae; genus Polyangium. The sequence goes on from JBGAOI010000888.1 coordinate 1,674, forward strand.
GGCGGGGAATGACCCGGCGAAAATGCGCCAAGAAGCGCTGAAGGACGCGGCAGAGTACGGCATGATGGGTTTAATCGGCAAAGAATCCGAGATGGGGCCTTTGCGCGATGAGTATTTTGATGCATACCTCGCGTTTTTTGACGAATGCGCGACCGATCTGGGCATTGATGAAAAGTCCAAAGCTGCCCACCACGCGATATTTCCGAGGAAATCCGAGCGAAAAGACGAGAAGTAGAGCGGGGCGGCTTTTGGACGAGCGCGGCGTAGGGAGAAGGGGAATACGTAGGGTGTGGGCGTGTTGCTACGAAGAAAACGGCAATCGTATCTCTACTGCCCAACGCTATATGGACCCAAGAACCGCACGCCATTAAAATGAATGAGGTGCGTAGGAGCATCGGCGACCCATACTTCCGTTTCCCATGCAATGTCCGCGACATACCGGCTCATACGTGCTCGATGCGGGAATGCTGTAACAAACACCAATCCGGCTTTGGCGTATTCGAAGAGTTTGGCAAGTTCGGCATGTCGCTTGCCATCCACGGGGCCATGGCTCGTCACGGCTTCGATGACCAAAAGCCAATTTTTCGCCGTGTAATGCAGCACGACATCGGGCATTTTCCCGTGTGATTCCACATCGATTCCCAAATTCATGAGACGTGGAGCATCCAAATAGGCCCACTTGTCGCCTGTATCGCCGACATACACGAGCACACTTCCAGGCGCAAAACGTGGGGCGAAGTCTTCAATGACAGCCTTGATCAACGTATTGTGTTCGCCAGGGCTGAGGGTGATTTCATTTTCTGACGCAATTTGAACCGGAATTCTGTTTTGTTCGCGCACTCTGGCATACCGAGCAACCAACGTTTCTCGCTCGGACAGATAGTTCGCAAGGGCATTCTGCCATTTGGACGTGCCAAACGTTTTGAGTACGCTCAGGGCTCCAGGCTCAATTTGATACACCGCCTTGGGGCTGTTCACGGGACGATCGGGTTTGTCTGGATTGTAGACGGCGATGCCCGCGTCGCAAAGCTGGTGCATCGTTTGACGGCGGACCGTCTCACGCGTATTGGGGCATAGTCTTTGTCATAATGGTCTCGCGCCCAATCCATGATAGGCGTAATGCCCATAAGTGGGTTCTCGGCTTTGGACCATGGTCGGCCTGGCGTGAGATTCAGCAGCGCCAGAAGGCATAGGGCGGAGCGTTCGTTCTGTTGCGCGCGGGGCAATCCGAGAGCAATGAGAATCTGAATTGCGGCATCGAGATGGAATGCCTTCTTGTTTGCTTTCATTCGACCACGATTCCAAATTGCTCGTCGATCATGCTTTGCGTGAGCGGGCCTTGCGTCATCGCCCATTCTCCAAGGCGTACCAATGCTTCACGACTGGGATATTTCATCAGCTTCAGGTCCGTTGCATTCACTTGTGTGTGACCGCTGAAGCGGCGAAATGCCGCGTCGACCGTCGTGGTGCTCAAGTACAATGCCAGACCCCGAGCCAATGCCTCAGGCAAACCACGTTTATTGGCATGAAATACGTTCAGGTGATTCTCGAAGCCCAACGCATCCACACCACCGAAGACTGATGGATTCACGACATTGGCCACGATTCGGTGCGATTCTTCCTTTGAGGAGAAGCGGCGGATAACACAATAAAATCCGCTTGGATATAGCCACTTTTCCGTTTCAGCATTCCGTTCGATGGCATTGGGTTTTTTGATTCCCACAAT
>JBGAOI010000889.1:0-3389 GCA_044221885.1 Polyangium sp. (in: bacteria)
CCTGGTGGTATGCCGGGAATGCCTCAAGGTGGCGGCCAATATGGCGCGGCGCCTGGTGGTATGCCCGGTATGCCTCAACAAGGTGCCGGCCAATATGGCGCGGCGCCTGGCGGTATGCCGGGAATGCCTCAAGCCGCGTATCCGACGGCAATGCCGGGTATGCCAGCAGGAGGCGGCGTTCCCGTTTTGAAAATCATTGGGAGCGTGCTCGTCGCCCTCGTGGTGGGAGGCGGCTATTTCGCCTTCAATATGGTGAAGAATCGATTCATTGCGCCGAAAGGCAAAATGACGTACTCCGCGGCCGGGTTGAAGTCGGCAGACGCATCGGACGGCGACATCATGATCACCGGCGTCTCAGCCAATGCCAAAAAATGGAAAAAGGATGCTTATTGGTGGTCGGCCAATTTTCAAGCGGTCCGACCCGATGGCACCGTCGACGTCACGAAAGGTGCGGAGGTCGTCTATATCTCGCCAAGTAAAGTATCAGCTCTTACGAAATCAGGGCGTCAGGACAGCTTGCGTAAGTTCGTATTTGGTCCGACCTACGTCGATTTTTCGCGAAAATGGAACGCGCTGAATCAATGGAAGGGAGTCGAGTCTCCCGCTCTTCCAACGTGCACGATCAAGCAATTGGCGAAAGCGCTGGAAAAAGAGGGCCTCACGGGTGCAAAAACCGTGCGTATCTCCTTCGATCCGAGCTTCGATTGGGGGGCCGAACAAGCCTGGCACGTTCGCGGCACGGATCCCAAGATCGACGCGAGCTATTCGATGAAAACGTGTGCCAAGTTGACGGGCGCTGTCGGCGACACGGGCAAAGGCGACGCATCGGGCGGCACCGACGACGGCGGCGAAGGTGAATGAAGGGTTTGGCGCGATGAGCTAACCTACCTCAACGGCCGAGCGACAAGGTCCGCTGCGAGCATTCGCAATGCCGCTTCTCGCGTCGACGATCCCGCTCCACGAAATATTGCGGCAATCCCGCAATCCCGGCTCCTTCGAGCACACGTAATCGTACCGCGCCAATCACTTTTCCGCTGCTCGATGTCCGCAATTCCTCTGAGGAGCTGTTGATTAGGATTTGCGAGCGTTTCGAGGTTTGTCTTGCAGGGACGTGATTCATCAAGCCCCATGAAATGGCATCGACGGGTGCGGTAATTCGCGCCCCGAGAGCATGAAATGCTGCAATTTCCTGGTAAACACCGTCTCTGCGTCAACATCGCGAAACCCGCTGCCCAAAACCTCGGACGGCAGCAAAGAACTGCATCCCTGCACCGCGTGGTTGAGCCTTGGCCTCGGGATGAGTCGAGCCAAACTCGACGTGCCTTGTTGGATCACGGGCGGCCGCGCAGAGATGTCCTGCCCTTGTATTCTCGCTCGAGTGCCGTCACTGCTTTTTGTGTGTTCTTAGCCGAAAATCGATGTTGAATGAAAATGCTAGTCATTTTTGGTGGTTACGAACTAAGATGCTCAAGATGAACCTTCGCACTTTTCCGCACCTTACGTCGTTGATTCCGTGGGCAGCCCTTGGCGTGACCGTGCTGTTGCCTGCTGGATGCAATGACGCACCACAAGGCAACGACTCGCGCATCGATTCCATGACCTCGGCGATTGAACCTGTGGCTGAACCCGACGCGGACGACATCGGAGACGACCAACAGCCCGATCCGCCTGTAAATCCCGTGTGCAAAAGCGACAGTCCGCGGAAAGGTTGGGGACCCAATACATGCGGCAACCCCGAGGCGGTTTGCGACGACGGCCAGATCAAGCCTTCCGAGGACAAACCAGGCAGCTATGTGGTGGAATTGCGTCCATTCTTGCTCGAGGGAGCCTTTGGAATTGGAGAATGCAATGCGAAGAAGCCACCTAAAGACACGATTCCACCGCTCAATCTGCGGCCACTCGCTGGTGGTGCGGTTCCGGTAACGAATACGAACTTCACGGCTTTTGATTTCGGCGGGACCGACTTCGATGTCGTCAATGGCAATACCCAGGTTAATCCACAAAGCGGCACGTACGGTGTGCTGCTTCAGCGGTTTGTCGTGACGCCCGATGGCCAGAAGCACTACTTGAATTATCGCCACCAGAGTGTCACCTGGAAATACCAAGCTTCGAACCGTGGGCACAAGAGCACCACGATGAAAGGACTGCCAGCCACCGCATTTACCGCGCCGGAAGTGGGTGACTCGAGCATCGATCTCGTACGGACTGATTTGGTGAGCGTACGGTTTCAAGTGACGAGCGCAATGCCCGACATCGGCATTTCGGCGTTGCGTTTTCGAGCGCATGCGCTCGATGGGTCGGTGGAAGGCGAATTCGTTTCCGATGAAAACGTCGCCGGATCTGTTGTCCAAGGTGACATTGTGCCGAACCCCGCGCGTGTGGGTGGTTTCGTTTCGACGTGGAAAAACGGCCACGTGACGGTGACGGGTGAAGTCCTGCTGCTGCCAGGAAAAACCTATGTCATCGACGACGCTGCCGTGGAATTGTCGGGCCTTTCAGGTGAACCGCTCAGCGTGGTCACGCTTCCCAGCTCTGAGCTGATCGTAAAAAACAAGTGCGATACGTATACGGCGCAAACGACGGTGATTCCGCCAAAGGGACACGTGGCGGGGGTCGTATTTATGGAGCGTGACCCCAACGAGCCACTAACCTCGGGCCCTCGCATACAGAAGTACAGCGTTCCGTACACGGGCGCGACCAATGAAAACGTATACAATGGCGAACGCGCGGGCGTAGACATCCACGGCAACGAACAACTTCTTTTTTCAGGCTACGACAATCCGATCAAATACGATTACCCAGCCATTCAGGAAGGGCGCTGGGGGCTATCGGCATGTAACCCGGGTCCGCGTGCGTGGCTCGATTGGCCGTCGGGCGCTCGAGGCTGGTTCCGCTGGCCAGCGCCGGGGATCGAAGCGATTGAGCCTGTCGATCAAACCGACAATCACAGCAGAGGACTTGATCGCGACGCGTTCACGTACATCGACGATCACGATCCGGCGGGTTCGAGTCCCGAGCTACCTTATGCGACGCGACAAGAAGTCATTTCGCTCCGTACGAAAATGGCCTATGTCACCGGTACGATTGAATTGGCTGGTTGCATTGGTACGACGTCGATGCATTCGGGCAATGCGCATCTTTCGGGGCTGCCCAAAAACAACGGTCTCGCCACGCAATTCACCGATGAACGTGGGTATGAACGCGCCGCGCGTACAGGCACCATGGGGGGCGCTGCACGAGGCGTATTTTTGACCAATGGCCGCTATGAGATTGCCGCTTCACCCGGACCTTGGCGGGAAGGCGCATATCATGTCGAGTTGCGGCGCGGAATGAGCCCCGACGACGACGCGTATTACAACGGTACACTCGGCGCGCGTTTGCGTCATCCA
>JBGAOI010000088.1:0-17698 GCA_044221885.1 Polyangium sp. (in: bacteria)
CAGATTTTGCGACTCGATTGACCGAACTCGGTGTGCAATTGCCCCCCGAGGTCATAACGAAGATTGGGGAGTTTTTGGCCCGACTCTTGGCCATGAACGAGCGGATGAACTTGACAGCCATTGAAAATCCCGATGCTGCCTGGCAAAAGCACGCGTTCGATGCCTTGACCCTCGCGCCATTGATCGAAAACGTGCCGAACGGCGGGCGCATCGTGGACATTGGCTCCGGTGGAGGATTACCCGGAATTCCGCTGGCCATCGCGAGGCCCGATATGCAAGTGACACTCGTCGAATCCATTCAGAAAAAGGCCGCATTTCTGTCCGCGGTGGCCCAAGCATTGCATTTGTCGAACGTACAGGTGCTTGCCGAACGTGCAGAAAAATTGGCTTCGGGATCTTTGCGTAATACGTTTGACGTCGTCACCGCCCGCGCTGTGGCACGTTTGTCCGATCTGTTGCCGTTCACGGCGCCATTTGCCAAATATGGTGGGCGCCTCTTGCTCATCAAGGGTCAAAAAGCACAAGACGAATTGGCGGAAGCCCAACGGATACTGGTCAAGTTTCGGTGCAAGCACATGGAAACCATCACGACACCCACGGGTCGTATCGTGGTGATCGAAAAAATCAGAAAGGAAAACGCATGAATCTCATCGATATGATGGTCGATTATCTTCGCGGCGAAAAACTCGAAGCGCTGGTTTTCATTTTGCCTATGGGTTTGGTGAGTCTCGTTTTCGGTGCGTGGCTATTGACTGATACGAAGGAGGCTTTTTTTCGCGGCGTCGCGTGGCCCTTCATTGTGCTTGGTTTGGCGCTGACGATTACGGGGGCAACGGTTGGTTTTCGAACTCCGGGCCAAGTCGAGCAGCTTTCCGCAGCGTACGTTGCCGAACCGGAAAAGACGCGGACCGAAGAACAAGCGCGCATGGCCAAAGTCAATCAGGCCTGGCCCATGTATTTAACCGCTTGGGCGACATTTGGGATTGTGGGATTGTTGCTCAGGTTTGCCCTTAAAAACGAGTTTGGCCGAGGTATTGGCACGGCCCTCGTGTTTTTTGCAGGCGTGGGTCTTTTGATTGATGGATTCGCCGAACGTCGAGCCCATCCGTACACGAAGGCACTGGAAATGCCATCGAAATCAGGAACATCGGAACCTTAGGTCAAGTTCGGTATGGGCATCATGCACATCGCATTGGCGGAATCGCCGCAAACGTTCAATTGAAACACTTCGCCGTCCGGCACTTTGTGCATGCGATCAAAAACCATCTGTGCGTCTTTCATGAGCCGATACGGACGCACGCCTTGGTCCACGCCCGCAGGAAATAAGACGTCATACGGAGCCGGAACCGGCATGTAAGGCGCCGCGGCGTAACCAACGGCCATGTATCCAAAACCCGCGGGCGCACTCGAGTTCCCCAAAATTTCAGCAGGATCGAGTTTGCCATTACCGTCGGCGTCATTTCCAACGACGACAAACCCAACACCAAGTTTGGGTTCCCCCGTGCACGGGCACATCGATTCATCATTGCAAGCCCGAGGGCACAGCAAGTTTTCTTCATTGGGCACGGTAATCGACGCAATCGGGATTTCGACGCGTTTCACCGCGGGATCAAATGCCGCATCGTATCCAATGACCGGCATCGGATCTGGACCATCATCGCTAAGCTGAAACCAAAGCACGGCAACGCGGCCTGGTGTCACAGGTCCCTGAATCACGTTTACATCGAGGCAAATCGTATTTCCCGGACAAACATCACTCCCGCCGCTACTACTGCTGCTGCTGCTGCCACTTCCGCTGCTGCTACTGGTGGAAGATGTCGCATTGGCGTCGATATCAGGACCGCAGCCCATCATGCCGGACGTGAAGAACATGGAGCCAAGAAGGATTGCAAGGTTTCGGTGTTTTGAAGCCATGAACGGGATGTTACTACAATCGCGCAAAAATGTCTTTGCGAAATCTTCGGACGCTCAACGCCCGCGCAATTGTTTTCCGAGCGCAAATGCAATGCCCGCTTGCAAACTGCTTTTCGTCACGATTCCCGCCAGCTCCGTACCGCTTTCCATGAGCGATCGCGCCACATCCGCACGAACGCCCGTCAAAATCGATTGCGCGCCCAAAAGCCGCAATGCCGAAGCAGTCTGAACCAACGTTTCCGCGACACGTGCATCGCCATTCTTCACGCCCGTCACATCCAAAATCACGGCCCGAACCGGACGTTCCGAAGCGCCACGCAATGCCGCCTCCATCAACTCACTCGCGCGAGATTCATCCATCGTACCAATGAGCGGCATGACGACCACGTCTTCGGTGATGGGAATGATCGGCGTCGACAATTCCGCCAATCGTTCGCGTTGCGCATCAATCACGCGCAATTGCAGAGCTTCACGTTCCGCTTCCGCAAGCTCGCGTTGTTCGAGCTCGACACGCAGCATATCCGCCGTTTCGCGCGCTTCCTGGGTGCGTTTCGCAACTTGCGCTTCGAGTCCTTCATTCGATCGACGCAATTCTTCCGTGATGCGCTGCACTTCCGCATAAAGCAATGCGCTCTCGACCGCCGCCGCCGCTTGTGCCGCCAAGAATTCAATGAGCGGAAGTCTCGCCGGGACAAACGCATCGTTGGCCGATCCATGTTCGAGGTAAATAATGCCCACGAGTTTGCCCTTGTGTAACATGGGCAAGGTCAAAATCGACCGCGGAGCATCGTTGACCATGTAACGATCTTTGGCAAAACGTCGGTCGGCGCGAGCATCGCCCATGACGAGCGCTTCGCGCGTTCGTCGCACATATTCCACTATGGAAAGAGGAAGCGTTTCGCATTCTTCCGCCAGAACACTCGCTTCCGTTTCAATTTTTTCCGGATCGACTTGCATCACGACGTCGACCCACAAACGACCACCGCGATCAATCAAAAGCATGCCGCGATCGGCACCAGCACTCTCAATGACGGCTTTGACGACACGCACGAGCACGCGTTCGAGAAGAATTTCTCCCGCAATCGCTTGTGCCGCATGAATCACGGCCGCCGTATCGAGCGCCGCGAATCCTTTGTCAGCACGTGAACTTTGCACGGGTTGGTCCCACGGAGGCGATTCATCCTCCCAAAGCTCCTCGAATTGACTCGACAAATGATCACGTTTGGTCGTGACGCCCCACCGAGTATAAACGTTTTGTGCATCGAGGACGTAGGCTCGTGCCAATCGCTTGCGCCCGCGAGCAAAATGGAACCACGCTGCTCGCTCGAGGGCAAATGCTTCATCCTTGACAAACCCATTTCGAGCCGCGCCTTCAATCGCCGCATCGAATAGATTGATCGCATCGAGGTCCCGATTTTCGACGCGTGCCCGTTCAGCGCGCACCAAATCCAAAAGGTGCTGGAAATTTTGCGGACAACTTTCCGCCAACGCAACGAGCTTCGATTCTCGTCGCTCGTATTCGGCAACCTGTTTTTCCTGCTCGGGACCCGTACCTCGACCAAGACGCAATGCCGCCAAGAATGCCGCCCGGAAAAACACGCCCGTCGCAAAGAATTGCGCCACGGCAACGTCGACAAAAGGTTCTCCCTCGACGAGAATACGTTCCGCCTGTGCCCATTCGCCAAACAAAACTGCCAATTCCAAACGAATCGCGTGATAATAACTCACCACGAATGGCAGGTTTTTCTCGTGTAACGACGCCTCGAACTTCTTTTCGTCGAATTCTCGATCCGACAAGACCGTATTGCCTCGAGTTCGTCCCCGCAAACAACGCACGAGCTGGTACGCAATACGCAAATGCGCCTCGGACATGATGTCCCGCGTTTTTTGCATGAGCAAAAGAAATCCTTCAATCTCTTGCTCAGTCGCCGCCAAATCTTCGCCCAATCCCAGGCGGATCTGCGCCATGCTGAAGCATGTATACGAGACAAACGGGAAATCGCCTGTCGCCAAACCCTCGCGTTGCGCACGCTCCAAATACGGAAGCCCAGCGACGAGCGGGCGGCGATAAAAATGCAAATTGCCGCCCACGCATAAATACACTTTGCACGCAAACGACGGCGACGGAAATCGCTCGAACAATTGCAAAGCGATTTCACCCATTTGGAACGCTTCGTCGTATCGCTGCAATGCCGCCAACGTCATGCCGTACACGGCAAACGCGAACGCACTGTCCTCGGTCGGGCCGCCTTCGAGCGTCGTGCGCACCATTCTCGCCGCAACGAGAAAAAGCAATGCCGGATCCGTCGCATACGCCGCTGGAACCAAATGAATCAATGTCCGCAACATCGCGCGACGATTTGGATCTTCCTGCATCACGACGGCGACCATCGATTCGGCGTGCCGCACATTCAGCATCTGATCAATCTTGGCTCGTTCCTCGGCAAACACCGCCGCGCGATCGGGATTGTCGAGCGAATGCTCACCAAGCAATCGCAATCCTTCGCAACCCACGCGCACGGCGTCCGTGAATCGCCCCATGGTCACATACAAAACCGTCTCGAGATCCCGAACACTCGCCCGGTCGAGCGACGACGATGCATGTTGCCGCAATAAACCAAAGAGTTTCTCCGCATCGTCGAAACGACCCGTGAGGTACGCGCACGCTGCGGCCCCCCATGCAAGCGAAAACATGAGCGATGGTTGGTCCTGCCAACCTCCATCCCCCAAAAGCATCATGCCCGTCGCGAAGTACCCCGAAGCCGCTTCATACGCCGCAGCTCCTCGCGCTTTTTGCCCACCCGCAAGCGCAAATCGAGCGACCTCGATCCGCTCCGTCGAATCCGTCATCGCCGATGCGCCGCGATGCGCGTGAAACAACACCTCGAACGGATTGTCGTTCTCGATGTCGATCTCCGCCCGCAAACGACGACTGATCGCAAGATGCAACGCCGGGAGTTCGTCCTTCGGTAACAGCGAATAGGCCGCTTGTTGCACCTTGTCGTGCGAGAATCGATACGCGCGAGGACCACCGGACGACGGCCTTTCACCCGCAGGACGCGCCGCCGATGGACGCGTGCGAACAGGCAGCACCAAACCATCGGCCACTGCGGAACTCAAGTCGCCGCGCAACTCGGCCGGAGTTCGTCCACACAAACTCGCCAGTGCGTCAATCCGAAACTCGTGACCAAAACATGCCGCCCGCACCAGCGCATGACGCGACAACTCCGACAAGTCTCCAATCTTCGCGAGCAGCAACGAGACAATGTCGTCCGTGATCGAACCTTCGATCTTTTCTTCGTCGCAATACACCGCGCCCGTCGACGCATCGACTTCGACAAGGCCATCGCGCACGAGCGCACCGAGAATTTGCCGCACGAAAAACGGATTGCCGTTTGTCTTGCTCCACAAAAGCACGCCAAGCGATTCGACTTCCGCCGCATCACAACCCAAAAGCCCCGCGAGCATGCTCCGCACATCCGATGGCCGCAACGGCCGCAACTCGAGCTCCGTCACCGGAACATCGAGCCACTGAAACTCGTCCAGGGTTCGTCGGATCGGACCATACGCTTCGCCATCGTTGCGACTTCGAAACGCGGTAATGACCAGCAAATACGCGCCTTGCGGATCACTCATCAAGTCGCGCAGAAGCTTCAGCGACGCGGGATCGGCCCACTGCAAGTCGTCAAGAAAAAGCACGACGGGACGGCGGCGCGTGAACACCGAAATGAAGCGCTGAACGATGATGGAAAAGCGATTCTGTGATTCGAGCGGGCCGAGATCGGGCGATGTTCCCGTCGGGGTGAAGACCATGCCGAGCTCGGGCACGACACGCGCGACGAGTTCGATGTTCGGTCCAAGAGCCGATTCGAGTTCGGAACGAATGCGCGAAAGCTCGGATTCTGGCTCGGCCAAAGCAGCCCGGACGAGTTCACCCAGCGCGTGGCCAATACCGGCAAAAGGCATGCTTTGGCCGATTTGATCGAACTTTCCTGCGGCGAGGTACGCATCGTCCGCAGGCGTACGGGCGAACATGTCGACGGCGAGAGCGGTTTTTCCCATGCCCTCGGCACCTGCAATCGCGAAAATTTCCCGACCACCACGCCGAATTCGCTCCACAGCCGCGGACAAACTCTCGCGTTCGGCGTCGCGTCCGTAGAGACGAACCGCGTTCGAAAGCATCGTGGGTCTGTCCTGACCACCCAACGGAAACGGATCGACACGCCCCGAGATCCGCAGGCGATCGATGCACATGCTCAGATCCGCAGCTACGCCACGCGCGCTTTGGTACCGGTCATCGGCGCTTTTGGCGAGCAGCTTGAGCACGATCCGCGAGACGGCGGGAGGCACGTTGGGTTCGAGTTCGTGCGGGGATTTGGGCGTACGCGCGAGGTGCGCGTGAACGAGCGCCATCGGCTCGGCGGACGTGAACGGAGGCGCGCCCGTGAGCATCTCGTAGAGGACGCAACCGAGTGCATAGAAGTCAGCGCGATGGTCGACGGGGCGGTTTGTCCGGCCACTCTGCTCGGGCGACATGTAGAGCAGCGTGCCTTCGGGCGCATCGGGGTTGGGGGAGCGCAACGATTCGTCGCCGGTTCGTCCTGCCGCAACGAAGTGGACGAGAAAAACCGTCCCATCGGTTTCACGCACGAGCACGTTGTGGGGGTTGATGTCTCGATGCACGACGCCTTGCGCCGCGGTAACTGCCAGCCCTCGCGCGATCGCGGCCGCGTAAGCAAGAATTGTTTCGAGAGACAAACGACGTGTGGCGAGAATTTGGGCGAGCGTTGATCCGCCTGGGTCTTCGCGCATCACGCCAAAGTGATCGGCATGTTCGACAAACCCGAGCGCGCGTGGGGTGACGCTTTCTCCAAGCTCTTTGCCAATCGCATGAGCACGTCGCAAACGTGCGCGATCATCGCTGCGGGCCCGCGAGCGGGTGGCTTCGACGAGAACCGACGTGCCATCTTCGAAACGGCCACGGTAGAGCGCAAAACGCGCATCTTCGGCGAGGGTGGCAACGATCGTACAGCCGGGGAATTCGGGGGTCATGGGTTGGTTTGTCGTGTACGGGAACTGCGAGCGAAAGATACGGCGAAAATGCCGTTCGAGGGAAGCGCCGAATTGCTCGAAGGTGCTGACGAAACGTCATGGGCGCAAGAAAATGGGAGCAAGCGCGTCGAGGCCATCCAATGGGCGCGGTTGCCAATCACATATCGACGACTTCGACGCGATCCTCAGGCCCGCTGCCTTCTGTGATCGCCAAAATTCCGTCGATGAAATGCCCAAAAACATCGTCGAGCGTTGCGGGCAATTCGCCAAGCAAAGGTATGGTTTCGCCTGTCGCGACAAGCAGCTCCGTCGCGCGATGGTCAGGTGGCGGCCATTTCAGATTCATGACGGATCGCGTTCGTAAACTGATTGCCAAATCCGCAATGGGCTTTCGACACAAATCATTCTTCGCGCGAAGCAATTCATTACGGAGCCGACTCGCAGAAACCGTCACTTTGGACCCGCCAATCGCGCGCGCAATGGCGTGTGTTTCACCGAATACGTCCGATGGGTGGCCTCCTTCAAAATAGTGCTGAACGTTGTCACGCAAGAGTGCGTAGACGATCCAGCGTTGTTCATAGGATCCTGTGGCCGTCGTAAAGGAAAAACTCATTGCTTCCTCCTTGGTTGTAAGTCACCGCGGCGATTGCAAAATGGCGCGGCTTGGTTTTGGTTTCACGCAGAAAACTCGAGGATCGCTTTTTCTTGGGATACTGGAGGGTCCAAGAGACTTCGCAAAAGCCGACGAGCATCGCGATAATCGTCGAGGCGATACGGAGCACAACTCGGATTGGGCCCAATGTGCACGGCAACGCTGCCTTCGGGAAGGGCCGCGAATAGATCCTCGTCCGTGCGATCGTCACCCAGTGCCAAAATCAAGGCCTGAGGCATATCCGAGCAAAACCGATGTACGATTTGCCCTTTGTTGACGGATTGCAATTTGATTTCGATGACTTTGTCCCCGGGTAAAACATGCACGGGGAAATGGCTCAAGACATCCGCCAAATGCAAACGTAGCTCCTTGGCCTGAAATGCTCCGAATTCAGGGTCGGCCATTCGATAATGCCACGCAATCGAGGCGAACTTTTGCTCGATGAGCGAGCCTGGTGTTCGCCGCGTGAATTGTTCGAGCATTGGCAAGACGCGGTCTTTCCATTGCGGTGGGATGTCATGAACGGTGCGCCAATCTTCAACCGGCGACAAACGACTCCATAAACCATGCTCGGCATGCAATCCAATCGGAATCCCTGAAAACCAGCCATCGAGCGTATTGCGATCCCGACCACTCACGATATGCACAGTCGTATTCGGGCGACGCGCAAGTGCGGTGAGCAATTCGAGCAATTCGGGATCGGGCGCCGCTCGACCAGGTGTCGGAGCAAAAGGAACCAAGGTGCCGTCATAATCGAGCAACAAGACGAGATGCCCGTGATTTCGAACACGTTCGAGCAGCATTTTGGATTCGTTGTCGCCAAATTGAAATGGATGTTCTGGACGAACAGACGCTTGCTCGAGTGTATTGAGAAACGATTGGGCCCAGTCATGAACGTCTTCGCCAAACACGCGTTGACGCAATGCGCGCATACGTACTTGTCGGTCATCACGCGGCATCGTTAAAGCTTTCTTGATAGCCATCGCTGTTTGATCGATATCGTATGGATTGATGCGGAGGGCCTGATCCAATTCAACAGCGGCGCCAGCGAATTCACTCAAAATGAGGACACCATCTTCGTCGGATCGAGTCGCGACGAATTCTTTGGCGACCAGATTCATGCCATCGCGCAATGGCGTCACGAGCATCACGTCGGCGGAACGATAAAACGCAGCCACCTGCCGCTCCTGAAAAGCTCGATACAAATAATGGACCGGAACGTCCGTCGCCGTTCCGTAGGTTCCATTGATTCGACTAACCAAATCGTGGACCTGTTGCCGAAGCGCTTCATACGCCGTGATTTTTTCACGTGACGGCACGGCAACCTGCACATAACGCATTCGACCACGCCACGAAGGTTCGCGTTCGAGAAACCGCTCAATCGCCAAAAGACGACGGGGCATGCCTTTGGTATAATCGAGCCGATCAATTCCCAAAATGAGCTTGCGGCCCGTCGCTCCTTGTTGAATGGCCTGCACTTCTGCCTGAACTTCAGGCGCATTCGCCAGATTCTCGAAAGCTCGAGCATCCACGCCAATGGGAAAAACCCCAAGACGCACCTCGCGACCCGCCACGGCGACTCGATCGATGTCCGCTTCGATTCCCAAGAGGCGCAGGAGCGATGTCGAAAAGTTTCTCAGGTACGAAAACGTATGAAATCCAATGAGGTCCGCACCCAGAAGCCCTTCGAGAATGGCCGAACGATGCGGCAAAATCCGAAACACCTCCGAGGCTGGAAAAGGAATATGCAAGAAAAACCCAATTTTGGCGCGCGGCAAACGACGTCGCAACATCGCTGGCACGAGACACAATTGATAATCGTGAACCCAAATCAAATCCCCAGGCTGGTAATGCGCTGCCACGAGATCCGCAAAACGTTGATTGATCGCCCGGTAGGATTCCCAATCAAAACCACGATCATCCAGCTTCATCCGATCCAAAAGGTAGTGAAAGAGCGGCCATAACAATCCATTGGAAAATCCTTCGTAATAATGACTGAGCTCGGACGAAGTCAAATAGAGCGGAACCAAACGCATCTCGGCAAGCTGTTGCTCGAGGACCGCAACTTGCTCGCGACTCAAACGCGAAATGTCCCCAGGCCAGCCGATCCACAACCCGCCCGACCGTTCGTGCGGTCCTTTCAAACCCGTCGCCAACCCTCCGGGACTGCGCAGAACGGAAACCTTGTCCTGCTCGAGTTTAACCGTAATGGGCAGTCGGTTGGATACCAAAAGGGTCCGCGCCATGATTCTCTCCTCCTTACATACTCGACGTCTGGCTGCGCCGGACGAACAGATCCGCCACAACCCACGCAGACGATGTAGACCATGCATTTGTTTTGAGGTCAAACTTTTTTCTCGATCATCAAACTTTCCAAGGATCATCTGTTCACATGATGGTCATTATGTTACGGATCGGAAGCAAAGTGGACGCGACCGTCCTGTTCGATTCGGGCCCTCATGTCCCATCTTGTGCGTGAATTTTAGGAAATTTCGAGAAGTCACTTGCGTCACCGGAACGATGCTGACATACATGCTTGGATATCCAGGAGACATATGCAAGTGAAGACGACGGCGCTAGGTGAGCTCGGTTTGATTGGAAATTGCCAAATTTCTGCCCTTGTCGACCACTGGGGATCGATCGTGTGGTCGTGTCTTCCTCGGTTTGACGCGCCGCCTGTGTTTGGCGCGTTGCTCGATGCGGAAGCTGGCGGAAAGTTCATGATCACCTCCGCGAGCGGGCAACCTGGAAAGCAGCGTTATTTGCCCAACACGAATGTGCTCGAAACACGTTTCGACGATCCTTCGGGTTCGTTTCGGATACTTGACTTTGCACCTCGGTTTTACCTATTTGAACGGAGCTTTCGACCGACGAAACTCGTCCGTATCGTCGAGCCTCTCACGGGGACACCCCGGATTCGTGTCGTTTGTAATCCCGTTCTTGGTTGGTCTCGCAAAACTCCGGCCCGGGAGATGGGTTCGCATCACGTTTCGTATCGCGGCTACGACACCGAATTGCGACTTACGACGGACGCGGCGCTTTCGTACTTGAACGGTGAACCGTTTGCCTTGACAAATCGCAAACACTTCGTTCTGGCCTGGGGAGCACCTGTAGAAGAGCCTCTCGCGCCGCTTTGCGATCGATTCTTGCAATCGACCATTCGGTATTGGCAACGGTGGGTCAAGCATTGCGTTGTGCCGGCAGCGTATCAAGACGAGGTGATTCGTTCCGCATTGGCGCTCAAGCTGCATTGTTATGAAGACACAGGCGCGATTGTCGCGGCCATGACGACATCGATTCCGGAATCTCCGGGAAGCGGACGGACGTGGGATTATCGATATTGTTGGCTCCGCGATGCGTTTTATACGCTGGGGGCATTTCGGTTGCTTGGCCATTTCGAGGAACGCGAGCAATTCTTGGAATTTCTGCTCAATGTTGCTGGTTCGGCTCCGGACCTCGATTTGGCGCCACTTTATCGAATCGACGGAAAAAGCGACCTCGACGAATTCACCGTCGATTGGGCCGGATATCAAGGGGAAAAACCCGTTCGAGTTGGAAATGCGGCCGCGAAGCATCGTCAATACGACGTCTATGGCGAAATGGTCTTGGCCTTGACGCCCATGTTCTTGGATGCTCGGTTTCGCGATCAAGTTTCGGAAAGTCTGCTCAGTTTGGTCTCCGGTTTGGCTCGAAAGGCCATTCAAGTTTCCGGACAACCGGACGCAGGCATTTGGGAATATCGAGCCGAATGGCGTCCACAAACCTTTTCCACACTCATGTGTTGGGCAGCAGCCGACCGTATGAGTCGCATTGCCAAAATTCATCGCCCATTGGACAGCGACGAATTCATGACCGCTGCCGCGCGCATTCGCGAAGAGATTCTGGCCCGAGCGGTCGATACAAAACGAAATTCGCTCGTGGCCGATTATGGCGGAACGGAAGTGGACGCGGCGCTTTTGCAAGCCGTGACGTTGCGGCTCCTTCCGCCCACGGATCCACGTATGCGGGGCACGGTCGATGCCGTGCAGAACGATTTGTCCCTCTCCGGTTGGTTACGGCGTTATCGTATCAACGATGGGTTTGGCGAGCCGTCGGTAGCCTTTACTTTATGCACGTTTTGGCTCATCGAAGCGTTGTGCGTGGTGGGAAAGTCCGAAGAAGCGCGCGCCCTGATGAACAACATTCGTGCCATTCGTTCGCCGCTGGGACTTCTCGCGGAAGACTTGGCGCCCGAAACGGGCGAGATGTGGGGCAATTTTCCCCAGGCGTATTCACACGTCGGGCTGATTCACGCGGCATTCGCCGCGTCCCCAAGGTGGGCGGATTTCGGATGAGTTCCTTCTCCGTAACTCGAAATCGCGAATAACCCTCAAAGATATTCGGGACGGGCGATATCAGGCTCGACCCAACCTAGCCGCGCTTCTTTCGACATGATTTTTTCGCGCGAATAATAACGCAGCGGGTAATCCTTTTTGCCAATGGGCGACTCGAGCAACCTACGGCTCGCGTCGTTTGCGGCTGTATTTGGTGGCAATGTTTTTACGAAATGGCGAATGGCCTCGAGGTAAAGGAGCGTCATTGTGTGATGATACCCAGCGGTATCCGTATTTTGCCCGCCGTGCGTCAGGTTGTAACGCTGAATGATTCCCGGAAGTTCTGCATCGAGATCGATGTCCGGGTAAAACAAAATCAGTCCCAGGGTAGCGACACAATGCTCCCGATGTTTCCAATCCGGTTCGGGCCAACTCGTATCGAGCAATCCTTGGGCGACAGCCCGAATCGCCTCGTCGGTCCCATAACGATCGTACCACCCTTCGACGGTCGCTTCGGCCATGACGTACTCCTACCGAAGATGGGTGAGCGGGTCAAGTCAAACCTTCCTTTCGTCTTGCGTCAACGTTGCCGCTCGTGTAAGCCGACGTGATGCCCCTCGACAAACGTTTTCCTCGATTCGTTCAACCCTTTTTCGTCGCCTCACTGCTCGCAGCGCAAGCCTGCGCCGCAGCTCCGCCGCCAAACCATACGCCTCGAGCTTCAACGCCAACGTCCGCGGCTGCTCCAGCAGCCCATGCGCCTCCAACCGCATTGCCTCCCGCCGCGGCAAAAGAAGCTCATCCCGACACGCACCCCTTGGCCGCTGATTTCGCAGCCATGCGCCGAACCGTCGAAACGCGCATTTCACCCGACGGTTCGCGCATTGGTTATGTTTTGTCCATTCCTTCATTTGACCCCCAAGCAAAACCCTCGAACAACGACTCTATGGGCGGGTGGAAAATCGAAAAGCAGATCTTCGTCGTGGATCGTGCAGGCGGCGCCCCGCGCATGCTCACGCGAAGCGATAACGGTGTTTTTTCGTTTCGATGGGCCCCGGACGGGCGTTCCATCGCATTTCTCCGAAAACACGGCAACGCGGTCAAACTTCACATCTTGCCACTCGATGGTGGCGAAGCAGAAATCATTGACACAGGCAAACTCGAACCGCAACAATTCGAATGGTCATCGCGTGGAGACGCATTTGCCTTCACCGCGCAAGATCCCTTGAACGACGCGGAAAAGGACGCCGAATATCGAAGTGGCGGTGTCGTCGATCAAGCCGTTTTTCATCGCTCGTCTTTCTTGTACGTCGTTCCACGAACCGGCGGAACACCCAAACGAATCACGCCTGGCCCCGAAAACATCTCCGCGTTTGTCTGGTCCCCCGACGCCAAACAGTTTTTCGTGACCACCGCCCGAAACGGGGATCCTTATGAAGCTTCTGCAGAACTGAGCGCTCGGATCATTTCTGCCGACAATGGGTCTGTCCTGGCAGACCTCGAAGCCAAACCACGAACGCTCAATTGGCTTCGGTTTTCGCCCGATGGTTCCAAGGTGTCCTATGTGCGCGGCGACGACACGTTGTCGCTGATGAATACGTTGATCGTCTACGATATCGCGACGAAAAATGCCACCAAAGTAACGCAAGGATTGGATACGACGCTGCAAGGCTACACGTGGAGCAGCGATTCGAAGCGTTTGTCCTTGGTCGTCGCCGAACGCACGTATACCAAAATCGTGCAAGTTCCGGCCGGCGGCGGCGCGGCCAAAGACCTTGGCAAGACAAACCGTGTTTTGGGTGGAGAAATTGGCATACCTGATTCGACGGGTCGATTCTTGTCGGTCATTTCGGCCACGACAACCGAACCGGCCGCGCCAAGCTTGCTCGACCTTGACAAGAATTCGGTAAAACCAGTTGTCCAGCCCAACCCTCAAGTCTCCGGATGGACACTGAGCAAAACGGAAGTGGTGAAGTGGAAAAACCCGGACGGACTCGAGATCGAAGGGATCTTCGTCATGTCTCCGCACGTGCCGGCGGGACGTCCTTCGCCGCTTGTGGTGATGCCCCACGGAGGTCCGGATGCAGCATCGCAAGAATGGTTTGCCGGATGGGCTCAATATTTCGGAGCCCGAGGATATTCGGTATTCATGCCGAACTATCAAGGCAGCACGGCGTATGGGCATGCATTTTACGCGGCCAATCGCGGGCGCCTTGGTGAAATCGAATTCAAGGACATCGAAAGCGGAGTGGATTCACTGATTGCTGCCGGAAAAGTCGATGCGTCGCGGATGTATTATGGCAGTTGGTCGTGGGGCGGGTTTTTGACGGCTTGGACCATTGGAAACACCAAACGTTATCGGGCAGCAATGGTCGGCGCCGGCATCACGGACGTCGTCGTCCAATACGTGACGTCGGACATCAATCACGGACAAGCGGCGCAATGGGAATTCAAGGGCAATCCTTGGAAAAACCTGGACCTGTTTGACAAACAGAATCCCATGCGTCTCATGTCCCGCGTCACGACTCCAACGCTCGTGACCCACGGAGACAACGACGAACGTGTACCACCCATGCAAGGATTACTCGTGTACCGGGCGCTCAGCGATATCGGTTGCGAGGTAAAACTGTTGCGTTATCCGCGGGAACCGCACGGATTCCGGGAGCCAGCGCACACGGCGCATTTAATGGCGCATTGGGCGGCGTGGTTCGACGCGCATTGAGGGACAAACGCGCGTCGACCAGGTCAAACGCAATTACTTCTGCAACTTGCCCTGCGCTCGATCCACAAGCCCGTGATACCCGTCGTGGATGCTCTTGAGCCGCGGTAAAACGGCTTCACGACCCGTGTCGCAATCTTTCCGCAATGCATCGGCGTCTTCCATGAGGGCGTGCGCCGCGGCTTTCCAAGCAGCCTGATCCGTGACTTTTTCCGGCACCGGGCCTTCTTCGATTTTTTGCACTTGCGCATGAATGGCTGCGTGTTTTTCACACGCTTTCGAGACGCGTTCCGCATCCGATTCCGTATGCCAAATCGGCGCGTAGAGCGTGTGGAATTCATCGAGCGTCGGGAATACATGGTCGTGATTCCCTTCGTGATGCGGACCGCCACCTTCGTGATGAAGATGCGCGGCCCCATCCGGGGACGAACCATTGGGAGGAGGCTGCGCGCCACCGCATCCCGTAAAACCAACAGCACCCATCAGCAGGACAGCGAGGCAAGATCCTGGGAACAGCTTTGTCGTCATGGTTTTGCCGAAGGCAAGCCCTGGGCCAGCTTTGCAGCGGCCGGATTCTACCGAGTTCCCAAGAACAAGAATACGTTTGGCGCAAAAAATGCGCTCACAATGAAATATTTGCGCCGTGCGCAGATGCGTGGAGATGGACAGCGGCCAAATCACCCGATATTGTCGAACCATGAAAACAAATCTTTGCCTGTTTACCGTTGCCGGTCTGCTGTCCCTTTTTCATCTCGGTTGCTCGGACACCGACGAAGGAACCACGCCCGATGTGCCCACTGGCGCGGCATTTCCTCAAGCTTCGAGCCATTGTGTGGACAAAATCAATGAATATCGGGCGACATTGGGACTCACGCCGTATGAACGTTGGACCGATGCCGAGATTTGTTCGGATGGTGAAGCCAAAAGCGATTCGGAAACGGGAACGGCTCACGGCGCATTCGGTCAATGCGGCGAAAGTGCGCAAAACGAATGCCCCGGATGGTCGGGCAAGCCGGAGCAAATGATTGACGGTTGTTTGGATTTGATGTGGGCCGAAGGGCCGGGTATGGATTTCTCGACCCACGGCCATTACATCAACATGAGCAGCACGAGCTACACGAAAGTGGCGTGTGGGTTTTTCGTGACGGCGGATGGATCGGTGTGGTCGGTGCAAAATTTCAAATGAAACTTCGACCGTTGGCAGTCAACCGTCGTCTTTGAGCAAAAAGTCATTGTTGATGACTTTGAAAGACAAACGGCCACCAAGCGTGGCTGATTGCGCTTCGACGAGCGGTCGAATCACGATGCCTTCTTTGCGGTTTTTCGTGCCCACATACAAACCACGCGCTGCTTCGAGCCATCCATCGAGCGTGTGTTCGAATTGCAAAGCTTCGTCGCCGCGAATCACACGTTCAATGGGCACGGTTTTTAATCCGTGTTCTTTGCAAAAATCCACAAATGCCTGATATTCGAGATATTTGCCAGCTTTTACATCATACACATTGAACATGAAGACATCGAGACTGTCGAGGCTCAGGCGGTTTTTCTGAATGCCGGGTCCGCAAACTTCCCCTTGCACGGCAAACCCTGGAGGCAGTTTTTCGGCCAAGCCGTATTTTTCGGCGACAGTCCACCACTGGTTTGTCCCGGGCTTGAGCGCCCAATTGCGCGAAGCCACCGTAAACGTGCCTTCAATGTCCCGGTAAAACGTTGCTGACGAGCCGTCCATTTTGGTCGCAATATAAAACTCTTTGCCGCGAATTTCATCGAGCACGCCAAGCGCCGATTGCAAACGAATTTCGTCGGTTTTCGGAACGCGTGCAGGGAATGCGCCTTCGAGTTCGCGGACTTCCGGCATCGCAATTTCGTATTTCTTCACGCCCAAACGATCGCGAATGTCGATTCCGACCTCCGGCACATCGCCGCCAAGAATATCCACCGGCAGCGCCAAACCTTGCGACAATACGCCGCGCAATTTGATGGTCTTCACGCGGAAACCACGAGGCCGCATGAATTCGGCCCACGGCGCACCATCGGGAAGAATGCTGTCGATTTCAAAAAAGACGCATTTGTCACCAGGACGAAGTTCACCCTTTTTGATGACCACCGTCCAGCCCATCACGCGGGCCTGTTCAATTTGATCCGCACCTTCGATCGGCGCAACGCCGTCGACAAGCTGGATCGAGACGAGTTTTCTTTCCATGGCCAGCCCCTTCGTTCGAAGGCCGAAATTATTTCACGCGCGGCAAATTATTTCTACGGCTTTAGCCGGTCGGGAGTTGGATAAGCAGAGCGTGGTGTGCATCCTTGGTGCGATTGGCTTTGACGAGCGCCGCGATGACTTCGGCTCGCGTGCCACCAAGCATCGGCTGCAAGATGGCTTGGATTTGCTCCGCTGTTTCTCCATGAAAGAGGGCAATGATTGCACGGAGAATGCAGGTTTCCCAGGGCATACCTTTGGATTCGAAGAAGTCCGCACATTCAGCAAGCAGCGGGAGGGCGTCTTCAGGAGGTGAAATGGCGGCGCGCAAGGATTTGGAGAGCCAAATACCGTACAGGTCATGCGCTTGGGCGGCAAGGTCTGCCGCCGCTTGCAATTCGTCGGCAAAAGGTTCGTTGACAATGAACTTGAGTCGGGCGATGGCTCGAAGAATGCTGGCTTCTGTGTTCCTCGTGTCATTGCTACGTGAACGAGCCGCATCGAGGGCTTTCATATAGGCGTCGCGCGCATCCCCAAAGTTCCCTTCGATCATCGCTATGTCTCCAAGTCCCTGGAGACCAATCTGGCCGCTCGCCTCAAATGCGGACTTTGCGCCGACATGGTCACCTCTGCGTAATCGAAGAAAGCCAATACATGCCATCACGTCTGAAATTTTGTCATCGTAATCCACACCGTCATAAAGATCATATGCTTTCTGAAAACATGAATCCGCTCGGTCGAATTCGCCTTTCCTGGCCAACACGATTCCACGAAGTTGATTTGCGTAGCCCCATTCGAGCGCGTACGCATCAGTCAGTTGTTGATAAAGCGTGAATAATTTCTCAATT
>JBGAOI010000890.1:0-3388 GCA_044221885.1 Polyangium sp. (in: bacteria)
CGAGCACGACCGCTCGCGCACGTGTGCGTCGCGACGTACCTTCAACGACGTCCACCCAATGCACGTCCACGTGGTTGTCCGGAAGAACATCGAGCCCCGTCACGAGTGCGTCGAGCCGGAGCGTTGCATTCGATCGCGCGAGCAGCGCTTGGACCAGCTTGCCGTTGCCTTCGGGCCACACGAGAAAGTGACTGCCTTCGAGCTCGGGAGTCTTCAGCTTGCGACCGGCGAAGTAGTGAAGCGCGGCCCATGCGGACACTTCCTCGGGCTCGGCACCAAAGTCATCGAGGCACGCGTAACGCACGTACCAACGAAGAAACGGGGAGGTAAATCCTTCACGCTCCAAGTACGTCCGCATGTCGATGCGATCGAGTGCGAGCAGATCGGGATCGCGTGACGACAACGCCAGCGGAATCTGAAACGCGGAACGTCCGTCCCGACCAACCTTCGTCGTGAGATCGTGTTCCAGGTCCAAGAACCGATCCATGTCGTCGCGATCTTTGTCGTCGAGTGCGTCCGGAGGAACCAAGCCAGGATGCCATGCTCCTCGGTAAAACAAACGCTCTTGCGGCGCGTGACACAGAAGACGCGGATCGAATTGCGGACGAAGGGCGGCGTCCCAACCGGTCACGACGCCCATCTGTTCAAGGAGACGTAACGCTGCGCGAGCTTCGGGGTTTGGCGCGGCTAGATAGTGCGCTCCCCATGGATACGGTGCGACGCCGTCATCGCCCCAGGTGCTCGTACCGCCCACGAACGATTCGAGTTCCAAGACGCGTACGTCGAGTCCCGCGGGGCTGAGGCGCCATGCTGCAGCAAGGCCGGCAATGCCACCGCCGACGATGACGACATCAGCCGTGTCGGGCGCGTCGTTGGTCTTTCTGGTACCGCCGTCGCGAAGAAGATGCCCCACCTTGTGGGACGCACCAATGATTTGACCACCAACGGTCTTGCGTTCGGGCATCACCACATCGACGGCCCAACCCGCTGCCAGTGCTGTGAGAAACGCGCGCCGTTCCATCAGCGAGTAAACACGCCCCATTCACGGGAGTAGATCGCGACGAGTTTCTGATCGTTCAAACGGTTGGTGACCGTTGGAATGCGTCCCGTGTCTCGGGGGAACCGGAAGAGTTCGGGCAAACCTGCCGAATCGAGCCAACGCAGTTTTGATGGGTCGATACGCAAGTTCCCCGGAGCGGCGAGGCTTTCGCCTCCGATGAGGACAAACCCCCAATCACCGAAGCTCGGAACGTACACATGCAAAGGTGCCGTGTGAAAGCCCGCGGTCTCCAGGGTCTGGACGATGCACCAGAATGATTCACGCGCGTATTGAGGTGACGTCGACTGCACGACCCCGACACCACGGAAAGACAAACGCTCCCGAAGCAGGTGGTAAAACGCGTCCGTGTAGAGTTTGCCCACGGCGTAGTTCGAAGGGTCGGGAAAGTCGACGACGATGAGGTCGAAGGATTCTTTCGACTCTTCGAGAAACTTGTAGGCGTCGTCGTTGCGCACCTTCACGCGCGGATCATCGAACGCTGCTCCGTTGAGTTCTCGCGCAACGGGCAACGTGCGGAAGGCATCGGTCATCGCGGCATCCAGGTCGACGAGCTGAATGCGCTCGATGGCTTCGTACTTCAGCAGTTCACGAACCGCGAGACCGTCACCACCGCCAAGCACGAGCACCGAGCGTGGATCGTGACCAAGTGCAGCGACGGCTGGATGAACGAGGACCTCGTGGTAGCGCTGTTCATCGTCCGAAGAGAACTGAAGGTTTCCATTGAGAAACAGGCGTGTCGTTCGTGGCGACCGCGTGATCACGATGCGTTGGTAAGGCGACTGCGCCGTGTAGATGATCGGAGCGCCAAAATAGGTCGTCTCTGAACGATCAACGAAACGCGTGATGAAACCAAATCCGATGCCCAAGGCAATCGTGATGACCACGCACTGCACGCGAAGGCGAAACGCGATCGAGCGATCGAGTGGAAACAAAAACGTCGCGAGCAAAGCGACGACGGCGTTGAGGATCCCAAAGAGCAGACTCGTTTGATGCACGCCCAGTCGAGGCAGGAGCAGCATCGGAAAAAGCAGGCTGGCGATGAGCGCGCCGATGTAATCGAGCGTCAGGACGCGAGCGACGAGTTCTTTGAGGTCCAACGAAAATTGGAGCAAGCGCATGAGCAGCGGGATCTCGAGACCGACCAACATGCCGATGAGCGTCACGATGCCGTAAAGGGCGAAACGAAACGCGGCCGATGCCGTGTATACTTTGAACAGCAACGGTGCGGACAAACCGCCGGCAAGGGCGAGGCAAAGTTCTATTTCGACGAACCGTTCGAGAAGCTTGTCTTCGAGGAACTTGGACAAGTACGAACCGATGCCCATGGCGAACAGGTAGAGACCAATCACCAGTGAGAACTGGGTCACCGAATCGCCGAGCACATAGCTGGCGAGAGTTCCCGTCACGAGCTCGTAGATGAGCCCTGAGGTGGCAATCACGGTCACGATGCCCAGGAGCGCGGGCTGGATGAGGCGCTTCGGCAGCGGCATTCGCCGCCTACGTAGCACTGGCTGGGCGCGGCGGGGGAGCGTCATGCATCGAGCGTGCTTTTCTGCGGGCGTGGCCTTTCGATCATGCTTTTCGTTGATCGAGGCGCCTCACATCGTGATTCCGGGCTAAGATTCCGCCCTGTGACTAACGCGTTCGACCGCCAAGCGGCGTGTCCGTCGTGCGGGGCTCCGATCACCTTTCGTTTTGCGGGGGCCGCGGCGCAAGTTTGCCGAAGCTGCAACTTCGTCGTCGCCCGCACTGATCGCAACCTCGTAGCCGTCGGCCGAATGGCTGACCTCGTAGACATTCCTTCGCCGCTGACGCTGGGCGCAACGGGTCGATGGAACGGTACCGAGCCATTCGTCGTCGACGGTCGTGTGCAGCTCGATCGAGCGAGCGCGCCTGGAGCGCCGTGGCAGGAGTTTTTCATCGCGTTCCCAAACTCGGGCAAGTGGTGCTGGGTCGCGAGTGCGCAAGGTCGTTGGTATTCGACGTCGGAGTTTCCGATTCCGCCGTCGGGCCTTCCACCGATCAACTCGCTGCGAGCTGGGCAGCAGTTGCAGCTTGGCGAATACGGCGTGTGGACAGTGGCCGAAATTGGGCAGCGTCGTGTCGTTGCTGGTGAAGGTGAACTTCCAGCGGTGGCGCAACCAGGTTTGCCCACGGGGTTTGTCGACATCGCCGGGCCAAACGGTGCGTTCGGAACGCTCGATTACGGCGATGGTCGCAACATCCCACAGAAGCTTTATTTAGGCCGTCAGATCGATCCAGCGATCATGGCGCTCGATTCGGGTGCACCTGTTC
The DNA here is from genome assembly GCA_044221885.1 of Polyangium sp. (in: bacteria). Lineage (GTDB taxonomy): Bacteria > Myxococcota_A > Polyangia > Polyangiales > Polyangiaceae > Polyangium. The sequence goes on from JBGAOI010000890.1 coordinate 3,356, forward strand.
AAGCGGCCGAAGCCAAGGTCACGAGTGTCACGT
>JBGAOI010000891.1:0-3383 GCA_044221885.1 Polyangium sp. (in: bacteria)
ACATCACGTAATACCCAGCGCCATAAGCTTTTCGCACCACAACCGTGACTTTTGGAACGGTCGCTGCACTCATGACATGCAGCATTTTCGCGCCATGTCGAATGATCCCTTCATGTTCGACTTTCGATCCAATCATGAAGCCCGGTACGTCCTGGAGAAATACGAGCGGCAAGCCGAATGCATTGCAAATCTGCATGAAGCGCGCCGCCTTGTCGGATGAATCGACATCCAAAACGCCGCCCATGTGATTCGGCTGATTGGCGACGATTCCCACGCTTTGGCCACCAATACGCGCCAAACACGTAATGATTTGTCGCGCAAAACGCGGCTTGATATCCAGAATTTCCCCGTGATCGACAATCGCCGTAATGAGCTTGTACATGTCGTACGCCCGGCGCGGATTCTCCGGCAATAAGTCGAGCAGCGATTCTTCGCGCCGATCCACAGGATCCGTAATGGGCAAACGCGGCGCATCTTCTTCGCAATGCGACGGAAAGAACGAGAGGTATTTCTTGATCGCCGCAATGCAATCCGCGTCCGACTTGTATTCGCCGTCGCCCACGCCGCTCTTGGTGCAATGCACCTTGGATCCGCCGAGATCCTGTTCGGAAATGTCTTCGCCGGTCATCGCCTTGACGAGCGGCGGGCCGCCCAGCGCCATGGAGCCAATTTCTTTGACCATGGGAACGAAATCGGCAAGTCCCGGAATATACGCCGTCCCGGCGGCTCCCGGACCAACCATGGCCGCAACTTGAGGCACCACGCCGCTCATGATGACTTGTTCGCGGAACAAATGCCCGCTGCCCGCAAATAGCGAAATCATATCCGGGTGGGTCGCACCAGGATCGATACGCGCGCCGGCTGAATCGATAAACCACACAATGGGCCAACGTCCGCGAAGAGCCATTTGTCGCAATCGCGTAACTTTTTCTTCGCCCGTATGGCCAATGCTTCCGCCCTTTACCGTAAAGTCATACGCCGCGGAACACACCATACGTCCGTCGACTTTGCCAAACGCGCAAACGACAGCATCGGCCGGCGGACGATCTTTCCCCTCGGAACCAGCAGACATGCCCATTTGGGTTCCATGCATGCCGACCTCGAAAAACACCCCATCATCGAAAAACGCGGTCAATCGCTCGCGTGCCGATAGCTTCCCTCGCGCATGTTGTTTGGCAACTTTGTCGTCGCCCCCCATTTTGCGCACTTCCGCACGACGGGCCTCGAGGTCCTTCAAAAGCGCTCGCATGTCCACGGTGTACCTCTCGTTTCTCTCGTTTTACTTGCCCGTCCACTTCGGCGGACGTTTTTCCAAAAATGCCATTAAACCTTCACGCGCATCGTCCGTGCCGAGGACCGCACCAAGCCGCCCACGCAACATCGGCAATGCTTCGGCCAACGTCATATCGGCTTGAGCTGCCCAGGCTTCGAGGCCCAGGCGCACCGTGCTCGGACTCTTTGACGCCACGTTTTGCGCAATTCGTCCCACCTCGGCGTCCAATGCATCGGCATCCACAGCTTTGTTCACAAGGCCAATCGACACAGCAGCATCGGCATCCAAACGTTCCCCGAAAAGCATCATTTCGAGCAATCGCCTTTGCGGAACGACACGCGCCAACACCGCCATGATCATCATGGGAAACAAACCCACGTTGATTTCCGGCGTGCCGAGTTTTGCATTCCGCGACGCAACCGCGAAATGACTCGCCGCGACGAGCCCCAACCCTCCGCCCATCGCGTGACCATTGACGCGAGAAATGATTGGTTTGGGGTAACTTGTCATGACCAACAAGAGATCCGCATAATCGCCTTTGGAAGGCAATTCGGATCCCGGCCCTGCCGAAGCCATTTGCGTAAAGTCGCCGCCGGCGCAAAACGCATCCCCGGCTCCGGTCAGCACAATCGAACGAACTGCGTCGTCTTTCGAGGCATCGTCGAGCGCCCACAGGAGATCATTGATCATCGCCGGGCCAATGGCGTTTTTCTTGATAGGGTTTTTCAGGGTGATCCACGCCGCACCGTGGTCTTTCCCGACAACCTCGATAAAACCATACGCCCGCTCGATCATTGCGGCTCTCCCAATGACAAGATCTTTCGCGCTTCTTCCACCGTCGCGGGACGACGTCCAACACCCCGAACGAGACGCACCGCGGTTTCGACGAGTTCTCCATTGGACTTGGCCATTTCACCATTCGGCAAATACAGATGATCTTCCAGGCCACAACGAATATTTCCGCCCAACACGAGGGCCGCAGCGAGCATGCGCCATTGGCCGTGACTGATACCGATGACTTCCCATTCCGATCCCGGCGGCATGATTCTCGTTTGAAGCTGCAACGATTCGACATGTCCCGGAATGCCACCGAGCACATTGACGATAAACGAGAACTGCAACGGCTTTTTCAAGACGCCCATATCGAGCAACGGCCAAATTCCGTTCGTGTGCCCCGTATCGAAACATTCGAGTTCGGGTTTGACGCCAGCGTCGTTCATCGCCTTGAGCAATTTGATGATTTTTTCGTAGGTATTCGGAAAAATCATATCGAAATCGAAGTTTTTCCGCTTCTGGGAATACTTCGAATAATTCATCGTGCCCATGTTGAGCGCCGCGATTTCCGGTTTGCTTTCGCGAATGTACGTGCATTGCTCGGTAACGTCGTCAAGGATCGTCCCGGTAGAGAAATTGAGGATGATGGGCGACCGCGCGCGCACTTCTTCTTTGATTTTTGCAAAAACAGCAGGTGAAAACGTCGGCGAGCCGTCGTCATTACGTGCGTGGATGTGAACAACAGCCGCGCCAGCTTCATACGCGCGTTTACATTCTTCACCGATTTCCGCGGGTGTGTAGGGAATATTCGGGCATTGCCGCCGATTCGCCAATACACCGGTCACGGCACATGTCACCACGCAAATATCGGGATCTCGCCCCTCACCCGATTTCGCTTCACCCGTGAACGATACTTCCTTCATGGCTCCTCCACTTTCCCACGTTCGACTTCAGTCCCCGTCCCTTCCACTCGAGACAGGACATGTTTTTGCAATTTGATGAGAATCCCAAGCAATTCGCCGACATCACGCTCGGGCAAACTCGCCAGCGCATTGCGGAATATCTCAAGCGGCTCGACCTGAATTTGCCGGGCCAGCTCGCGCCCCTTCTCCGTTAGGCGAATAAACACCATCCGCCGGTCCGTCGTACTCCGCTCACGCCGCACGAGCCCCTCCCGCTCCATGCGATCGATAATTCCCGTCACCGTGCTGTTCTGCGCACGAATACGCTCGGACAACGACGACAAGGACAAGTCACCCAGTTCTTCAAGGAGCTTTATGACCGTAAGCTGAGGTCCCGTTAGCCCAAACTGGGCCGCCATACCCTTCGTGAGTCG
>JBGAOI010000892.1:0-3380 GCA_044221885.1 Polyangium sp. (in: bacteria)
AAGCAGGCCGAATCTCGGTTTTGCTCGACGGAGGAATTGCTACCGACGCGCCAGAAGAGCCGCAAGCCGCGAAATCTCAGTCTCGTCCGGATACGCACACGCAGGAAGAGGTCACGGCGATGACGACAATTGAAGCGCTGATCGGTAAGCCAACGGCGCCCGTCATGCCGTTTGCCAGAGGAGCGAAACCGGGTTCGAGCGGCGAGGCTGCACGCAGCAGTGCCGCATTGCCTTTTAGCGGAAGTAGTCCACCGGGACTTACGCGACCACCGGAAACACCACCGCCTCAAAAGTCGGAGCGCGCACCGGTTGGGCCCATCACCATCATTCCAACAGAAAGTCTGGTACCAACGGCGCCTGGCTCTCGGCCTCAATTTGCACCTCCGCCGATGATTGCCAAACCCCCCGTGCGCGAACCCGTTTCTCCCGCGGTTGTCCCAAGTTCGTGGAGTGCTCCCATTGCGGAAAAACCACCTGCGGCCACCGTGGGACAAATGATGGCTCAAGCGCAAATCGATGCGCCCAAAGCGAAAGAGCCCGCACCAAGTCCCGTCCTTGCGGTGACCAAGGAAGAGCCCGACGCGATCGTCGACGAAGTCGCGGCAAAACGAGGCTGGGCTCCCGTGAACGCCAAGAGCGGCGAATCGAGCAAAGGTGCGCCGCTTGCTCCGAATGCTGCATTGATGAGCGCCGCGGCCGTGTCCGATGCAGCGGCTGGGGAACGTCCGAAAGGAACAAGCAACAAACGCGGAGCTGCTGCGCCTGTTGCCGTCATTCCGCCGAAAGCGGTCATCGAGTTGTTGTGGTTCGATCCGGCAGCCGTACCGCGTATTCGCCGAAATAATCTGTGGAAAGATATTCTGGGGCAAATCAAGAGCAAAACATTCGAAGACGAATTGAGCGGCGACTCTCCGCCGGAAAAACGTCAAGAAGCACGCGACAAACGTGATGTGGCGGGATTGCTTGCTCGAGGCGATTCGACGGACATGGCGGGATTAAATTTGGCGCTCGCGAATGCCGTCACGGAAGATGGCACGTTCATTTCGCCGCTTGTCTTGCTCGCAGGTGAATTGGAATTTCCATTCGACGAACTCGAAACGCTAAAAGCAACGGTCGCTGCGATGACGCCGCTCGCAAGCGGCGACAAACCATTACGAGAACAACTGGACACCACCGAGGAACTCCTCAAGACGCCTTGGTTAAAAGGAGCGAGCGGCATTGCGGAGGGATTGACAGCGAAACTCAAAGAAGTGTTTGGTCGCGGAAATCGCGTATTGCCGCCGCGTTATCTGGAAGGCCATACCGAGCGAATGCTGATCGAGCAGCGTGCGTATCAAAAACGTATGGTGCTGGGAAAAATGTGCATTCGGAGTCTGCTGCATTTACCGGGACAACAGGGAGGAATCCCGGTGTATTTGCCAGAATCGCTCGGGCAAGAATTACCCGCGTTTCAGCGATTTGCCGTGCGAATGCTCGCTGAAGTGCGCGGCAAGGTGGATCAATACGAGGTACAGGAAGTTGCTTTGCGCGGGGCGGGGCTGGGCCGAGTGATCACGACCAAACGCATTTGAAGTTATCAAGCCCGGAACGTGCCAGTCGATCGTTTCCCTTGCGCAACGTTGCGAGACCGTTTCGAAGGGACAAAATCCGGAACACGTCGCGAAATATTCGTGATGGCCGAGAAGCTAATCAAATCCGCCGCATTCGACAGCGGACTGTTCCACTTTTTCTTGAAATCGTCCCACTTGAGATGCTCAGCCTGATTTGTTCGTTCGCCATAATTCGTTACGTAAACACCATTGTTGTCATAAGCGAACACGACAAACCAATGCGCGCCATCACCAAGTCCCGTAATTCCACCCGTGTTCTGAATGAGGCAGATGACTGGACACGCCGCCGAAACATGCTTTTTGATCTGCGCAAAGCTTGAAGCTTCTCGGGTGACCGTGGCTCCATAATGCCGAAGAATTTCTTTGATTCGAAACGGTGACGTACCAAATCGCCCACCAAGCACGTCGGCAGGATGACTTCGTTCAATCGTGCGCAATGTCTGAATTCGCGGCTGCATGAAACCGCAATACGTGAGCAACGTGGAGCATGCAGCCAACCCGCAAACCGTATTGGGATCGGTCCCATCAGGATTCGTGTATTGATAAATGGAACGGATGCCCGCGAAACCTGTGCTGGATGCGTTTGCGTTGATGATACCTGGCATGTTCGACCTCAATTGTATGTTGAATTCAAGACGTCAGCATGGTGTCACGATCGTTTCCACATTGGAAAGCAGGCAGATTTAGATTTTCAGTATCGATCCTACATCCAATTCAAAAATACTCTTTGCAAAACGATCGGTCACGACATACACCAAGTCGACGAATTTCGACTTTTTGAAGTGTTCGGTCATGTCCAGGTGTTGGGGCGTTGGCGTCATCCATTTCGACGCCAGTACCTTACCATCTTTTTGCACCACGTCCGCTCGCCACGCTTCACCGACCTGGCCATTGAGGCACCGAACAACGTTGACGGATGTCCCTTTTTTGCCCGGAACGTTGCGTGACAGCCGATCGATATCCATTTGCAAATCAAAACCCCGTTCCTGAACAAGCCGCGTCGTCTCATCAATCGTCGCAAGTCGCGCCCGATCTCCGCCGTTTGTCGCGACGATTTCGTGCATGGATTGCTGAATGATCGACAACGTCATGGCCTCACGGTCTCGCGGCGCAAGTGCGAAAAACGAACCGAAATCGAACTTCTCGGCATAAAACAACGAAACGCCCAGCATCGTCTGATAGACGGGTTCGTCATTCCGAGGGCCGCAGTAGATTCGCAACTTGCCACAGCCGTCAAGGTCGAACTTTGACGGCAAAAGGGCCATGAAGATCTCCGCCACGTGGTGGGTGAACCACCGCAAGGGCGGATCCTTTGGCACCTTCGCAAATTCGCTCGCGGATACGACAAGGGTTTGGAGATGCATGAATTCTTATGCTCCGCTAATAGTTCTTTCCAGCTCGACGATTGTCGGGCTTGCCATACTTGTCAATGTACCCTTCTCTTGTTTCTACTCGTGGTTTCGGTCGCTGATGTAACGGCGGAGTATCGCCGCCATTTCTCGCCCCGTGTTTGTCCGTAATCTGTTGCTCGATTTCTTTGGCCCGCCGACGAGAGACATCCTTCTCTACAACAACAGCCTTGTATCGTCCCGGATTGTTGCGATTCAGTTCGCGCAATTGTTGATTGGCTCGGGGCGATTGACCGCTCTTCGTGAGTGTACTCCCGCTGATCCCCGGCTTCATCAATTTGCCAGTTTTCGTGTCAACAATGACGTAAGTGTGGTTCGGTTTACCATTGTCGTTATGGTTGCCGTGATCCTTGCCGCGTTT
>JBGAOI010000893.1:0-3380 GCA_044221885.1 Polyangium sp. (in: bacteria)
CAAAGAAACCTCGAGGGTCGCCCGCCCCTGCGCGTCGTTTTGGAAAGGCAACGACGCCACATGCTTCGTTCCGCGAAACCATTTGGAATACGACGAAGATTGAAACTTGCGATATCGCCAATTCGTGCGTTTGATCTCGAGCGTCCCCGAGGCATTGGCCACAGGTCCGCCAAAAAAGTATTGGGCCTCGAATTCGATTTTGCTGGCCTCACCCCACACAGGTTTGTCTTTGCTCCGAAGGCTCGCCTTGAATTCCGGAGCGACGAACTCTTCGACGTGAAACGAACCTTCGAGCGGGACAAACGCATGCGCAACACGAAACGAATATTTGCCGAGGGGCGCTTCTTTAGGCAGCGGAAATTCAAACGCGGCCGTACCAAATTCCGACAGTGTGCAGGGTACCGTGGTCAGCTTGACTCCCCGCGACGTATGAACTTCGAGCTGAAACGAAAGATTGGCGGCGAGCTTTTTGCTCAATCCTTCGTGCCCCTTTTGCCGAGCAATGAGTTTTCCCCGAACAACCTCACCGGGTCGATAAAGCGGCCTGGCCAGCATGACGTAAAACCGTCGTACCGGCGATGGGCTTTTGCTGGTCGAAATGTCCTTATCGTTCGTCAGGAAAATCTGTTCGGCTCGACCTTGCGCATTTTGGCGTTCAACCAATACGCCGAATTGCCACGTCGCCTTTCCGTTCCAAGTGAAAAGCCCATTTTCGTCTGTGACTGCCGATTGCATATCGACGTTGCCATGCATATCCCGGCGCATCAGCGTCAGAGCCAAATTCGGCAATGGTTTCTTTGTTTTCTTGTCGGCAACCCAAGTGCTCAGGCTATTTTCGGTCAACGAAAGTACAGCGTCCATCGACGTCTTGTTGATTCGTTCCAGCACCTTGGTCACCGGCATGGCCTCATCGCCCATGCAATCGGCCCACAACGGCGGCTGTTCGAGCCTCGCCGCGATTTCAACTTGCAACGGACCTTCGAGGTTCGGCAAAACAAACCGCCGCGTGGATCGCGACAAGAGAGAAGGCGCAGGCAATTCGAGTTCCCACAAGCATTCGCCAAGCTCCGCTCGGGACAACAACAGACTTGGATCGTCCAGCCAAACGGATTCTGGCGCCCGGGCCTTCAGGGCGTGAACCCGCACGCTCACTTTTGCATCTCGCGCTGCGGAAACGCTCCAACGGTCGCCGTCCTGCTCGGGGTGCTCGAGGTGAGGTGTAAAAATTCTCCGCAAATTCGTGCGGAGCGCCCCTTCGAAACATTTATGCGGATGTTCGATATGCCGTTTGGCGTAGTCGAGGGCTTTTTTACGATTCCCTGCATCCCCGTAATACATCGACAAATTGAACAACGCGTGGGCGCCGACGACGTCATCTCGTTGACCGAGTTCCTCTAAAATGCGGCGCGCTGTTCCGCGGCGAAACGTCCGAAGATTGTCCTTTGCCCAATGTAGTTTCTTTTCGGGTTTGTCTTTCTCGTCATACAACGCGAGCCACAATTCGAGGTCGCTCGTGCTGAGCCTTGCGAGCTGTTTTTCAGCTTCGCGCCGGGCAAACGCGAGGGACTTCTTGCGCGCCGCCGGCGAGCCTTCGGTGGCGAGTTTTTGCCAGCCACGCCATTCTTGCCAATACACCCAACGTTGTTGCGCGAAATAGGCGTGTTCGCGCAATCGATCGGAGGCTTTGAGTTTGGCAATCGATAACCCTGGTCGATAAAATAGTTTCCAAATTTCGTCGATTCGTGCCTGTTCCTCTTCGAGTGTCCCCTTTTGTTTGGGTACGACGAGGGCCGGATCGTTTTCTTCGGCGTCATTGTCCGCCAGTTTGCGCATACTCCAGCGAAAACGCAAAAGCTGCAAACCTTGGCGCACCAGGGCGACAGCAAACGCCAACGCCACGACAATCGCGATGACAATGAGAAGCAGAATACGCAACACGACGTTGGTTTCGATGTGTATCGCAGATTCAGAAATCGAGCGAGATTTTTCGTGTGGCGCAAGGCTCGTCTTGCGCTACACTCGCGCCCGCTTCGCCGCATCAAGCGGAAAATGCAGGAGTTTCTAGGCTCATGAAGATGTTCGTCACTGGCTCTGCGGGCTTCATCGGAAGCCACCTCGTCGAGGCCCTTTTGGACGCAGGCCACGAAGTCAAGGCCCTCGTTCGGTACAACAGCCGCGGAGCCATCGGACACTTGTCGTTCATCCCGGAAAAACTCCGCTCGCGACTCACCGTCGTCTCTGGCGATGTGCGAGACAGCGAATTCATCGAGCGGCACATCGAAAGCGGCGACACGGTGTTTCACCTGGCCGCACTCATCGGCATTCCGTATTCTTACCACGCCCCGCGTTCGTACGTCCAAACGAATATCGAAGGCACCTTGGCAATGCTCGAAGCTTGCCGCAAAAAGGGAGTTCGTCGGCTCGTCGTGACGAGCACGAGCGAAGTGTACGGCACGGCCATTTATTCGCCCATTGATGAAAATCACCCGCTCCAAGGGCAATCACCGTATTCGGCATCGAAGATTGGCGCGGACAAACTTGCCGAATCGTATTACCGCTCGTTTGATTTGCCCGTCGTTACATTTCGACCTTTCAACACGTACGGACCGCGGCAATCCTCGCGCGCTATCTTGCCGACGATCATCAGCCAGGTGCTTGGCGGAAAAAACCCCATCCGCCTCGGTTCTCTGGCGCCGCAACGCGATTTGACGTTTGTCACGGATACTGTGGACGGTTTCATTCGAGCAGCACAGGTACCGGGCATCGAAGGCCAGTTGTTTCATATTGGTCAGGGCCATGCGGTATCCATGAAACAGCTTGCAGAGACCGTGTTCGCGGTTCTCGGAAAAACCGTTGAAATTCAGACGGATGATCACCGCGTTCGTCCGGAAAAAAGCGAAGTCGGTTTGCTTTTGTGCAACGCGGAAAAATCGACGCGGATGCTGGGCTGGAAGCCGCAGGTATCACTCGAAGAAGGAATTCGTCGCACGGCCGACTTCATCCGCGCAAACCTTGGCGATTACGCGTTAGAGACGTATTCGATATAAAAAAGTGCGTATTTGGACTTTCCGTCCCTCGCCATGAAGTTGATCCAGGCGAAGGAAAAAGTCGCGTTGTCGTTACGTCATTCCCAACCACGCAAACGTCCGCGTATTCGACCCACAATCGACCACGCGCGATCCTTGAACAACGTGATCACGATCATGAGCCCAAGGATCAACAACCCCGACACAGACAACAAGACAAACCCGAGACGGTGATCGCGAAGTCCCGCATACACAAGGTTCGCGATGACATCGAGCGTCAACGCCAACGTCGCCAGCGCCAGGTATGCGCGTATGCGTAACACCACGCCCGCGAGCACGCCGACAAGACAAACC
>JBGAOI010000894.1:0-3081 GCA_044221885.1 Polyangium sp. (in: bacteria)
GGGCCACTACGTCGGAATGGGCGGCTCGTTTCAACACGACGAACGCTAAACAAGCCCTTCTTTACCACGTAATCCTTGACGGGCGTGCCTTCGTCGGGCATTGCAGCGTACTTGTAGAAACTCCGAAATGCCAGTTTGCTTTCGTAATCGACGACGTTCGGGAATTCTTTCGCAATCTTCTTGCGTTCGGCCACGAGCGCCAACATCGCGTCTTCGCTTTCGACCGTGCCCTTTTCGCACGAAAATCCCGAAATGTAACGCGCTGTCGAACCGTCTGGTCGTTGCGCATCAATGAACGTCCGCTTGCATTCATTCGGGCAGAAGTGACAAACTGTCTCTTCGTCGTTTTTCGTCGAATATTGCAAGTCGATGGCGGCATCGAGGCCAATGAAGGTCGACGTTCCGCGGCGCTTGATGACCCGCAACGTTTCGAATGCCGCACCAATCGCGCCCGCTTCACCCGTGTGCGGGTGAACGAATACTTCAGCCTCCGGCACACGCTCTTTGATGTAATCCACCTGCGCTTTGACCGCGGCCAAGTTGTATTGCGTTCCGCCCTGCAAAACGAAGCGGCGACCAAGCGAAGCCAAACGCGGAATCTGCACGACGTATTGCCAAACGTTTTTCGGCAACACTTGCGCCAAACCCGCGAGCAGTTCTTCCTTGCTGAATCCTTCTTTTTGGAAGTTCACGCGATCCGTATCGAGGAACACGGCGCAACCATAACTGAATTTCGGAGCCAGCTCGGCTTGGAATGCCGTTTCGGCATAATCGGTGACGCGCAATCCGAATTGATCCGCCATGGCTTGCAAAAGCATACCATTGCCGGCCGAACACGAATTCGACAAACGGAAATTCGCGATATCTCCGTTTTTCATGAACAGAACCTTGATGTCCTGTCCACCGATATCGCAAATCACGTCGACATCTCCGAAATACCGCACAGCGCTCATCATGTGCGCAACGGTTTCGACGATGTTGACGTCTGCACGCATCGTTTCTTTCAAAACATCCGCGGCGTAGCCCGTCGCGCCAAACCCAAGCACCTCGAGCGAAGCGCCTTGGCTTTGCACGTATTCGCGCAATTGGGCAAGCAATTCTTTCGTGTCTTGAATCGGATTGCCCTTCGACAATTGATACGCTTTGCAGATGATGTCGCCCTGTTCGTCAACCAAAACGGCTTTCGAAGACGTCGAACCACCATCCACACCAATTACGCCACGAACAACCGATCCCGCTTCGAGCTTCATCGGCTTGAACTTGGGAATCGCATACAGCTTTTGGAATTCGCTGACTTCATCCGTGGACCGGACGAGCGGCGGACCAGCGCTTTCACCGAGACGCGCTTTGCGTCCGTTTTTCATGTATTCCACGAGCCCGTCCATACCGGTGTACAAACCAATATCGGACGCTTCGCGCAAGCCATACACGCACGCCCCGTAAGCGGCATAATATTGCGCGTTTTCCGGAACGAAAATCGTCTCTTCAATGGGACGATCCTTGGGCCACGAATAACCACGTTCGTTCCACGTTTCCGGAATGCGCTTGCGCCAGCATTCTTGCAAGAAGGGCAGGTACGTATTCGGCCCACCCAGCAAAATCACGCGATGACGAAGCGTCGAACCACGCGTCAACACGGACAAGTTTTGCAAGACAATCGCGTCGGCGAGCGAGCAAAGGATTTCCGGGGCCGGAATGCCGCTCTTGACGAGATTGACGATGTCCGTTTCTGCAAAGACGCCGCACTTGGCCGCGACGTGATGCAATTTGGAATCATCGAAATGAATCGTGCGCACGACATCCGAGGGCAAACCCACCTTGATCATGCACTTGTCAATCGTCGCGCCCGTTCCCGATGCGCACTTGTCATTCATCGACGGAGCCGCGGTCTTGTCGCCCGTCTTTTCATCCGTTTTGAAAATGATGATTTTCGCGTCCTGGCCGCCAAGCTCAATCACGCTCCCCACATCCGGGTGAAGCGACTCGACCGCCAGTGTCACGGCATTCACTTCCTGCACGAACTTCGCGCCCAACGGAGCACAAAGCGGAAGCGCACCCGATCCCGTCATGAATACTCGCCACTCAGCTTTCGGCGAGTCCGGAAATGCAGCCTCGATGCATTGCAGCATCTCGAGGACCTTCTCCGGTTGCTTCGTCTGATGGCGCTGATAATCACTCCAAAGAATTTCAAGCGTCGACGGATCGAGCACCGCGGCTTTCACCGTCGTCGATCCAACATCAATCCCGACCACCACCGGCTCTCGCCTGCTCATGGGTCTCTCCCTCACTAAGTCCCCAACCAGCCGGGTGACTGGTCAGTCAGTCAGCTCTTAACATACTCGTTCGCGCTGATCAAGAGTCAAGTTAAAACTGTCGTTACGTTTCGTTGCTTCGGCAAGAAATACCGATAAAACAGCCGCACTCGAAGCCAGAGATGGTAGAAGGCGCCTTCATGGACAAGACGGAGCGACGAATCGAACTGCTGCGCGCTGCACGAGATGTGTTCTCGACGAAGGGGTACCACGCGGCAAAAATCGACGACGTCGTGGCCAAAGCAGGCGTCGCGAAGGGCACGTTCTACCTGTACTTCCCGGACAAACGTTCCGTGTTCGTCGAACTCGTCGACAGTCTCTTCTCTCGCCTCGGAACCGCCATCCTTCAAGTCGATCCGCACGCCGACATCGAAGCGCAAGTCAAGCACAACATACGGGGAATCGTCGCGGTTCTTCTTGACGATCCTGCCCTCACCCAACTGCTCCTCTCGTTCGCTCCAGGCCTCGATCCCGCCTTCGCAACCAAGATCCAATCCTTCTACGACGGTGTCAAATTCCTGCTCAAAACAAGCCTCGATGAAGGACAACAGATGGGCATCGTCGGCCCAGGCGATACGTCCATGTACGCCACGTTCACCATCGGCGCACTCAAAGAAATCCTCGCCGAATCCACAGGAAGTGGCCCGGTTCGTCCTCGCGAACAGATCGTCGACGAGCTCTACCGGATCGCGAAGGAGCTGGAGACGACGCCGGCGCGCGTGGCGCTCGCCTGGGTGCAGGGGCGGCCGGGCGTCTCGTCGACGATCCT
>JBGAOI010000894.1:3091-3371 GCA_044221885.1 Polyangium sp. (in: bacteria)
CTCCTCGAACGAGGCTACCTGCACAAGACAAACCCTCCCGCTCCGTCCGGTCCGGGCAAACCTGCCAAGAAAAAGCGCGCGTCCGCCGACTGAAAAACGCGCGTCAAGCGCGTAAAGCCTTTCGCCCCGCACTGACTGTCGAGTCAGTTCTGCCGCGAAGAATCCAATCCGACCAAAATCGCCAAGATCCCAGCCCAAGAAGCTTGCGATACGCCCCTATTTGCTGCGACGCGGCATGATGTGTTGCACAAAGTTGATCAGCGTCCGACAACCAAACTCA
>JBGAOI010000895.1:0-3371 GCA_044221885.1 Polyangium sp. (in: bacteria)
CCTGTACAACGAATACGATTTCGTTGGAGCCTTCACGATAGCGTCTCTGCTCACGTTGCTTGCGTTCGTCACGCTGATTGTAAAGAAAATCGTCGAATGGAGGTCATCGACACCATGAGCGTTCGGGTAGAAAAACTAACGAAACGATTTACCGAAAAAGGGACGCCTGCCGTCAATGATGTCTCGTTCGAGGCTCCAACCGGCACCATCACGTCGCTCCTAGGGCCGTCTGGAGCGGGCAAATCGACCATCCTCCGCCTGATTGCTGGATTGGAATTGGGAGATAGCGGACGCGTCTTCATTGACGACACCGACGTTTCTTCTACATCCACGCAAACCCGTGGCGTCGGATTGGTGTTTCAGAACTACGCTCTGTTCCAACACATGACCGTATTCGATAACATCGCGTTTGGCCTGCAAGTACGCAAGCAACCTCGTGGCGAAATCAACGATCGAGTCGACGAGCTGCTGCGCCTCGTGCAACTCGACGACTTGGCCAAACGATATCCTGGGCAGCTTTCAGGTGGACAACGTCAACGAGTGGCATTTGCCCGCGCCTTGGCCATTCGGCCTCGAGTGTTATTGCTTGACGAACCATTTGGAGCATTGGATGCACGTGTACGCGTCGAATTACGTGAATGGCTCGAACGATTGCATGACGAAATGCGTATGACGACGCTGCTCGTCACGCACGATCAGCAGGAGGCTTTGGAGGTTTCGCAGCATGTGGTCATCATGGCAGACGGCCGCGTCATTCAAACGGGTTCGCCGACGGAAGTGTATGACCATCCGGCGAGCGCGGAAGTCGCGACGTTTCTCGGGGCAAACCTTTTGCATGGACATATCAAAGGCGGGCGAGCCGAAATGGGTTCGTTGTCGGTACATGCACCCAATCACGCCCCGGAAGGCGCCGCCGCCATGGCCGTCGTGCGCGCGCATGACGTGCAACTGACCCTGCCTTCGGCGCCGTCGACACACCAGTCATTGGGGCGTATCATTCGAGCACGTCGAGTAGGAGGACAAGCGAAAGTTGTGGTAGCAATGCCTGGCGGAGATCAGGTCGCCATGGACATTCCGCGCAGCGACTTCGACAAACTCGGCGTATCCGTTGGCGATGAGGTTTTGGTAACCGCCCGTGCGGCGAACGTATTCGTTCTGGACTACCAAATATGATGCGTTCTCCGAACTCTGCCTTGACGAACTCGTGGCGATCGTGGTTATATCGCGACAGGCATCACCGGAGAATGTGTACGTATGCCATCGCCCCTGCCCCATCGTCCGACATTGAATCGATGGTCACCCATCCGAGCGCACATCGCTAGCCTGCTACTCAGCTCGAGCTGTTTGGCGTGTGGTCTCGAACCACGTGAAATTCCCCCAGAGCCAGTGTTTGTCGTGTCGGATCCATTGGCGTACGTGGATCCACGCATCGGAAGTGGCGGGTTTGGTTATGCGCACGGCAGCGCATTTCCTGGAGCTGCTGCGCCGTTTGGCTTGGCCAAGGTGGGTCCGGACACGCGCGGCACCGAGTTCGGTACCATCAACTTTTTGCACTATTCCGGCTACTATGCGGAAGACGATTATATCCAAGGTTTTTCTCATTTGCATCTACACGGAACCGGAGCCACCGATTACGGCATTCTTGGCATCATGCCGCTCGATGTTTTCGATGGTTCTCGCACCACGCAAAATGGATACGAATCGCATTTCGAGAAATCGACCGAAGTTGCATCCCCAGGGTATTACGCGGTCACGTTGGATCGAGGCAACATCCACGCGGAAATGACGGCCACGAGGCACGGCGCGCACCATCGTTACACCTATCCACCTGGAACCATGCAAGGCCATGTCGTTGTCGACTTGGCGCATCATTTGAATGGTGGCGTCATCAAGCACGGCGAATTTTCGCTCGATTCGACGAACAAACGCATTGTGGGCAAACTTCATCATGACGGCGGTATGTCCGATGGGTTTGGCGGGTACGATTTGTATTTCGATATCGTAACGCGCAATGCGTGGACGAAATCGCAAGTTTTTGTTGATGGGGCGGCACCGGTGGAAGGATCCACCGCGACCGGTGAACAGGTGGGGTTCGCGCTCGAGTTTGACGTGTCAAACGGCATGCCGATCGAAGTTCAAGTGGGCATTTCATTCGTATCGGCGGAAGGGGCGCAAAAGAACCGTCTTGACGAGCTGCCCGTGTGGGATTTCGAGAAGACCCACACGGACACTGCGGCTTCTTGGCTAACGTTGCTCGAGCGTATGAAAATATGGGGCGGCACGGAAGAGCAGCGACGCATGTTTTATTCTGCGCTCTACCGGTCGTTTCTCATGCCGACGGCGTCGAGCGACACGGACGGGCAATATCGTTATGGCGGACAAGTGCAATCTGCCAATGATTTTACCTTCCTTACGGACCAATCTCTTTGGGATACCTACCGCACGCTCACGCCACTTTATGCGTTAATAGAGCAAGATGCTGCCCGCAATACGGTGCAATCGCTTCATGCAATGGCCAAGATATCGGGATTTTTCCCCAAATGGCCCATTGCCACGGGTGAGGCGGGGACGATGCTTGGAGCAAGTGCCGACGTTGTGCTCGCAGATGCCTACGTAAAAGGAGTTCGTGATTTCGATGCCGAAGGCGCGTATGCGATTCTGCGCGCCGCGGCACTCGATGATAACGATCCGCCGGGCGGTCGTGGCGGTCGTCAATGGGCAAAACCCTACAACTCACATAGGTATGTCCCGGCAAACATTGGGCGTTCCGTGTCGCACACGCTCGAATTCGGGCATGATGATCATGCGCTCTCGAACTTTGCAGCAGCGCTTGGAAAAACAGCCGATGCGCAAACGTTCGCCGAGCACGCGCTATATTATCGTAACCTTTATGATTCAGGGACAGGGTTTCTGCGCGCTCGGGATGATCAAGGCCAGTTTGTCGAAGCGAAATACAATCCATATTCCTTGAGCGACCATTATGCAGAGGCCAATGGTTGGCATAGCCTCTGGGCGCAACACGATATTCCAGGTGTCGCCGAACTTTTGGGTGGACAAACTCCGTTTGTAGACAAACTAACCCAATTTTTCGAGGAAACCGTAGCGGATCTGCAAGAGCGACCGATCGATGATAACTTCGCCTCCGCGGCGCCTCGAAATGCTTATTGGCACAGTAACGAGCCTTGTATTCATGCGGCGTACGCCTTTGCGCAAGTAGGTCGCGCAGACTTGACGCAGAAGTATGCGCGATGGGCAGCGGAAGCCCATTACAATGACAAACCTGGGGGACTTCCTGGCAATGACGACGGCGGCACGATGTCGGCGTGGTATCTTTTCACCGCCGCCGGCATTTATCCGATTCCCGGCACGAC
>JBGAOI010000896.1:0-3368 GCA_044221885.1 Polyangium sp. (in: bacteria)
AAGTGGGGTGGCTTTGGGTGCGCGGAGGTTCACGGGCGATTTGTTATTGGCAACAAATGGAGAAAACGCAGCGTGCATTTCGTGGAGAATGGTACGTCTCGGGCGATATGTTGCGCAAAGACGCCGATGGCTACTTCATTTATTGTGGCCGGGGCGACGATATGTTGAAAGTGGGCGGCAAGTGGCTCGCTCCTGCAGAAGTGGAAAATTGCCTGTTAAAACACCCGTCCGTGAAAGAATGCGCTGTCGTTGGCGTTCCTGACGACAATGGCCTCGTCAAACCGCATGCGTTTATTCTGGCAGCAGAAAAGAAAGAAGGGCTCGACGAAGAACTCAAGGTTTTTGTACGAGCCAAACTCGAACCGTACAAAGCTCCGCGGGAGGTGTTCATTCTCGACGCATTGCCGCGGACGCATTTGGGTAAAATCGACCGCGGCAAACTTCGTCGCAGTTGAATTCAGGGTTTGACTTCGAGTGCGTGCACGACGCCATCGAAGAATTGATCCGGCATGCAATCCATCACCGTGAAAAGTTCGATGTTCATCGATTTCACGTGCTGAATCTGCCACGTTCCCACGGTGGCCATCATACCACTTGGAATCTTGGCACTGTTCGCGCCTTGCGAAGCGGACAAACCATACAATGTGCGCCGTTCGGCTTGCGGACACATTTTGACTTGTTCATGCACACATTCCAGCTCCAAGGCGAGATTCGGTCCACCGCCTGGAATCGCTGGAACCATCGTCGGAACGGTCGCATTGGCATAACGTAATACGACCATCTGTCCTTTGTTGCTCGCGACGCGATATGCTTGCAATCCCGCTTCTTGCGTGACGGTTACCATATCGCCTGCCGTGAAAACTTGTTTCAAATCCGGCCCAGCCCAAGCCAGGCGCACGTCCGATGCGGCACCGTCGAACGTCAACTTCAATCCGCCCGTTTCGATTGCCGCTACCGTTGCTGGGGCACCATTGGCTAAATCTGGCATTGGCGTTGGCAATGCTTGCTCGAATCCGAACCAGGGCCATGAGGCCAGAGCCACAGTGGATTCGTTGGCCGAACATGCGGGCGTGGACATTCCACCACCTCCACCGCCATTTCCTCCCGCATTGCCTCCGCCGGCTCCCGCATCGCCACCTGCTCCGCCACTCGCGCTGCCCGTGGATTGCTGAGGATTCGTATCATCACACGCTATCAAGAAAACGCCGAGCAGCAGCACCATCGTCGGCGCTGCTGCTTTTCTAAAGAATCGTAGTTGTCGCATTTCTTGAAGAGCACACGTGCTCGTTCGCGCGTCAATCAGGAAGCTTCGTTGGACGTTACTTTGTTTCCCTTGGCCAACCGGCCCACGCGACACATACGATTGAAAGCAGAACGACGAGGCCCAACGTAACGAGCATCAAGGCGCTCGGCATGCGAAAACCCGGTGTTGTTGCAGGCGTCGAATCTGGCGCGGATGATTGTGTATTTTCAGCGGATGGCGCGGGGATCGGCGTTGTAGCCGGCGGTGTGTTCTCGCTGGGGGGCGCCTGAGGTGTCGCCGTGGTTTGCGGTTTGGTTTTGAGCAATTGGTCCAGGAGGGCATCGACGGCCAACGTCAAAGCCTGATTTTTTTCTCCTTTATCGAGAAGCGGAGCCATTTGCTCCATGATCAACTGGGCCGCGAATTCATCGGGTATTCGCGTTTGCAATCCGGGCGCAACCTCGATATCGATGGCTTGATCTTCCGTCAGGAGAAACAAGACGATTCCCTCAGAAAAACCTTTGTTTCGATTCGCCCAGGCATTGATTGCGCCTTGGGCCCACGTCTCGAGCGCGGTATCGCCGGTTGTCGTGCCAATCCAAATGGCCACCTTCATGCCCGACGTTTTTTCGTAGTGCTCGAGGCGTTTGTCGAGTGATTGTTGCGTTTCGGTGGACAAGTAGCCCACCGTATCCGTCACCCACCGTAGTGGAGTTGCGGGAATGGGCGCTCCTTCTGCACGGGCAAACGAGCAAAAGAAGAGAATCAGGGTAGTCATGAAAATCGATAGAGTTCTCGGCATGGGTTTCGAGCGAACTCATGCAATCAGCGTGCTGAGCAACCTCCTCCCAATTGCCGATATCCGTTTTGGACAGAGACTCGATTCAAGAACGAATTCGCCTTTTTCGCGCCACCAAACCGAGCAGCGCTAATAAAAGAGCCACGGGAGCATTTCCACGTTTTTCACTGCCCACCATTCGACAACTGCAACTTTCGTCATTTCCAGGCGAACCGCCCGACCCTCCGGAACTGGTTTGACCACCCGAACCTCCGACGCCTGCGCCGCCTGCATTGGACCCTGCTTGACCATTCGAGCTGCTGGAGGACGACGACGTCATCGAGCCGCCTGCGCCACCGGTTCCGCAATTGTCAATCGGTTCAAAGACGCAACCAATTTGAGGGTCACACGTATCCGTCGTGCACGCATTTCCATCCACGCAAGGTTTCGTTTTTCCTGTACACGCGCCGTAGGCACACGTATCGTTCAAGGTGCAAACATCGTTATCGTCGCAACTTGCCGAATTCGCCTGAAACGTACATCCCTGCGTTGGCTCACACGTATCGTCGGTGCAAACATTTCCATCATTGCACGTGACCGCGGTGCCGCCCGTGCAGGCGCCATTGACGCATGTTTCACCCGTCGTGCACGCATTGCCATCGTCACATGGTGTTCCGTTGACGACGCCCGCGTCTTGGCAAACGTCGTGGAGCAAGAGCGTCGCATGTGCCATTTCAATGGGTGCAGCCCCAGGAACATCCTTGTTGTGCATCCACAATTGCCAAATCGTGTCGCCCCAGGCTGCGAGTTGCGAGAAAAACGGATCGGTTTGGGCAATGTACGCTTTTTGTTCGCCCGATGGCGTGGGGCTCGCCAACGATGTCGCCGTGCCATTGATCTCGTCCCGCAAGAATTCCGCGTATTCGCGGCTCGTCGTTTGATAATACACCCGCACGTCCACCCGCGTAGCGCCAGCGGGCAGCGTCAAGTTGATTTGATCGAATCCACCGGCGTATTCGGCAGCCGTGAAGTAGTTCGGATCCGGTGCGCCTTGCCAAACTGGATCCGCGATGCGCTTGTTCGCCTCGGCAACGCGAAATCCTTTGGGCGGAATTCGATTGTCTTTGCCCCGCTCGTCACTCAGCAATACGTGAAACGACTTGGTTTGTCCGGTCAGGGAACTCATCATTTTTGCTTCGTACACCAACGAATCATCGCGCGGTTCTGCGGCTCCGAGCGGCGGACTCGATGGCGAATCAGCAAGGTCGAGGCCCTTCAACGTTGCCGCCGTCGCGTCATAAGGATTCACTTCGTGCACGAGTTGTGGGCCCTTGTGAAGACGCACAT